>CAZKWA010000036.1:23716-30819 GCA_964556345.1 uncultured Alcanivorax sp.
TCAACGTCTGCTTGTGGCCCGGGGCCCGTAGCTTGCAGCTTCCCTAGCGACAACCGCCCGGCGGTGGCTATACTCCCCTGATGTCATCGAGCCCAGAGAATCCCGTGCCCAGCACCCCCAGCGCCAACGACCAGGTCAACTGGTTCCGTAATTCGTCGCCCTATATCAACGCCCATCGCGGTCGCACCTTCGTGGTGCTGCTCGGCGGCGAAGTGCTGGACACCCCGCGCCTGCCGACCCTGGTGCATGACCTGGCGCTGCTCAACGCCCTGGGCGTGAAACTGGTGCTGGTGCACGGCGCCCGGCCACAAATCAGCCAGCGGCTGGAAGCCGCCGGCCTGGAGAGCCGCTTCGAGCACCACACCCGCATCACCGACAGCCACGCCCTGGAGGCGGTAATGGCGGCGGTGGGCGCGCTGCGTCTCAAACTGGAAGGCCTGTTCTCCATGGGCCTGGCCAATTCGCCCATGCACAACGCGGCGATCCAGCTGATCAGCGGCAACTTCGTGATCGCCAAACCGGTGGGCGTGCGTAACGGCTTCGACTACCAGCACACCGGCGAGGTGCGGCGCATCGAAGTGGACGCTATCCGCCAACAGATGGACGCCGGCAATGTGGTGCTGCTGTCACCGCTGGGCTCTTCGCCCACCGGTGAGCTGTTCAACCTGAACGCCGAGGACGTGGCCTCCACCGCGGCCATCGCCCTGGGCGCGGACAAGATGATCGTGCTCGGCGACGGCATCCGCATCGAGGACAGCGAGCAGCGCCTGCTGCGCGAGCTGTCGCCCCAGGAAGCCGGCCGGCTGCTCGGTGAGGAACGCTTCACCGACAGCGCCGTGGAACGCCAGCTCACCGCCGCCTACCACGCCGCCAGCAACGGCGTGGCGCGGGCCCACCTGCTCGACGCCAGCGAAGACGGCGCCCTGCTCAAGGAGCTGTTCACCCGCGACGGCTGCGGCACCATGGTCACCCGGGAAACCTACGAGACCCTGCGCGGCGCCCGCATCGACGACGTCGGCGGCATCCTTGAGCTGCTCGAGCCCCTGGAGCAGAACGGCATCCTGGTGCGCCGCTCGCGGGAACTGCTGGAAAACGAAATCCAGCGCTTCGTGATCATCGAACGCGACGGCATGGTGATCGCCTGCGCCGCCCTCTACCCGTTCGTCGCCGACCACACCGGCGAACTGGCCTGCGTGGCCGTGCACCCGCACTACCGCAACAGCGAGCGCGGCCTGCAGATGCTGCGCTACCTGGAACGGCGCGCCCGGGAGCAGGGCCTGAAAACCCTGTTCGTGCTCACCACCCACACCGCCCACTGGTTCCGCGAGCAGGGTTTCGACCCGGCCGGCGTGGAGGCCCTGCCCGAGCAGCGCCAGCAGCTCTACAACTGGCAGCGCAACTCCAAGGTGTTCGTGAAAAACCTATAACGGGATTTTCAAACGGCGGGCACCCAGTCCTCGATACGCAGACCTGGAACGCGCTGGAACTTACGGGTGTTGTTGGTGACCAGTATCAGACCCTGGCTACGGGCATGGGCGGCGATCATATGATCGTAAGGCCCGATCGGCTGCCCGGTGCGGGCCAGCTCGGCGCGTAACTGGCCGGTGTGCATGGCGGCTTCCGGGTCGTAATCCAGCACCTCCAGGCGGGCGGCGAAGCCCTCCACCACGGCCAGGTTCTCCCGGGGCGCCGCCGAACGCTCGGTGCCGTAGATCAACTCCATCAGCGTGACGCTGCTGATGCACAGCTGACCCTGGCTGCGCCCGAACGCCTCACGGACCGCCACCGGCTTGTTCTTGATGGTGAAGATGCAGATGTTGGTATCCAGCATGTACTTCAGCATCAGAAGCCCTCGCGTTCCTGATCTTCCGGCTGCTCGCGTTGATCCATGAAATCCGGGCTCACATCCGGACCGTCGAACCAGCTGTCCCAGGCCTCCCCGGCGGGCACGATAAGGCGCGCACGTCCCACGGCAATGATATCCACCTGTTTGACGTCATCAGGAAAAGCGACGGCCTTGGGCAGGCGCACCGCCTGGGTTCGATTGCTTTTGAATAAGGTGGTCTTTTCCATGGCGAGTTCCTCCGGTGTCCGGACCGACCCGCCAATGTTCGCTGCTGACCTTGTATATGTCAAAGGGATATACAAGGTTTTCTTGTCCCGGATTTCCATCTCCAAGGCCCTCTCTCCCTGATTTTTCCCGACGCTAGCATCCCGGTCCGCGCCGGTATGCAGGAAATTCCGGATTGCGTGAGAGTCATCGCTCACAACGGCGGTGGCGATATTCCCCTCTGGCGGTCGCCCTGCGCTACAATCTCCGCTTTCCGGACCAGAAAGCGAAGAGACCACCATGCCCCAGTACCGCTCCCGCACCACCACCCACGGCCGCAACATGGCCGGCGCCCGGGCGCTTTGGCGCGCCACCGGCATGAAGGACGATGATTTCGGCAAGCCGATCATCGCCATCGCCAACTCCTTCACCCAGTTCGTGCCCGGACACGTGCACCTGAAGGACATGGGCCAGCTGGTGGCCGGCGAGGTGGAAAAGGCGGGCGGCATCGCCAAGGAGTTCAACACCATCGCGGTGGACGACGGCATCGCCATGGGCCACGACGGCATGCTCTATTCCCTGCCCAGCCGGGACATCATCGCCGATTCGGTGGAATACATGGTCAACGCCCACTGCGCCGACGCGCTGGTGTGCATCTCCAACTGCGACAAGATCACGCCGGGGATGCTGATGGCGGCGATGCGCCTGAACTTCCCGGTGATCTTCGTGTCCGGCGGCCCCATGGAAGCGGGCAAGACCAGACTGGCCGACCACAAGCTTGACCTCGTCGACGCAATGGTCATCGCCGCCGACGATACCGTTTCTGATGAAAAAGTGGAAGCCTACGAGCGCTCCGCCTGCCCCACCTGCGGCTCCTGCTCCGGCATGTTCACCGCCAACTCCATGAACTGCCTGACCGAAGCGCTGGGTCTGTCGCTGCCCGGCAACGGCTCGCTGCTGGCCACCCACGCCGACCGCCGCGAGCTGTTCCTGGAGGCCGGCCGCCGCATCGTCGATCTCGCCAAACTGTATTACGAGCAGGACATGGACAGCGTGCTGCCGCGCAACATCGCCTCGGTGAAGGCGTTCGAGAACGCCATGAGCCTGGATATCGCCATGGGCGGCTCCACCAACACGGTGCTGCATTTGCTGGCCGCCGCCCAGGAGGGCGAGGTGGCTTTCACCATGGAGGACATCGACCGGCTCAGCCGCAAAGTGCCGTGCCTGTGCAAGGTGGCGCCGGCGACCCAGAAATACCATATGGAAGACGTGCACCGCGCCGGCGGCGTGATGGGCATTCTCGGCGAGCTGGACCGGGCCGGCCTGCTGCACAACGACCTGCCCATGGTGCACTCGGCCACCCTGGCCGAGGCCCTGGAACATTACGACGTGATGCGCACGTCCGACGCCGGCGTGAAAAAGATGTTCACCGCCGGGCCGGCGGGCATCCCCACCCAGACCGCGTTCAGCCAGGAGACCCGCTGGGAGAGCCTGGACACCGACCGCGCCGAAGGCTGCATCCGCGATCTGGAGCACGCCTACAGCCGTGACGGCGGTCTGGCGGTACTGTACGGCAACATCGCCGAGCGCGGCTGCATCGTGAAAACCGCCGGCGTGGACGATTCCATTCTCACTTTCAGCGGCCGCGCCCGGGTGTTTGAATCCCAGGATTCGGCGGTGCGTGCCATCCTCGGCGACGAGATCGTCGCCGGCGACGTGGTGGTGATCCGCTACGAAGGCCCCAAGGGTGGGCCGGGCATGCAGGAAATGCTCTACCCCACCAGCTACCTGAAATCCAAGGGCCTGGGCAAGCAGTGCGCATTGCTCACCGACGGGCGCTTTTCCGGCGGCACCTCCGGGCTGTCGATCGGCCACGCCTCTCCGGAAGCCGCCGAACAGGGCGCCATCGGCCTGGTGCGCGAGGGTGACGTGATTGACATCGACATCCCCAACCGCACCATCCACCTGCGTGTGGACGAGGCGGAGCTGACGCAGCGGCGCGAGAAAATGGACGCCAGCGGCAAGCTCGCCTGGCGCCCCCGCGAGATGCGCCAGCGCAAGGTATCCACGGCCCTGAGGGCCTACGCCGCCCTGACCACCAGCGCCGACCGCGGCGCGGTGCGCGATCTCAGCCAGATCGGCGAATAAAACCAACGCCAAGTCACGAGTGTCACAAGGAAGGAACCGCAATGAGCCGCTTGCAGCGCAAATTGATGCCCCTCGCGGCCGGCGTGATCACCGGCGCCGGCACCCAGCGCTGGCGCCACCGGCTGGCGGAATGGCGACGCCGTTTGCGGGGCCGCCCCCACGAGGCGACGTTCTACTTCCGCATCGACGATCCCTATTCATGGCTGCTGGCCCAGGTACTGCCGCGCTTCGCCGAACACTTCGGCGTGCGCGTCACGCCCCGGGTGATGCTCTATCTGGACAGCTCCATGTACCCGGAACCGGACATGCTGCGCGAGCTGGCGCCGAAGGACGCCGCCGCCCTGGCGGAACTGCACGACCTGACCTTCCCGGCGGACTGGCGCGTCCCCGACCGGGAAACCGCCCTGGCGGCGACCCGCTGCCTGCTCAAGCACGAACACGATGACCGCTTCTGGAGCCTGGCCCATGCGCTGGCCTCGGCGTTATGGCGCGGCGACCAGGAAACCCTGCAACGCCTGGTCCGGGAGCACGGCCAGCAGCCGGAGGACCAGGCCCAGCTGGCTCTGGAAGCGCGCCGCGATCAGTTCCTCAAGGACGGCCACTACCTCACCGGCACGCTCCACTACGGCGGCGAGTGGTACTGGAGCCTGGAGCGCCTGGATCATCTCGCCCGGCGGCTGGAGAACCTGGGCCTGGGCGGCGGCCCCTGGCCGCTGGACTACGGCCGCGCCAAACAGGCGCTGCTGCCCGGCGCCCCGGCGGCCCCGGCCGACGACGGTGAAGCGCGGCCGGAGCTGGAGATGTTCTTCTCATTCCGCAGCCCCTATTCCTATATCGCCCTGCCCCGTGCCTACGCCCTGGCCGACCACTATGGCGTGACGCTGCGGCTGCGGCCGGTGCTGCCGATGGTGATGCGCGGGCTGAGCGTGCCGCGCGCCAAGCGCTTCTACATCCTCACCGACGCGGCCCGCGAGGCGCGCCTGCATGACGTGCCCTTCGGCCGCGCCTGCGACCCGCTGGGCAAGGGCGTGGAGCGCTGCATGGCGCTGTGGCCGTTCGCGGAAAAAGAGGGCCGCCTGCGCGAATGGCTGCTGCACGCCGGTGAAGGTATCTGGAGCCAGGGCGTGGACGCGGCCAGCGACGCCGGCCTGCGCAAACTGGTGACGGCGGCGGGCATGAACTGGAACCGGGCGCGCCGCTGGCTGGACGATGACCAGTGGCAGGGCGACGCCGAGGCCAATCGGGAAGCCATGGTCGCCGCCGGCAGCTGGGGCGTGCCCAGCTTCCGCCTCAATGACCGCCTGGTGTGGGGCCAGGACCGCTTTGCCCTGCTTGAACAGACATTACAATCCGGTCATTGATCGCCACCCGGAATATAGCGACTGTAGGAGCGGGCCGGACGGCGTTCCGCCCCGCCTGTTCCCACAAAAATGAGAGGCTGCAAACTATGACGTTAGCGTATTGGTGTGTTCTGGCGGCGATTCTGCTGCCGTATGCCTTCACCGGCTTCGCCAAGTTCCAGGGCGGCTTCGGCCTGCGCGAGAACAAAAACCCGCGCGAATTCCTGCAAACCCTGGACGGCGCCCGCAAGCGCGCCCACTGGGCCCAGCAGAACAGCTTTGAGATTCTGCCCGGCTTCGCCGCCGCCGTGATCATCGCGCATCTCGCCGGCACCGCGCCGCAGGCGACCATCGACGGCATCGCCCTGGCGTTCGTGCTCAGCCGCGTGCTGTACGGCGTCTGCTACATCGGCGACTGGGCCAGCGCCCGCTCCCTGGTGTGGTTTTTCGGCCTGGGCTGCATTATCGCCCTGTTCGTGGGCGTAGCGGGATAACGCCCGGCCAAAACTGTCATGACCTTCCGCGTGGGGATCAACGGCCGCCATGTCTTGAACTGCGCGCCGGACGTCCCCATTCTCACGGCGGCCCGGGAAGCGGGCTTCGGTTTTCCACACGCCTGTCGCAACGGCGTCTGCCTGCGCTGCCAGGGCCACCTGACGGCCGGGGCGATACGCCACGGCGGCAACATCATCCACGCCCACGGGCCCGGTGCCGACCGGGTGTTATACTGCGTGGCCATTCCGATCAGCGATTGCGAGATCGACGTGCCAGAGATTACCGCACCGGGCGAACTGCCCGTGCACCGAGTGCAATGCCAGATCATCGAGCGCGAGCCGCTCAACCATGACGTGACGCGCGTATGGCTGCGCCTGCCCGCCGGTAAGCCAATACGCTGGCACGCCGGCCAGTACCTGACGCTGATACTGGCGCACGGCGAGTATCCGTTTTCGATCGCCAACCCGCCCGGCGGCCGCGACCTGGAGCTGCACGTGCGCCACGGCGACGACAACAGTGCCGCCCACGCCATCATGGCGGATCTCAACGATCAGGCCACGGTGACCGTGAGCCTGCCCGGCGGCCGCCGCTTCATCGACCGGGGCCTGGACCGGCCGCTGTGGTTTATCTGCGGCTCCACCGGCTTCGCGCCGGTGAAGGCGATGATCGAGCGCCTCATCGAACTGGAGTACCCGCACCCGGTGCGCCTGTTCTGGGGCGCCCGCGTGGAAGAGGATCTCTACCTGCCGGAGCTGCCAGAGCGGTGGCGCCAGCGCCTGCCCGATTTCCACGCGGTCACCGCCCTGTCGGACATCAGTCGCCCCGGCCACGCCCAGGGCCTGGTCCACGAAGCCGCCCTGGAAGCCCTGGCCGAGCCGCTGGCGCCGCTGTTCTATGTGGGCGGCTCCCCGGCCATGGCCTGGTCCGTATTCGACGATTTGGTGGCGGAAGGCGTGCCGGCGAAAAACATCCATTCCGACGTGTTTGATTACGCCCCGCGTTAGGGCGTCTTGTGGGAGCGGGCCCTGCCCGCGAAAGGCCGGTGCAACCGGCCGGCAGGATCCCAGAGA
>CAZKWA010000037.1:0-30414 GCA_964556345.1 uncultured Alcanivorax sp.
TGAAAGCGGACCACCAACAAGGTCTCTGGTATCCCGCCGGGTGGCTAAAAGCCACCCTTTCGCGGGCGGGGCCCGCTCCTACAAAGGCCGGTCGGCGCTAGTTAAGCGGAAAGTCGGTCCAGCCGTCGGTCCAGTCGCGCGCCGCGCCGGGGCGGATGGCGCCGATGTAGAGCGCCGACTCGTCCCAGAACTCCCCCTGGGGTGGCGCCACGGCCCCGTCCTTCAGTGACGAGGCGCCGCCGGGCGCGAAATCCGGATGCACGGTGCTGCTCACGTCGCGGCTGAACAGCGGGTCGACGGCGAAGCGCGCGCCCACGGTGTCGCGGAAATAGCCGGCTTCGTCGAGGCCGCCGTCGTCGTCGGCGTCGCCGCTTTCATCCTCGAAATAGCCCACGCCCCGGCCGCCGATGGCGTTGATCGCCAGAGCCTGGAAGGTCAGGCGGCCTTCATCCAGGTTGGCCACGGTGACCGCGTCCTTGATGTCCACGGCTTCACCGGAGAAGCCGTGCATCAAGACGTTATGGAAATGCCCGCCGGTGCCCTCGCGCAGGGTCATGGCGCGGTGGTGCCGGGTGTGGCTGCGCGGGCTCACCAGCGTGACGTTGTACATCACCGGCTCGGACATGGGCTCGGCGTCATGCTGGCTGCCGTTGTTGTCCGCTTCGAAGGCGTTGTCACCACTGTTCGGGTGTTGCTGGGCGATCAGAAACTGCACCCGGCCGCGCCAGCCCCAGTCCCAGTCCAGGGAGTCATCACCGGCGCCGGTGATCAGCACATGGCGCAGGTCCGCGGTGCCGCCGAACATTTCCACGCCGTCATCCAGGGACCGGTGCACCTGGACATGGCGGACGATGGTGCCGCTGCCGCAGCCGCCCAGGGTGAGGCCGTTGAGTTCGTTGTTGGCGTAGACTTCGAAGCCGGCGAACTCGATGCGCGCGTATTCCAGGACCCCGCAGCTGCCGTCGGCGTCATTACCACCGAACGCCCCCCGGACGTCGTTGGCCGGCACCCCTTCGATTTGCGCGTCGGCCTGGTTCACCGGCGCCGAACCCAGCAGCACCACGCCGCCCCAGTCGCCGGGGGCACGGGTGCCTTCCGGCTGGCCGCTGGTGAACACGATCGGCGCTTCCGCGTTGCCGGCGGCGTGCAAGCTGGCGCCCCGGGTGATCACCAGGGCGGACCCCGGGCGTCCCTCGATGCGGGTGCCCGGCTCGATGGTCAGACTGCCGCCGTTCTCCACATAGACGATGCCGTCCAGCACCCAGGTGCGGTCGGCGCCCCAGCGTTGTTCCCCGGTGAGGGGGCCGGCCACCACCTGGCGGCCGGAGATCAGGCCGCTGACCACGGGCTGCAGGAACACGCCCGCCGCGATCAGGCCCGCCAGGGCGAGCGTGCCCAGACCCACCAGCCACGGACGGGGGGCGCGCCGGTTGGTGGGGGTGTCGGGGGTTCGAGGGGGCGGGGTTTCCGGCGCACCGACCTCGGGGGCCGGGGCACGGGTTTTGTTCAGCAGGCCGCCCTGGCGGTTGGCCGTTTTCAGCTTGCGGCCCAGCTCACGGATGCGCGGGTGCTCGCTGGTGAGCGCTTTCTCGATCACCTCGGCGCGGTACTGCGAGTCATTGAGCAGCGTATTGAAGTGAATAAAGCGGAGCGAACTGTCGCCACTTTGATCGTAGTTTTGTTTCAGCTGCCAAAGCAGTTCCACGAGCTGTGCCCGTGGTGACGATTCGCCACTCATGATGCCCCCTCCCCAGACGGAATTCCCCATTGCAGGGAGAGCAGTCTGGGAGGGGGGCGTTACAGTGCGATGAAATCAGACGCCGAGAATTTTATCGGCGGCTTTCTCCGCGATCATCACCGTGGGGGCGTTGGTGTTGCCGCCGATCAGCGTCGGCATGATGGAGGCGTCCACCACCCGCAACCCTTCCATGCCGTGCACTTTCAGATCCGGGTCCACCACCGCCTGGTCGTCCACGCCCATTTTGCAGGTGCCCACCGGGTGGTAGATGTTGTCGCACTTGCGGCGCAGGAAAGCGCGGATCTGCTCGTCGCTCTGTACCTCGGGGCCGGGGGCGATTTCCGCGCCGCGCCAGGGCGCCAGGGCGTCCTGGGCCATGATCGCGCGCATCGCCTTGACGCCGCGTACCATGCCTTCCATGTCATCGGGGTGCTCCAGGAAGCGCGGATCAATCAGCGCCGGGCTGCGCGGGTTGGCGTCGCGCAGGCGGATGGTGCCGCGGCTTTTCGGGCGCAGAATACAGACATGGCCGGAGTAGCCGTGCCCCAGGCTGAACATCCAGTTGAGGCCATGGTTGTCGAGCTTGGCGGCGGTTAAATGCAGTTGCAGGTCCGGGCGCGGCTCCTCCGGCCGCGATTTGATAAAGCCACCGGCCTCGGCCACGTTGGAGGTGAGCTGGCCGCTGCGTTTGGTGAAAAAGTCCCACAGCGCCTTGGCCCCGGTGAAAGGCAGCTCCCAGGAGCCCATGGTGAAGGTGTCATGGCGCCGGTTGCGGTGAATCACCAGCACGTCCGGGTGATCCTGAAGATTGCCGCCCACGCCGGGCAGTTCATGGACCGGATCGATCCCGTGGCGCTTCAGCTCTTGCGGGTCGCCGACGCCGGAGAGCTGCAGCAGTTGCGGCGAATTGATGGCGCCGCCGGACAGGATCACCTCGCCGGCTTCGATGGTCTGCATGCGTCCCTTGTGTTCCACCTCCACGCCGGTGGCCCGTTTGCCCTCGAAGCACACCCGGTGAACCAGCGCCTCGGTGATCACCGTCAGGTTGTCGCGCTCCATGGCCGGGTGCAGATAGCCCCGCGCCACGCCCCAGCGCTCGCCGTCCTTCTGATTGACTTTATACATCGCGACCCCTTCCTGGGTGGCGTTGTTAAAGTCATCGGTGGCCGGGTGGCCGGCCTGCACGCCGGCCTCCACGAACGCCTCGCTGACCGGGTGCCGGAATTTAAGGTTGGAAATATTGAGGTTGCCGCCGACGCCGTGGAAATCGCTGGCGCCGCCGGGCTCATAGTTCTCACAGCGCTTGAACAGGGGCAGCACGTCTTTATAGCCCCAGCCCGGGTTGCCGAGGGACTCCCAGTGATCGTAATCCCACGGGTGGCCCCGGGTGTAGCACATGGCATTGACCGCCGAGGAACCGCCCAGGGTCTTACCACGGGGAATATAGAGTTCCCGGTTATTGAGGGCTGTCTGCGGGGTCGTGTAGTAACGCCAGTTGCGGGCGTTGGAACGCATCAACCAGATAATCCCGGCGGGGATACGAATGAACAGGCTGTTATCCGGCGGGCCCGCTTCGAGCAGACAGACACGGGTATTGGGGTTCTCGGAAAGCCGGTTGGCCAGTACGCAACCGGCGGAGCCGGCGCCCACGATCACATAATCAAACTGCATGCCGCTCCCCTGTGTTCAGTGCGTATTCCCGCCAGTATATAGCCTGTGCCGTGCGCCTGTTATTGACCCTGTGTATCCGCGTCACGGTCAACACGGTTGCGAAGTCCGATTAAGGCTGTTTATTATTCAGTCAGTTGTTTCACTCCACCTGTTTTCTGATTAGCCGGCCGGGGTCGATTAATCAGAGATCAGGACAGCCCCGCGCCCCGCAGCGGCGCGTGCTTTCGAGGCCCGGCGCCGGTGGCCTTTTTTCCGGCGGTGCCCGCCCCCTGTCGCAGAATCGTCACGCTGGACTTTCATGATGCCGCGGAACGCGGAAGATAACGTCGGAACAGGCGAAGGTGCCTATGAGTGAGCGTATTTTGCGGTTGGACAAGGCGGGCACGCCGGTGGAATGGCTGGATTGGCAGGCCGCCGCGGTGCTCTATGCCCGGGGGCTGGTCACCTGGACCCTGGGTGATGTGATCTACAGCCTGCGCGGCGGCATGAGCCGCCTCACCGGGGATCGTTCCCGGCTGTCCCTGCATTCCATCATCGCTTGCGACGGCATCGCCAGCCCGCGCCGGCGCACCCGGCCACCCCTGACCAACCGCGCGCTGTTCCGGCGCGACCAGCATCTGTGTCTGTATTGCGGCAAGCCGTACCCGGAAGCCCTGCTCACCCGCGACCACATCCGGCCCACCTCCCGGGGCGGCAAGGACAACTGGCTCAATGTGGTCGCCGCCTGCCGCCGCTGCAATCAACACAAGGGCGATCGCCTGCCCGAAGAAATCAACATGGAGCTCCTGGCGCTGCCCTACATACCCAATATGGCGGAGTACCTGGCGCTGATTAACAGCCACCGCATTCGTGGCGACCAGATGGCCTTCCTGCGCAGTCAGTTCGGCAAAAACAGCCGCATGCTGTGAAACCCGGGTGAAAGTCTTCACGCTTTTGTAAAATCCCGGCGACGGGCGTACGCCCATCGGACAGAACCAACCCACGGCTTGCCTGTTCCCCCATGCAATGGCACCTTAGCGGACTCTAATAACATTGGCGTCGGGATCTTCCTTTGGGGCGTGTCACCGTTTTTCTATTGTCGCTCTGCGTTTTGGTAACAGCCCGGGCAAACCCTTCTTCCGCAGCGTTTTATTACGGCCCGGAAATTCCCTGGAACGAGCTGTCCGCCTTCGATATTGCGGTGGTGGAGCCGGCCCAGGCCAGCGCGCCGCCAGCGGACAAGATTGCTCAATTCTATGCGTATGCCAGTATCGGCGAAGTCCTGCCCTCGCGGGACTACGCCGCCGGCGTGCGTCCCGAATGGGTGCTTGGAGAGAACCCGGACTGGGGCACCCGGGTCCTGGATCTGAGCAATCCGGCGCTGCGCGACTACCTGCTCGACAGCCTGCTGCGTCCCCTGTACGAGCAGGGCTACCGTGGCTTCTTTTTCGATACCCTGGACAGCTACCAGCTGGCCGCCTCCAGTGACGCGGCTCGGGACGCCCAGCGGCGCGGTCTGCAGACGCTGATCAAGCAGGTGGCCGAGCGCTTCCCCGGCGTGCGGCTGGTCCTCAACCGTGGCTTTGAGCTGCTTCCGGAGGTGTATCAGCACGTGGACGCGGTGGCGGCGGAATCCCTGTTCCAGCGCTGGCTGCCCGGTGAAGAACGCTATCAGGCGGTATCGGACGCCGACCGCCAGTGGCTGCTGGATCGCTTCCGGGAAGTCCGCGACGACTACGGCATCGCCACCATCGCCATCGACTACGCGCCGCCCGACGCCCGCCAGCAGGCCCGCGAGCTGGCGGACAAAATCCAAGCCGAGGGCGTGATCCCCTGGGTCAGCAATCCGGCCCTGGACATGCTCGGCGTGGGCGCGCTGGAAGTGCTGCCGCGCCGGGTGCTGATGATTCATGACACCCCCGCCGGCGAGCATTGGGAAGAATCCAATCTGATCCGCTACGGTCTGATGCCGGCGCAGTTTCTCGGTCTGGTGCCGGATATCCGCGCGATCGATGCACCGATGCCGGCGGGCACGCTCACCGGCCGTTACGCCGGCATTATCACCTGGTTGGAGAACGACCGGCCGTCCAGCCCGGAATTCGCCGCCTGGTTGGGGCGCCAGGTGGACGCCGGGGTGCCGGTGGCGATGTTCGCGGCGCCGCCGCTGGACCTTGACGGGCCGGTGGCGCGCCGGCTCGGGTTCCGTACGCCGCCGGCGCCCGGTTCGCTGCCCCGGGTCGAGACCGCGCATCCGGAGATGGGCTTCGAAGCGCCCCTGCCGGCGCTGATCGAACTGGCTCAGCCGGTCGCCGTTGACGACGCCCGGCCCTGGTTAAGCGTCCGCGCCGACGGCAATGAGTATGTGCCGGTGGCGGTCACCGACTGGGGCGGCTTCGCCCTCGACCCCTTCGTGGTGCGCTCCGTGTTGCCCGGCGTGCGCAGCGAGGAGATCACCGACCGCTGGATGCTCAACCCGCTGGTGTTTCTGCGTGAGGCGCTCAAGCTGCCGGCCATGCCGGTACCCGACGTGACCACCGAAAACGGTCGCCGGCTGCTGATGGTGCACATGGACGGCGACGGCTTCCCCAGCCTGGCGGAAGTGGAAGGGTACCGGGGCCAGGCCGCCGCCGAAGTGCTGCAACAGGAAATCCTCAAACGCTATCGCGTGCCCACCACGCTCTCCGTGATCGAAGGTGAAGTGGCGCGCACCGGCCTCTACCCGGACCGGGCGGCCGAGCTGGAGGACATCGCCCAGCGCATGTTCCGCCTGGATCACGTGGAAGCGGCCACCCATACCTATTCGCATCCGTTTTACTGGTACCGGGCCATGGCGCATCCCGGCCAGGCCCGGCGGGGCGAGGCGGCGCTACGGCTGGACGTGCCCGACTATCGTCTGGATTTGGAGCGGGAACTGATCGGTTCCGCCCGCTATATGAAGGAAAAACTGCTGCCGCCGGGCAAGGATGTGCGGATGGTGCTCTGGAGCGGCGACACCCGGCCGCCGGAAGAAGCACTGGAAATCGCCCGCCGGGGCGGTCTGCTCAATATGAACGGCAGCGACACCACGATCACCGAAAGCAACCGAACCTGGACCCTGATCAAGGGCATCGGCCTGCCCAAGGGCGATGAGTACCAGGTGTTCGCGCCGAACCAGAACGAGAACGTCTACACCGGCAACTGGCGCGGGCCCTTCTACGGGTTTGAACGTGTCATCGAAACCTTCGAGCTGACCAACACGCCGATCCGTTTCAAACCGGTGGACATTTATTACCACACCTACATCGCCAGCAAGAACGCCTCCCTGGAGTCGTTGCGCCGGGTCTACAACTGGGCGCTGTCGCGGCCGCTGCACCCGGTATTCGCCAGTGAGTACGCGCGCAAGGTGCTGAACTTCAATGACATGGTCATCGCCCGGGACGGTGACGCCTGGGTGGTGCGGGGCAGTGACGCCCTGCGCACCCTGCGCCTGCCGGAAGGCCTGGCGCCGCCCGATCTTGCCGGCAGCGCCGGCCTGGCCGGCTACCACCGGGGCGGCAGCGGCACCTACCTGCATCTGACCGGCGGCCCGGCCCGCTGGCGGCCCGGCGCCGGTGATGCCCCGGCGCTGTGGGACGCCAACGGCCGCCTGCTGGCGTGGCGCGCCGGCGACGACGGGGTGACATTCGGCCTTCGTGGGCATGTGCCTCTGGTGTTTACCCTGGTGCAGCCCGCCGGCTGTGCATTACGCCACGGCGGGGACCGCCTGAAGCCGGCGGCCCGCGACGGCAACCGCTATCAGTACAGGAGCGACCTGCGTGAGCTCAAAGCACTCCGCCTCGATTGCGGTAGCTGAACGCCGCGCGGTGATCACCACCGCCGAACTGTTGGCGCTGGGCATCATGGTCGCCGTGGTGTGCTGGCTGATTTTCCCCCGGGACCTGTCCGAAAGCCTGCGCACGGCGCGCATGGACGCGGTGACGCTGTCCTATTCCAGCGCCTGGCTAAGGGCGCAGCCGAACGATTTTTCACTGCGTTTGCTGCTCGCCGAGGAGCTGATCGAACTGGGTCGCTTCGACGAGGCCCGGGCGCAACTGAACTATGTCGCCGCCCACGCGGAACGGGACCGCTTTCTTCAGAAACAACGCTGGCTGGAGGCGCGCATGCCGTTCGTGGCGCTGATGGCGGTGCCCCCCGAGCAACGTGACGAAAGCCCGTTGCACCGTCGGGCGCGGGCCGCGCTGGCGGCGCTGGCGCCGGCGGACCTGGACGACCGGCAATTGGAACGGTACGCCGAGATGGCGCTGATTCTTGATCAGCTTGACCGGGCCGTGGCCGCCTACCACCGTCTGGCGGAACGCCAGAATAACCCGGCCGAATGGTACCAACGGGCCGGGCGCGCCTTCCTGGCCCAGGGCCGCTACCCCGAAGCGGCCGGGGAATTCCTGCTCGCCATGGAGGCCCGTTCGAGCGCGGCCGGTGCCCGCGACGACTTCCTCACCGCCATGGCGACCTTGCAGGCGGGCGGTTATCTGGACCGGGCGTTGCAGGAGGCGCGCCGCCATGAATCGCGTTTTCTCGGCGACAACGAGGTGCTGTTCCACTTAATGAAACTGGCCCAGGCCGCCGGTGACGGGGAGCGCGCGGAGTATTACGCCACCCGGCTGTTGCGCCTGCGTGATCGCGCCGCGCCGGCGGAGCGCGCGCCATGAGCCGGCGGCTTTGGTGGGCGCCGCTGGCGCTGGGGCTGTCGGTGCAGGCGGTGGCCGCGCCGCCGGCGGCGCCCTATGACGAGCGCTACTACAGCGAGGGCTACCAGGTGCTGGTGGCCGCGGGCAGCCTGGAGCGTGCCCGCGAGGTGGCGGAAAACGCGCTCTATTGGCGTCCGGGCGACCCGGTGTGGCTGGAACGGCTGGCCACCGTGGCGGGCTGGCAGGGCGACACCGAGGCCGCCCTGGCCGCCTGGCAGAAGCTGGCGGAACAGCACGACCACGAGCAGGCCTGGAACCGAGTGCTGGAACTGGCGCCGCAGACCTACAACGACGAGCTGGTGCTCAAGGCACGGCGGCGTCTGCTGGAACGTCAGCCCACCAACGAGCGGCTCATCGATGCGGTGGCCGCGGAGTACGAAAGCCTGGGGCGCGCCGACGAAGGGTTGGCGTTCCTGGCCCGGTGGTACCAGCGTCATCCCAGCCGCGCGCTGCTGCGCGATATGCAGCGTCTGGCGGAGAACACCGGCGCCGACGCCCGGGCGATCCGCTATTACCACGCCTACATGGACCGTTACGGGGCGGACCCGGAGATGGCACTGCGCGCCGCCGACCTGGCCTGGCTGCGCGGCGAGCGTGAAAGCGCCTATCAGCGTCTGCAAGAGCAGGCCGCGGCGCTGGCGTACGACCCCCGGCTGACCCGGCGGCTGGCGCTGATGGCGTCGGACCTGGGGGACTGGGACGCGGCGCTGGCGCATCTGCAGCGGCTCACCGAGGCCGGCGACCTGACCCGGCCGGAGGGCTACCGTTATCTGACCCTGGCCCGCTACCGGGCGCCGGAACGCCTCACCGGAATTTACCGGGCGCTCTGGCGCCACAGCGGCGAGCCGCAATTCGCCCTGGGGCTGCTGTACCAGTATCAGGCCGAAGGCGACCGGGCCGCGCTCACCGCCTTCTTCGACACCCTGACCGCGAAGCAATGGCGCGTGTTTCAGCGCCAGCCCGAGTTCCTGCGGCTGTATTCCGGTTATCTGTATAACGGCGGCGACCCGCGCGGCGCCCGCGACACCCTGGCCCGGGCCCTGGCGCTGGCCCCGCGCGACCGCGACACCCGCATCGCCTGGCTCTGGTTGCTGGTCACCCTGGGGGAGGACGCCGCCCTCGCCGAGACCGTTCGCCGCTGGGAGCCGGAAATCCGCGATCAGCGCCCGTTCTGGCCACCGCTGGCCGCCGCTCATATGGCGCTGGACCGGCCTTTGCGGGCGCTGCGCTATGAAACCCGGATGCTCGCCGATAACCGCGACGACTGGCGGCGACGCTGGGCCTACGCCCAGACGTTGCTGGCCGCCGGCCGGGAGGACCAGGCCTGGCCGCTGCTGCGGCAGCTCTGGCGGCAGCCCCCTCGGCAGGTGGACCCCGCCGACCGGGACCTCCACGACGCCATGCGCTCGGCCCTGGTGCTGCGCTTCGCCGGCGGCGATCAGCAGCTCCGTTTCCAGCAGCGCGAGTTGGCGCGCACGCCGCCGGAACAGCGGGCCCAACGCGCCGAATGGCTGGCGCAGTGGGCGCTGGGCATCAACGCGCCGGAACTGGCGCGCCTTTGGTACCTGCGTGTCGCCGACCAGAGCGACGCCGGCGCCGGGCTGACCCTCGCCATGCTCGACAGCGACTACGCCCGGGTGGCGCGGCTCCGCGACGAGCACGGCCAGCGGCTCACCGCCGGCGAGCGGCTGCAGGCCGACCTTATGCTCGGGCGGGAACGGCGCGCCGCCGATCAACTGGCGGAGCAGCAGCGGCACGCGCCGGAGCTGGCCGACACCCATCCGCAGCAGGAAGCGCTGCTGCTGTCCGCCGAGGAAAACACCACCCTGAGTGCCGAGCAGCGGCGCCTGGGCGCCCTGGCCGTGGACAGCCTGACGCTGGAGCAGACACTGCCGCTCAAAGAGCGCTGGCGGCTCGATCTGGACCTGCGCCGGCGCCGTTTCACCAGTAACGACAGCGGCCTGCTGGCGGTCAACGACAGCGAGCGGCGCTACGGTCTGGAACTGGCTCGCCAGGGCGAACGGCTGGACACCCGCCTGCGTGTCGGCCAGCGCCACCTGTTCGGTTACAGCAACACCGATCTGGCCGTGACCCTGGCCGGCCAGCCCGGGGCCCGCTGGGGCTGGCTGTGGTCCTACCAGTGGCAGGCGGCCAGCGACGAGACCTCGCAGTTGCTGCTCGGCGGCCAGCGCACCGGCCAGCAGCTGGCGCTTTACTGGAACCCGGCCGCCAACTGGCGCACCAGCTTGTCCTGGGCCGGCTACGACTATGAAAACCTGGACCGGGAGGCGCTGGGGCAGGGCGACCTGGTCAGCGCCCAGGCCACCTGGCGCCCCTGGCGGTCGCGTTTTTCCCCGGGGCTGCGCCTGCGCCACAGCCGGGGCCGGTTCGACGACCAGCGGCCGCTGGGGGCGGAGATCGACGTGATCCAGCCCGGTGGCGAGAACATCGCCGCCGTGCCCGAGGACTATGACGAGACCGAGGTGTCGCTGCTGTTCGGCCTGCCCGAGCCGCATGGCCGCGCCCACCGCCTGCAGGGCTGGGGTGAACTGGGCATGGTCGAGAACAGCATTTCCGGCCGTGGTTTCACCGCCCGGGTCGGCCTGCAAGGCCCGCTGCTGGGGCGGGACGCCTGGCGACTCTATCTGGAGCGCGGCCTGAACACCGGCGGCGCCGAGGAAGACAGCCGGCGCCTGGGTCTGGACTATCAGTTTTATTATTAGGAGACAGCCATGAGAGTTTCATTGATCGCCCTGTGCGCCGGCCTGTTGCTGCTGGCCGGCTGCGCCACCCATACCCGCAACACCCCGGACGTGGCGCTGCGCGCGGACGCCAACTGGCTGGTGCTGCCGCTGGTCAACCGCACCACCACCCCGCAGGCCGGCCTCGCCGCCCAGGCGATTGTCGAGGCGGTGCTCGCCGGACACGGCGTGGCGCGGGTCGAGGCGTACCAGGCGGACGATGACCAGGGGGTGCTGTTCGAAGCGGCCTCCCAGGCCAGCCGCGACGCCATGCGCCAGTGGGCCGCCGCGCAAGGCGGCGACTATGTGGTCTCCGGGGTGGTCCATGAATGGCGCTACAAGACCGGCGTCGACGGCGAGCCGGCGGTCGGCGTGATGATCGAAATCCGCGACGCCGCCGGCAAGGTGGTCTACAGCGGTACCGGTGCCCGCGCCGGCTGGGCCCGCCAGTCGCTCAGCGAAACCGGCCAGCGGGTGATCGATGATCTGCTGGCGCCGGTGATCGACTGATGCTGGGACATCTCGGCGACAACCGTTGGGCGCGCTGGCTGGCACCGGCCCGCCATAGCCTGATGGCCTGGATCGAAGCCCCGCTGGTGGTGGTGCTGGCGGTGACGGTGGGGCTGCTGGTGAAGCCCGAGGACCCGCTGTTGTTCACCGGCAGCCTGCGCTGGATGCTGCTGGTGCCGATCGTGGTGGCGCTGCGTTACGGCTCTCTGCTGGGGACCGTGGCGATGCTCACCCTGCTGCTTGCCTGGTTCCTGTGCAGCGCCGTGGGGCTCTATTCGACGATGGCCTTCCCGGAATACACCTTCCTGGGCGGTCTGGTCACGGTGCTGATCGCCGGGGAGTTTTCCGATATGTGGCGGGTGCGCCTGCAACGGGCGGAAAGCCGCGCCGCCTATGTGGAAGAGCGGCTGACAAGCCTGACGCAACGGCATGTGGTGCTGCGGCTGTCCCACGACCGGCTGGAGGAAAACCTGCTGATGCGTCCTTACACCGTGCGTGACGCCTTGTTTCGTCTGCGTGACGTGATGATGCAGGAAGACCAGGACCCGCAGCTGCCCGCCGGTGAGGACGTCCTCAACCTGCTCGCCGAGTACTGCCAGCTGCAGCGTGCCGCCCTGTACCGCTTCCGGGGCAATCAGCTGGACCCGACACCGGCGGCGGTGCTGGGTGAAAACCAGCCATTGAACCGCGACGACGAATTGCTGAAATTCGCGCTGGAAAAGCGCGTCATGAGCCATGTGCAGATGCGGGACACGGACGCCGGCTACACCGGTTTTTATTGGGTGTGCGCGCCGGTGACGAACAGTGCCGACCAGTTGATCGGCATGCTGGTGGTGGAGCGGATGCCGTTCCTCTCCATTAACCAGGAGAACCTGCAGCTGTGCAGCGTGTTGTTGAAATTCTACGCGGACACAGTCCGGCACGGCCCGCAGGTCAACGAGCTGTGCAAGGTCTGGCCCAGCCTGCCGCCGGAGATCGGCGGTGAAATGATCGCGCTCAACGGCCTGGCCAGGGAGCGCAAGGTGGATTCCACCCTGGTGCGTTTGAGCGCGGACCGCAGTAAGCAGGCCCGTCAGATCGTGGAAACGCTGCAGCGCGGGCGGCGCAGTCTGGACAGCTATTGGTGGGTGAATCAAGAGCACGCCGACCTGGTGATTCTGATGCCGATGACCGGCGATTCCGGTTTTGAAAGCTACCTGCGGCGCACCGAAAGGTGGCTGCAGGAAGACTATGCCTTTGCCGATCTTCATCAGGCCGGCGTGACCTACTCGCACCACCGCATGAACGGTGGGCCGGTGCTGGATCAGCTCGCCGAGCTGCTCGGGGTGGACTATGTTCGCTAGCCTCCGCTTTCTGGCCTACGCCCTTTTTATCGAGGTGGGCTCGCTGTACCTGATGATCAGCGGCGCCGACAGTCGCTCCGGGTTACTGGCCTATCTGTCGCTGCACACGCTGGCCTCGTTGATGATGGCAAGAGGGGTGTGGGGCCTGCTCCCCCGCCACTACCAGGAGCCGGCGTGGCCAACCCAAGGGCTGCTGTTTCTGCTGGTGTTGTTCGTGCCGCTGGTGGGGCTGGTGGCGATGCTGATCGGGGTGGCGATCGGCTACGCCTTGCCGGCCGTGCCGCGCGATGAACCTTTCCTCACCGTGCGCACGCCGTCGTTCACGCCGGTGCCGGCCCCCAGCGGTAACGGCTTTCGCCAGGGAGACCTGCGCTCGCTGTTAACCGCCACGGATACCCCCATGGAGCTGCGCCTGCAGGGCATGCTGACGGTACGCGACATGCCGACACGGTTCACCGGCGCGGTGTTGCGGGAAGTGCTGGGTGACGAGGCGGACGACGTGCGCCTGGTCGCCTACGGCATTCTGGATCAGAAAGAGAAGCAGATCACCCGGCAGATCGACCGGGCCATGCGACTGCTCGAGACCGCCACCACCGCGCGCAGCTACCGGCTGTTTCGGAGGCTGGCGGAGCTCTATTGGGAGCTCGCCTACCAGGACCTGGTTCAGGGCGACATCCGCGAACTGGCGTTGCGGCAGTCGTTCGACTATGTGGACCGGGCCCTGACCGAGAAGCCGGATGATGCCGGCATGTGGCTGTTGCGCGGCCGCATTCTGTTGACTAACGGTGAATGGGTGGAAGCCGAAAAAAGTTTTCGTTTCTGTGTGCTGCTGGGGCTGCCGCCATCGCGGGTCAATCCGTGGCTGGCCGAGCTGGCGCTCTGGCGGGGCCAGTTCTCCCTGGTGCGCAAGCTGATGGTGCAGATCGCCGACGATACCAACTTCACCGCCCTGGCCAAGGCCGTTCGTTACTGGAGACCGGTATGACTCTGCCACGCGCCGACAGCGCGGATATCTGCCTGTTGCTGGAAGGCACTTTCCCCTATGTGAGCGGCGGGGTATCCAGCTGGGTCAATCAAATCATCCGTGGCTTTCCCGAGTATCGCTTCGCCTGCTGCTTCGTCGGCAGCCGGCCCGAGGACTACGGCGAAATGAAATACACGCTGCCGGATAACGTGGTGCATCTGGAGGTGCACTATGTGCACCCCTCCGGCGACAACGCGGAAAGAAAGGCGTTGAGCGGCGACCCGGCGGCCTTCGAAAAGGTCGATGAGTTCCATCGCAAGCTGGGCACCGGCGAGGTCAGTGACAGCCGCAACCGTCTTTTCGCGGAACTGGTCGGCCAGCTGGGGGACGGGCAGGCACTCTCCGAGAACGCCTTCCTGCACAGTCGCGCCAGTTGGGAATTGATCGCCGACCATTACCGCCGCCACAGCCGTGATCCCTCCTTCGTGGATTACTTCTGGACCGTGCGCACCATGCATTCGCCCATCTGGGTGCTGAAGCGAATCGCCGACAATATGATCCCCGCCAGGCTTTACCACACCATCTCCACCGGCTACGCCGGCTTCCTGGGTTCCATGCTCAAACATCAGACCGGCCGTCCGCTGCTGCTCTCCGAACACGGCATCTACACCAAGGAACGGCGCATCGACCTGTTCCAGAGTGAATGGATCAGCGATAACCGCAGCATGGTGGAGAAAAACAACACCGAAATGGCCTACTTCCGCGAGAAGTGGATCCACTTTTTCCAGGAGCTGGGCCGCGAGTGCTACCAGGCGTCCGACCGCATTGTCGCCCTCTACGAGAACAATCGCCTGCGCCAGGTCGAGGACGGCGCGCCGCCGGAACGCACCGAGAACATTCCCAATGGCATCAACCTGCCGGCGATGCGCGAGGTGCGCGCCCGGCGCGGCGACGACATTCCGCCGGTGGCCTGTCTGATCGGGCGGGTGGTGCCGATCAAGGACGTGAAAACCTTCCTGCGCGCCATGCGCACCGTCGCCAATCTGATGCCCGAGGCGCAGGGCTGGATCGCCGGGCCGGAGGACGAGGACCCGGAGTACGCGGCGGAATGCCGGGCGCTGATCCACAGCCTGCAGTTGGACGATCACGTGCACTTTCTGGGTTTCCAGAACATCGCCGACCTGTTGCCCAAGGTCGGCGTGATCGTGCTCAGTTCGATCAGCGAGGCCCTGCCGCTGGTATTGCTGGAAGGCTTCGCCGCCGGCGTACCGGCGGTGTCCACCGACGTCGGTTCCTGTCGGCAATTGATCGAAGGCCTGGACGAGGAAGACCGCGCCCTGGGCAGCGCCGGCGAAGTGGTGGGGATCGCCAATCCGGAGGCCCTGGGCCGGGCGGTGGCCGGCCTGTTGTCCGACCCGGCGCGCTGGCGTGCCGCGCAACAGGCGGGGATAAAACGCGTGGAAGCCTATTACACCCAGGAACGAATGTTCGGCGCCTACCGCGCGCTGTATCAATCACTGCTGGACGGCGAAGGGGCGCGCTGATGGCCGGAATTGGTTTCGAACTTCGCAAACTGCTGCGCCAGGACACCCTGCTGGGCATGCTGCGCGCCTACGCCTACGCCGGCGTGATCGGCTCCGGGCCCTGGGTGCTGTCGATCATCGGTATCCTGATCGTCGGTCTGATCAGCCTGGGCGTGGTCTCCCCGGCGCTGGCGGTCACCCAGTTCCAGGTCACGGTGACTTACATCATCGCCTTCAGCCTGGTGCTCACCGGCACTCTGCAACTGGCGTTCACCCGGTTCTGCGCCGACCGCCTGTTCGAAGAGCGCGAGGACATGATCCTGCCCAACTTCGGCGGCGTGACCCTGCTGGTGACGCTGGTCAGCGGTGTACTGGCGTTGCTGGCGGCCCTGTTCCTGTTTCCGGGGGAAAGCGTGCTGTTTCGCACCGTGCTGGTGGCCTGCTTCGTGGTGGTCAGTAATATCTGGATCGCCACCATCTTCCTGTCCGGCATGAAGCAGTACCGCTCCATCGTGCTGCTGTACGGGGTCGGCTACGGCATCACCGTGGGCGCCGCCTTCCTGCTGCGCGGCTTCGATCTGGAAGGCTTGCTGCTCGGCTATCTGATCGGCCAGAGCGCCCTGCTGAGCGGCATGCTGGTGCTGATTCTGCGCGGCTATCCGTCCCACCGCTCGGTGGCGTTCCAACTGTTCGACCGGCGCTGGCTGTACCCCAGCCTGATGCTGGTGGGGCTGTTCTTCAACGCCGGTGTCTGGGCCGACAAGTTCATCTTCTGGATGGACGCCAGCACCGGCTCACCGGTGATCGGGCCGCTGCGCGCCTCGCTGATCTACGACATCCCGGTGTTCCTGTCCTACCTGTCACTGATCCCGGGCATGGCGGTGTTCCTGGTGCGCATGGAAACCGATTTCGTGGAGTACTACAGCAACTTCTACGACGCGGTCCGGGAGGGTGGATCGCTGTCCTACATCGAGGACATGCGTAACCAGATGGCCGCCACCATCCGCGTCGGCATCTTCGAGATCCTGAAGATACAGGCCATCGCCGCGCTGCTGCTGATCACCGTGGCCAGCGACATTTTCGGCTTGCTGGGCATTTCCGAGCTCTATCTGCCGCTGCTGCGCGTGCAGCTCGCGGCGACCGCCTTGCAGGTGGTGTTCCTGGCGGTCATCAATGTGTTCTGTTATCTCGATCAGCGGCGCATTCTGGTGCTGCTCACCGGGCTGTTCCTGGTGCTCAATGTGGTGTTCACCCTGATCAGCCTGCAATTGGGCCCGCAGTTCTTCGGCTACGGTTTTCTGCTGGCGCTGGCGGTTTCTGTGGGCGTGGGGCTGTGGCTGGTGCAGCGCAGCATGGGGCGCCTCGAATACCAGACCTTCATGTTGCATTCGGGGTAGGCGCGGCTTCGTAGCCCGGCTGGAAGGTACCCACCTGACGGAAGGCACAAAAAAACGGCGCCCAAAGGGCGCCGATGAATCGTTTGGCTCGGGAGAGCTATCACGGAGCAGAACTCCGCTAGTCGACGGATGGGACCTCGCCGACGAATGGGAGTATGTCTGTGACCGATTTCAAAAACATTAGCTGTACAGCCGTTCACAAACGCTTCGGTGGCCAATAAATCACCGTGGCCGCTCGGCCGCTCCGGACGTCGGATCGCGGGCCCCGGTGCCTTCCGGGGCGATTTTACCTTGTGCGAGGATAACGGCCCGCGGCAACTGTGCTACCTTTTCCTGCAACGACTCCCCCCGAAACAATAAGCTCAAGGCGGTCAAAGGAATGCGATTACAACACTTAGGCGTGCTGTTTCTGGCCCTCTCTCTGCTGGCCTGCGATGCGACCGAGGAATCCGGCTCCGGGCCCGCCACCGTGGGGACGTCCTCCACCGGTGAAACGTCGTCGAACAAGGGCGCCGCGCCGGAGGCCATCGACAGCCGCTGGCGCACCCACCTGGACAGCTGGCCGCGCGGCGCGGTCAGCGCGCACGCCCCGCTGGTGGTGCGGTTCACCCATCCGGTGGTCGGCGAAGAAGCATTGGAAACCCCCGCCGAAGGCGTCGCACGCCTGGAGCCGGAGATCGGCTTCGAGGCCGTTTTCACCGACCGCGACCGCCTGGAAATCCGCCCCGGGGCGCCGCTGGAGCCGGGCCGGTCCCTCACTCTGACGCTGTTCCCGCAGGCCCTGTCCGGGGTCGATGACGGCCTGCCGCCGCTGACGCTGCCGTTGACGGTGCTGCGCCAGCAGCTGAGCCTGCGCGTGGATGCCCTGGCGCCGGTGGACGAGGCCCCCGGCCGCATGCGGCTGGACGGCGAAGTGACCACCGCCGACCAGGCGGACCCGCTAAAGGTGCAAGCCGTGCTCACCGCCAGCCAGGCCGACCGTCGGCTGGACGTGGAATGGCACCATGACGCCGCCGGGGTCCGCCACGGTTTCAGCGTCGGCGGTATTCGCCGTGACGGCGACCCGGCGCCGGTGGTTCTGCGTTGGGACGGCGAGCCGCTGGCGGTGGAAGAACGCGGTGAGCGGCGCTACCCGGTGCCCGCCGAGGGCGAGTTCCAGGTCACCGCGGCGCGCACGGTCAGCTACCCGCAGGCGCATATCGTGGTGCAGTTCTCGCAACCGCTGATGGGCAGCCAGGACACCGCCGGCCTGATCCGCGTGAACGGCGAGGAGGCCCGGGTGCGGATCGACGGCAGCCGGTTGCTGGTCTACCCCCGTGGCGAGGCCGGCGATGACGGCGCCGTGACCCTGACCGTGGGCGCCGGCCTGCGCAGCGCGTCGCGGGCCCGCCTGGACAGCGAATTCCAGCAAGACCTGGTGCTGCGGGTGGCCAAACCCGGCGTCCGCTTCGTCGGCGACGGCGTGATCCTGCCCGCCGGCGAGACGCTCAGCGTGCCCTTCGAAGCGGTCGGCACCAGCGCGGTGAAGGTGCAGGCGTTCGAAGTGTTCGCCGACAACATCGCCGGCTATCTGCAGAACAGCGACCTGGACGCCGATTACGCCGACACCCGCCACGGCCGTTACCTGTGGCAAAAGACCCTGAGCCTGCCGCCGGACGGCGATGGCGACTGGCAGCGCTACCGGCTGGATCTCAGCGAGCTGATGGCGCGCCACCCCAATGGTCTGGTGCGGCTGACCCTGAAAATCGACGCCGACACCATCAACTACCGTTGCGACGGCGAGGGGCCGAGCCGCACCGCCGAGCTGCCGGCCAACTTCGAGGGGCCGGGGCAGGGCGACGACGAGGACCGTCTGCGCCGCTACTACGACAACGCCGGCTATCTGAGCTGGCAGGAGCGGGACAACCCCTGCTCCGACGCCTACTACCAGTACAACGACCGGGCCGAATCCTCGCGCGCTTTCCTGGCCTCCAACCTGGGGCTGATCGCCAAGCAGGGCGAAGACGACCGGCTGATCGTGGTGGCCACCCACCTGGACAGCAACGCGCCGGCCAGCGGCGTGCGCGTCACGGTGCACAATTACCAGCACCAGCAACTTGCCGAGGGCACCACCAACAGCGACGGCGAAACCACCCTGAGCCTGGACGGCACGCCGTTTTATCTGGTGGCCAGCGACGGCGACGAGCGCGGCTATCTGAAACTGGCCCGCAACAAGGCGCTGCCCACCAACCAGTTCAACACCGGTGGCGAGCGGGTGCGCGACGGTCTGAAAGGCTTCTTCTACGGCGAGCGGGACGTCTGGCGCCCGGGCGACGACATCCACCTCACCTTTATCCTCGATGACCCGGACGACCGCATTCCCGACGATCACCCGCTGACCCTGGACTGGTTCGACCCGCGCGGCAACAAGGTGGCCCAGTACAGCAACAGCGAACCGGTGGGGCAGTTCTACACCTTCACCCTGAGCACCGCCGAGGACGCGCCCACCGGCAACTGGCGCGCGGTGGCGCGGGTCGGCGAGCGTTACTTCGACACGCCGTTGCGGGTCGAAGCGATCAAACCCAACCGGCTCAGCATCGAGCTGGACCTGCCCGAGACCCTCGACGCCGGCACCGCCAACCCGGTCACCCTGCACAGCCAGTGGCTCAACGGCGCCCGGGCCGGTGGCCTCAAAGCCGACGTCAAGGCCAGCCTGAGCACCGCTCCCACGGCCTTCGAGGGCTACGACGGCTTCGCTTTCGACGATCCCACCCGCGGCCTGGGCGCGGAGCCGTTCACCGCCTTCGAAGGCAAGCTCGACAGCCAGGGTGACGCGCGCTTCCCGCTGGAGCTGCCGGAGCTGACACCGCCGGGCATGGCCGCCGCCACGCTCACCACCCGGGTGTTCGAGAACAGCGGCGATTACAGCACCCAGATCCGCCGGGTGCCGGTGCGGCCCTACCAGCACTGGGTGGGCATGCGCGTGCCGGAAGGCGACGGCTGGGGCGGCGCCCTGGGCCGCGACCAGGACCACGAGATCGGCTTCCTGACGCTGAATCAGGATGGCAAACCGGAGGCCGGCCGCGACCTGACGTTGAGCCTCTACCGCATCGACTGGCGCTGGTGGTGGGACCGTGGCAACGACAACCTGACCAACTTCATCAGCGACCCGCACACCGAGAAGCTGCGCCAGGAGCGCCTCACCACCGACGCCGACGGCCGCGCCCGGTGGACCCTGGCCGGTGGCGATTACGACTGGGGCCGGCACCTGCTGCGGGTTTGTCAGAGCGACGGGCGCCACTGTGTCAGCCGCACCGTCTATCTGGGCTGGAGCGGCGAACGCGGGGCCCAGGGTGACGCCGCCACCCGGCTGTCGCTGAGCACCGACCGGGAACGCTACCAGGTGGGCGATACCGCCCGGGTTCAGGTACCGGTCAGCGGCCAGGGGCGTCTGCTGGTAAGCCTGGAAAACGGCGCCCGGGTGCTGGATCACTACTGGCTGGAAGCCGGCGAGCAGGGCGATACCCTGACCCTGGAAGTGCCGGTGACCGCCGCCATGGCGCCCAATGTTTATGTCCATGTGGCCTTGCTGCAGCCGCACTCCGGCCGTGATAACGACCGGCCGATCCGCCTTTACGGCATCGCGCCCTTGCTGGTCGACGACCCGGCCACCCGGCTGATGCCGGACATCCGCGCGGAAGACGAGGTGCGCCCGGAAAGCACCCTGTCGGTGGCCGTGTCCGAGCGCCGGGGGCGGCCCATGACCTACACCCTGGCGGTGGTCGACGAAGGCCTGCTGGGCATCACCAACTTCGCCACGCCGCGCCCGCACCAGGCTTTCTACCAGCGCGAGGCGCTGGGTGTGCTGACCTGGGATCTGTTCGATCAGGTGGTGGGCGCCTACGGCGGCGAACTGGATCAGTTGCTGGCGCTGGGCGGTTCGGACTCCCTCCGCGACGGCAGCGAGCAACAGCGCCGCCGCTTCCCGCCGGTGGTGCGTTTCGCCGGCCCCTTCCAGCTGGCACAGGGCGAGACCGGCGAACACAACATTGAGCTGCCGGCCTATATGGGCCAGGTGCGGATGATGGTGGTGGCCGGCGACGGCCGTGCCTACGGCCACGCCGACCATGACGTCACCGTCACCCAGCCGCTGACGCTGTTGTCGTCGCTGCCCCGGGTGCTGGGCCCCGGCGAGACACTGGCGCTGCCGGTGACCCTGTTCGCCGCCGAAGACGGCCTGGGCCCGGTGACGGTGTCCGCCGAGGTCGAGGGCCCGATATCGTTGAGCGACGACACGGGTGAGCAGGGCGCCGAACTGGACTTCCAGGAAAGCGGCGAACAGATCGCCGAGCTGGGCCTGCGAAGCGGCGAGCGCACCGGCACCGCCACGGTGACCGTGTCCGCCCGCGCCGATGAGCACGAAGGCGAAGGCTATCGCGCCAGCGAGACCGTGCACCTGCCGGTGCGCGCCGCCAACCCGCCCACCGTGCGGGACGCCGGGCGGCTGCTGGCGGCCGGCGAGACCTGGTCGCAGCGGCATAGCGCCCACGGCCTGCCCGGCACCAACCAAAGCTGGCTGACGGTGAGCAGCCTGCCGGCGATGGGTCTGGAACGGCGCCTGGAGTACCTGCTCGGTTACCCCCACGGCTGCGTGGAGCAAACCGTGTCGGCGGCGCTGCCGCAGCTGTACCTGTCCCGGTTGATCGCCCTCGACGACGAGCAGCGCCAGCGTATCCAGAGCAACGTGGAGGCGGCCATCGAACGGCTGCGCCGTTTCCAGCTCGGCGACGGCGCCTTCGCCTATTGGCCCGGCGCCGCCGTGGCCGATGACTGGGGCACCTCCTACGCCGGCCACTTCCTGCTGGAAGCGCGCCGCCAGGGTTTCGCGGTGCCCGCCGGCATGCTGGAAAACTGGGCCGATTACCAGCGCCGCCTGGGCCGCAACCCGGGCGGTGGCCAGCCCTGGCAGTGGGCCGGCCAGGCCTATCGCCTCTATACCCTGGCGTTGGCCGGCGAGCCGGAGGTGGGCGCCCAGAACCGCCTGCGTGAAGCCCTGGCCGCTACCCGCGAGGACAACGGCAGCCGCCAGCCCGGCTATTACGCCGCGCGCTGGCTGCTGGCCGCCGCCTACCAGCAGATGGGCCTGAACGACGTGGCCGGTGAACTGATCGCCGCCGCCGAGCAACCGTCGGACTACGACCGCCCCGGCCCCACCTACGGTTCGGCGCTGCGCGACCAGGCGATTGAATTGCTGGTGCGCGACGCCCGTGGCGATAGCGACGGCGCCTGGCGCCAGGCGGAGGCGATCGCCGCCCGGCTTGCCTCCCAGCAGTGGTATTCCACCCAGAGCACCGCCTGGGCGCTGATGGCCATGGCCCGCTTCGCCGGCTCCGGCGACGCCGGCGAGGGCTACCAGTTCGCCTGGCGCCAGGGCGAGGGCGACTGGCAGGCGATCCGGGCCGAAGCACCGGTGTTCCGTCAGGACCTGTCCCTGGAAGGCGAGGGCGTGGCGCTGGCGGTGCGCAACGACAGCGAGCGCCGCCTGTTCGCCTCGGTGACCACCCGCGGCACCCCGGCGCCGGGCCAGGAACAGGCCGCCAGCCAGGGGCTCGGCCTCGAAGCGCGCTTCCAGACCCTGGACGGCCGCCCGCTGAACCCGGCCCGCTTGTCCCAGGGCACCGATTTCCGCGCCCGGGTGCGTATCGTCAATACCAGTGGTCGTGACCTGGAAAACCTGGCCCTGACCCAGGTGCTTCCGTCCGGCTGGCAGATCACCGACAGCCGCCTGGCCGGCGACGAGCAGGCGGCGCCGCTGGACTATCGGGATATCCGCGATGACCGGGTGTTCAGCTACTTCTCGCTGGGCGCCGGGGAGGCTCGGGAATACAGCCTGGGCCTGAACGCCACCTTCGCCGGCCGCTTCTATCTGCCCGGCTGGCAGGTGGAGGCCATGTACCAGGGCGACACCCATGCCCGTAATCAGGGCCAGTGGGTGGAGGTGACCCGCGATTAAGGCACGTCTTTGGCGGTGGCCGCTGGCCGGCGCCGCCCTGGTGTTGCTGGCCGGGCTGGCGTTCCTGCAATTCGCGCCGCTGCCCGCCGCCCTGGCGGACACCGACTACGCCACCCTGATGCTGGACCGCCAGGGGCGGCCCCTGGCGGCGCGCATCGCCGCCGACCAGCAGTGGCGGTTCGCGCCGGTGCGGCGGGTACCGGACAAGTACCGGCGGGCGCTGCTCACCTTCGAGGACCGCCGCTTTGAGTTTCACCCCGGCGTGGATCCGGTGGCGGTGCTGCGCGCCGCCCGCGACAATATCGCCGCCGGCCGGGTGGTCAGCGGCGGCTCCACCCTGACCATGCAACTGGCCCGCCTGCTGCGCGCGGATCCGCCGCGCACCTTCCCCGAAAAAGCCCGCGAGGCGCTGCTGGCGCTGCAACTGGAATGGCACCTGGACAAGGAGGAGATCCTCCGCGAATACGCCAGCCGGGCGCCCTTCGGCGGCAATACCGTGGGCCTGCGCGCCGCCGCCTGGCGTTACTTCCAGCGGCCGCCGGAGCAACTCAGCTGGGCCGAGGCGGCGCTGCTGGCGGTGCTGCCCAACAGCCCGGCGCTGATCCACCCGGGACGCGACCGCGAGCGTCTGCGCGCCAAACGTGACCGGCTGCTGGAGACCCTGCGGCAACGCGGCGCGCTGGATCACGACGACCTGGCGCTGGCGCGTCTGGAGCCGCTGCCCCGGGTTCAGGCGCTGCCGTCCCTGGCGCCCCGGTTGCTCGATACCCTGAGCGCCGGTGGCGGCGCGTCGCTGCTGCGCACCACCCTGGACGCGGACCTGCAGCGCCGGGTGCGCGATCTCGCCGGGCATCACGGCCAGCGGCTGGGGCGCCAGGGCGTGCACAACCTGGCGGTGGTGGTGATCGACCACCGGGCGATGGCGGTGCGCGCCTATCTCGGCAACGTCCATCACGGCGACCCGATCACCTACGGCGCCGCCGTGGATATCGCCGCCCGGCCCCGTTCCACCGGCAGCGTGCTCAAGCCGCTGCTGTATGGCTCGATGCTGGACGCCGGGCAGATCCTGCCGGGTACTCTGGTGCCCGATTTGCCCACCAACTACGGCGGTTACAGCCCGGAGAACTTTGATCGGGAGTACCGTGGCGCGGTGCCCGCCCGTGAAGCCCTGGCCCGCTCCTTGAACGTGCCGGCGGTGCGCATGCTGCGCCGCTACGGGGTGGGCCGTTTCCACCATCAGTTGCGGGCGCTGGGCATGACCACGCTGTTTCGGCCCGCCGACGACTACGGCCTGACCCTGGTGCTGGGCGGCGCCGAGGGCACCCTGGCGGAGCTCACCGGCCTCTACGCGCGGCTGATCGCCACCGCCCGCGACGGCGCCGCGCCGCCGGTGACGCTGCTGTCCGGCGTGCACCCGGTGGCGGAGCCGTTCCCGATCAGCGCCGGGGCCGCCTGGCTGACGCTGGAGGCGCTGCGCGACGTGGCGCGCCCGGGCACCGCCCGGCAATGGCGGCTGTACCGTTCCAGCCAGCCGATCGCCTGGAAGACCGGCACCAGCTACGGGCTGCGCGACGCCTGGGCGATCGGCAGCAACGGCCGCTATACGGTGGGGGTCTGGGCCGGCAACGGCAACGGCGAGCCGGCACCGCACCTGGGCGGTGCCGACACCGCCGCGCCGCTGATGCTGGATGTGTTCAGCCTGCTCGGCACCGAGCCCTGGCCGGCGCCGCCGCTCAACCATCTGAAGACCGTGCGCGCCTGCGTGGACGACGGCTACCTGGCCGGCGGCCGTTGCCGGGCGGAAGAAGTGCTGGCGCCGCTGCACAGTCATTTTCAGACCGTGACGCCGCACCACCGCCGCGTCCACCTGGACGACAACGGCCAGCGTGTGCACAGCGGCTGCGAAGCGGTGGCCAACATGCGGAGCCGCGACTGGTTCGTGCTGCCGCCGGGGCAGGCTTATTTCTACCGGCAGCGGCACCCGGACTACCGGCCCCTGCCGGCCTGGCGGGCGGACTGCGCCGCCGGCGCCCGCGCCCTGGACGCCACGCCGCCGATGGCGGTGATCTACCCCCACGCCGGGGCGGGCCTGTTCATCCCCCGTGAACTGGGCGGCGAACGCGGCCAGGCGGTGTTCCGCGTGGTGCATGAACGCGCCGGCGCCAGCCTGTTCTGGCACCTCGACGACCGCTACCTGGGGCGCACCGATCATTTCCATGAGTGGGCCCTGCGGGCCTCGCCGGGCTGGCACACCCTGACCCTGGTGGACGACCAGGGTTTCCGGCTGCGCCGCCGCTTTAAAGTGCTGGGCGATCACTGAACCCGGCTTGAAGCTTGTGTGTCCGCCCCCATGCTCCTAGGCTGAAAGCCCACCGCTCGGAGCGAAGGAGACCCCCATGAGGATTCTGATTGCCGGGGCCAACGGCAAGATTGGCCGCCACCTGGTGCGCCGTCTGGCGCAGAGCGATCACATCTGCCGGGCCATGGTCCGCGACCCGGCCCAGGAGTGGGAATTGCGCCGGCTGGGTGCCGACGAAGTGGTGGTGGCCGACCTGGAAGGCGATTGCCGGGCGGCGCTGATCACCTGCGACGCGGTGGTGTTCACCGCCGGTTCCGGCCCGCACACCGGGCCGGAGAAAACCGTGGACGTGGACCAGAACGGCGCCATCAATCTGATCGACCAGGCCCAGGACATGGGCGTGGGACGGTTCGTGATCGTCAGTTCCATGCGCGCCGACGAACCGGACAGCGGGCCGGAAAAAATGCGCCATTACTTCATCGCCAAACAGAAAGCGGACAACCACCTGCGCGCCAGCCACCTCAACTACACCATCGTGCGGCCCGGCAAGCTCACCGAGGACGCGGGCACCGGCAAGGTGCGCCTCGCCGAACGCTTTGACGACTTCGGCGACATCCCCCGTGAGGATGTGGCGGCGGTCCTGCACGCGGTGCTGGAAACCCCCGGCACCGCCGGCCGCGAATTCGACCTGCTCGCCGGCGACCAGCCCGCCGCCGACGCCGTGGCCGCCTTCGCCCGCTGAGGGATTTGTGGGAGCGGGCCCAGCCCGCGAAAGGGAGCGCAGCTCCCGGCAGGATGCCAGAGACCTTTCTAACGGCAGCACAAACAGCCTCTCTGGAATCCCGCCGGCAAGCTTCGCTTGCCTTTCGCGGGCGAGGCCCGCTCCCACAATCCCGGCTTCGTAGCCGTGCTACGGGGCACCAGGTCAGCGGCGGCGCTGGATCGGCATGCGCCGCCGGATACGTTGCTCGGTGGTCAGGTCGGTGAAGTCGTCCGCCTCGAACAGATCCGCGCCCACCGGGGTGCCGTCGTTACGGTGGTACAACTCCATGAGCATGGCCCGCCGGTCGGCGCGCAACTCCCACATCAGTACGCCCATCATCAGAAACAGCACCACCGCGAACGGCAGCGCCGCCACCAGGCTGGCGGACTGCAGCCCGCGCAGGCCGCTGGCGACGATCAGCGTGATACAGATCGCGGAAATCAGCACGCCCCAGGTGAGCCGCTTGTAGAGCGGCGGGTTCAGTGAGCCGTGGTCGGTCATCTGCGAGACGATGTACGAGGCGGAATCCGCCGAGGTGACCAGGAACACGAACAGAATCACCATGGTGATGGCGGACAGGAAAGTGCTGAACGGTAGCACTTCGTACATCAGGAACAGGCCGTTGGCGACGTTATCGGACACCGCGCCGGCCAGGTCGGCGTCGCCGTTGAGTTGCAGATCGAGCGCGGTGGTGCCGAACACGGCGATCCAGGCGCAGGCCAGCAGCGGCGGCACCAACAGCACGCCGAGCACGTATTCGGTGATGGTGCGGCCGCGGGAAATACGCGCCACGAAGGTGCCCACGAACGGCGACCAGGCGATTACCCAGGCCCAGTAGAAGAGGGTGAAGCGGTTCATCCAGTCGGATTTCTCCAACGGCGGAATGGTCAGCGCCATGTCGACGAAGTTGCCCAGGTAGGCGCCCAGGCCGTTCACGAAGTTATCCAGGATCAGCACCGTGGGGCCGGTGAACAGCATATAACCCATGAAGCCCAGGCACAGACCCATGTTCAGGTTACTGAGCAGGCGAATGCCCTTGTCCAGACCGCTGTAGGACGACGCCATGTAGCACAGGAACATGGCACCGAGGATGGCGGCCTTGCTCCAGAAATTGTCCGGCCAGCCGAACACCGTCTCCAGGCCGCCGTTCATTTGCAGCACGCCCAGCCCCAGCGAGGTGGCCACCCCCATCACCGTGGCCAGCACCGCCAGCACGTCCAGGGAATCGGAGATCAGCTGTCGCTTGGGCAGGTCCTTGGTGACCGGCTCCACCATGGTGGACACCAGGCCCGGGCGGTCCTTGCGGAACTGGAAGAAGGCGATGATCAGCCCCACCAGCGAGAACGCCGCCCACTGGCTGACGCCCCAATGGAAGAAGCTGTACTGCATGGCCAGGGTGGCGGCCCGTGCCGAGCCGGGCTCGGCCAGCCCATGGGGCGGTTCGGTGAGGTGCTGAATCGGCTCCGCCATGCCGTAAAACACCAGGCCCACGCCGAAGCCGGCGGAGAGCAGCATGCTCAGCCAGGAGAACACGCCGTAATCCGGGCTGCAGTCCTGCGGGCCGAGACGGATCTTGCCGTAGCGGCTCATCGCCAGCGCCAGCAGGAAGATCACGAACACGAAGGTGCTGATCAGATAAAACCAGCCGAAGTAGTGGCCCAGCGTATTCAGCGTGGCTTCGGCCAGGTCGCGGAAGCGCTTGGGGAAGAGAGCCCCGATGGCCACCAGCACGGCCACCAGGCCGGCGGAAATAAAATAAACACGGTGTCGTACAAGCATTCGGGCACATTACCAGCCACCGCCAGCGCCGCTACCCGGAAAGCGAATCTGTTCAAAGATTATACATTTCGTTCCGATGCAAAACTGGACTCTGAATATTCAACGGCTGTAGAGTTTTTATTCATCGGATGATGAATAGTCCGGTGCATAACAATGACAAACGGGAGAAAAACGATGAAAATCAATGGCTTGGCGGCCATCGCGGGCGCCATACTGTCGACCACGCTGGCCGCGGCTCTGTGCGCGAGCCCGGCCCTGGCCGGATCCTGGCAGGACAACCTTTCCCTGGGCGGTTTCAATAACGTCCACCTCTATACCCCGGACAGCACTTCGCCGGTGGGCACCGGCAAAGCCCTGTTGATCGTGTTGCACGGCTGCACCCAATCCATCAATGCCTACAAAACCGCCAACCTGGAAACCGCCGCCGAGGAATTCGGCATGGTGGTGGCGGTGCCGGACGCCATGAACAAGGCCGGCTTCAGCTGCTGGTCCTACTGGCAGGGCACCAAATCGCGCAGCGCCGGCGACTACAAGAATCTGATCGATCTGGCCAACACTCTGTCCTCGGACAGCGGGCGGGGCATCGACCCCAACCAGGTCTATATCGCCGGGCTGTCTTCCGGCGCCAGCTTCGCCAACACCACCGCCTGTCTGGCGCCGGATGTGTTCGCCGGGGTCGGCGTGAGCGCCGGGCCCAGCGTGGGCACCAGTTCCAGCGGGGCCATCGGCCCCTGTGAGCAGGCCGATGTGGAAAGCCGTTGCCGCAATTTGGGCGGCGCCCACCAGAGCGCGTTCGACACCCAGGTGGCCTCCATCGCCCACGGCGACGCGGACACCACCGTGAACACCTGCTACAACCGCCAGAACGCCGAAGGCATGGCGGCGCTGTACGGGGTCAGTGAGCTGCCCGGCAGCACCACCCTCAATCAGGATGGCGGCAGCGCGGAAGAGTATCTGTGGCAGGACGGCCGGGTTTCCATGCTGTGGCTGAACGGCCTGGATCATTCCTGGTCCGGCGGGCAGGGCGCCTCCGGCAGCTATATCGGCAGCGCGAGCATCAACTACGCGCGCTACCTGGGCGCCTTCTTCAGCGACAACAACGCCCGGGTGGACCGTAACCTGCCGCCCTCGGTGTCCCAGGTCAGTGTCACGCCGGATGGCGACCGCATCCAGGTGAACGGCTACGCCGACGACGAGGACGGCTCGGTGGACCGGGTGGACGTGGTGATCGACGGCCTCGACGGCGGTGGCGACAGCCTGACCACCGGGGTCGATGGCACGGGTTTTTTTCAGATCACCAGCGCGGCCCTGGCCGACGGCCTCTACTCGGTGGCGGTGGTCGCCGTGGATAACGACGACGGTGAAAGCGCGCCGCTGGTGAACACCGTGCGGGTGGGGCCGGAGCCGCCGCCGAGCGCGCCGGTGCTCAGCGACATCGGCGTCAGTCTGGACGGGCAGTGCGCCACCGTCAGCGGGGAAGTGGTGGACGCCAACCAGGATCTGGCCGGGGTGACCGTGACGTTCGCCACCGGCGCCGTGGCCGCCGAGCTGGACGGCGTACGCTACAGCGCCCGTGCCTGTGGCCTGTCCGGCGGCGCCAACACCGCCACCGTCACCGCCGAGGACCAGGGCGGCCTGAGCGCCACCGACCAGATTGATTTCGTGATCGATGCCGGCCAGGTGGCGACCCTGGACCAGCACATCAGCGCCGGCCGCCTGGATTACACCAACTACGCCAACTGCTATCTGGAATACAGCACCGACGCCTTCAAGCTGAGCGAGATCGAAACCGGCGGTCAGTGCCAGTGGCAGGACGGTGACGCCAGCTGCGTGGGGCCGCTGCAGGCCTGCTCCGGTAGCGGTGGTGATGACGGAGACGGCGGCGATCCGCCACCGGATCCGGACGACGGCTGTCAGGCGGAAAGCACCTACAACTACTACCACAAGACCGCCGGCCGGGCGTACAGCACCGGGAATTACTACACCCCGGACTACTTCGCCCAGGGCAGCGATCAGCCCATGGCCGGTTCCACCTGGGGCACCACCGAGCTGCACAGCACCGACGGCGGCACCGTCTGGCAGGTGGGCGCCTGCCCCTGAGCGGCCAGCTTGTTGAATTTCCTCCCCTTGCGTACCATCCGATGCGCGCCCGGCCCCGGGCGCGTATCGCCCAGGGGAGGAACGGATGGCGAAGAAACCGGTGGGACGGCCGCGTGGCCGTAACGGTGAAAGCGGCGATCGCGGTGCCGCCATTCTCGATGTCTCGGAGCGTTTATTCGCCCGGCACGGTTACGACGGCGTCACCCTGCGCACCGTGGCGCGCGAAGCCGGCGTGGATCTGGCGCTGATCAATTACTACTTCGGCCCCAAGCAGCAGCTGTTCGACACCGTGTTCCAGCGGCGCGCCCGCATCCTCAACGAAGACCGGCTCAAGGCGCTCAACGAGGCCCGCGCGGAAAGCGATCCGGTGCCCCTCGAGAGGATCATCGAAGCCTATCTGCGTCCTCTGGAAATGGCCCAGGAAAGCGAGGACCAGGGCTGGCGTAACTACTGCGCCCTGCTCGCCTATGTGAACACCTCCCCGGTGTGGGGCCCGGTGTTGATGAGCCGCCACTTCGACGCGCCCATGGAAACCTTCGTGGAGGCGCTGTCGGCGGCCCTGCCGGAGACCGAGCGGGCCGATCTGTACTGGTGCTATCACTTTATGTCCGGGGCGATGACGCTGACCTTCGCCAACACCGGGCGCATCAACGCCATGTCCGGCGGCTTGTGCCGATCCGATGATTTTCGCACCGCCTATGACCGCATGATCCCCTTCGTGGTCGCCGGCTTCGAGCAGGTCTGCGGCCGCCTTAGCAACCGCTGATCTCTCTCCAGAGGGGGCGCGGGTCTGTGTTAGGCCCTTCCGGGAACGCCGCGAGTACATCCCTGTAGGCTCCCTGTCGAACGTCCTGTTCTCCAGGGTCCCGGAAGGGCCTAACACAGACC
>CAZKWA010000038.1:0-30089 GCA_964556345.1 uncultured Alcanivorax sp.
TACGGTCGCCGCCAGGGGAGTCCACCTATCCTTCACGGACGGGCTCCCACTCTGCCCGAACATCCGAATCGGGAGGCAACGTCATGGACAAGTTCGCATCCGCCCACTGGGAAGGCGACATCAAGAAAGGCAAAGGCACCATTTCCACCCAGAGCGGTGCCCTCAAGGATCAGCCCTACGGTTTCAACACCCGCTTCGAGGGTGAGCCCGGCACCAACCCCGAAGAGTTGATCGGCGCCGCCCACGCCGGCTGTTTCTCGATGGCGTTTTCGCTGCAACTGGGCAACGCCGGCCACACCGCCGACAGCATCGACACCAAGGCCAGGGTCACTCTGGACAAAGACGGCGACGGCTTCAGCATCACCAAAATCCACCTGGATATGACGGCGAAGATCCCTGGCATCGACGATGCCGAATTCCAGAAGCTCGCCAAGGGCGCCAAGGAAGGCTGCCCGGTGTCCAAGGTGCTCAACGCGGACATCACCCTGGACGCCAAGCTGCAAGGCTGAACGATCCCGCTCTCGCTCCGGGAACACCGGGCGAGAGCGATCGCGCACCTCCTCTCCCGCTTTTCTCCTACCCGAGCTTAAGAGATCGCTGCTTTTCTAATTCGAACGCCTCGTCACACTGATGTTTTGGCCATGAAACGCTCAATCACTGTTGACATCCATCACGTGACGCACTACAAATGATTCTGTCTTTCGCCGATAAAACCACCCGCCGGCTGTTCCAGACCGGCCGCTGCCTGCGCGTACCACCCGATGTGGCCCGCCGGGCCGCCCGCAAGCTGGAATACGTGCATCTGGCGAGCTGCCTGGACGATCTTCGGGTGCCGGCGGGCAACCGGCTTCATCGGCTGGAAGGCGACCGGAAAGGCATGCACGCCATCCGCGTCAACGACCAGTGGCGGATTTGCTTCCGCTTCGAGGACGGTGACGCCTATGAGGTGCTGTTCTGCGACTATCACTGACCACGAAGGCGGGAGGCTCCATGGCCACGTTCAGCATCACCGGCATGCAGCGTCGCCCCACTCACCCCGGGGAAATGCTGCGTGAGGATTTCATGCCCGATTATGGTCTGTCCGTGACCACCCTGGCCGAGGCCGTGGGCGTATCACGGCAATCCATCAATGAACTGCTGCGCGAGCGGCGCGCCCTGAGCCCGGAAATGGCGCTGCGGCTGGCGCGGCTGTTCGGCAACACGCCGGACTTCTGGCTCAACGCCCAGCGCGCGGTGGATTTGTGGGACGCGGAGCAGGCCATCCGCGACCAGATCCGCCGCATTAAGCCGCTGAGCGCGGCCTGACCTCAGGCCGCGTCGCGGACAGGCGGGTCAGGCCGCCGGTTCGGCGAGGGTGCCGGCCCGGTAGTCGCGCAGGGCCTGTTCGATCTCTTCCTGGGTGTTCATCACGAAAGGACCGTACTGGGCCACCGGCTCGCCGATCGGCTTGCCCGCCAGCAGCAGTAGCCGGGCGCCGTCCTGCCCGGCGGCCAGGGTGACCCGGTCGCCGTCGCTGAGGGTCGCGGTGTGCTCCAGGCGCACCGTCTCCCCGTTCACCGTCAGGCCGCCTTCGAACAGATACAACAGCGCGTTGTAGCCACTCTTCACCGGCACGGTCAGGCTCTCGCTGGCACGCAGTTTCACATCCAGGTAGAGCGGGTCGGTGCTGCCGCCCACCACCGGGGCGGCGAGGGTTTCGCCGTTCAACGTCACCGCGCCGGCGATCGCCTTGACCTGCCCGCCACCGGGCAAATCCAGGCGCGGCATTTCGGTATCCGCCACGTCACGATAGCCGGCCGGCTTCATCTTTTCCGCCGCGGGCAGATTGATCCACAGCTGGAAGCCGCGCAGCAGACCGTCCTGCTGCTGAGGCATTTCCTCGTGGATGATGCCGCGCCCGGCGGTCATCCACTGCACGCCGCCCTGCTTCAGATCGCCCTCGTTACCCAGGTGGTCACGGTGCTTCATATGCCCTTCCACCAGATAGGTGACGGTCTCGAAGCCCCGGTGGGGGTGGGCCGGAAAGCCGGCCACGTAGTCGTCCGGGTTATCGGAGGAGAACGCATCCAGCATCAGGAACGGGTCCAGCCGCACCGCCGGGTTATGCCCCAGGGCGCGCTTGAGACGCACGCCGGCGCCGTCGGACGTGTCCAGGGCACGAATGGTGTTGAGTACACGACGCTCTTTCATGGTTGCCTCCTGTTGGCTGCGCGCTCTGCTCGTGGGACGCCCTCAGGCGCCGCGAATCTCCCGCTCGCCCAGCCGGTCGCGGTCATGGGCGGCGGAGAGATCCTGTTCCGGACCGATCGAGATGATCCCGTGGGGATTCACCGTCGGATGGCTGCGGAAGTAATGGTTGCGGATATGATCCATATCCACGGTGCCGGCCACGCCGGGCAGTTGGTACAGCTCGCGCAGCAGACCGCTCAAATTGGGATAATCGGCGATCCGACGGCGGTCGCACTTGAAGTGCGTGACATAGACCGGGTCGAATCGCACCAGCGTGGTCCACAGCCGCAGATCCGCCTCGGTGAGCGTATTGCCCACCAGGTAGCGGTTCTTGCCGAGCCGTTCTTCCAGCTCGTCGAGCGTGCCGAACAGCGCATGCACGGCCTCGTCATAGGCCTGCTGACCAGTGGCGAAACCGGCTTTGTAGACGCCGTTGTTCACCTTTTCGTAGACCGGGCTGTTGATCGCCTCGATCTGTTCGTGCAAATCGTCCGGGTAGTAATCGCCGGGCAGGGCGCCAACCTCATCGAAAGCACCGTTGAACATGCGGATAATATCCGCGGATTCATTACTGACGATGGTTTCACGCTGCTTGTCCCACAGCACCGGCACGGTGACGCGCCCGGTATACTTGCCATCGGCCTTCAGATACAGCTGATAGAGCTTGTCCAGGCCGTACAGCGGATCACCGGTGGCCCCGGGGAAGTCGTCGCGGAGCTCCCAGCCGTTTTCCAACATCAGCGGATGCACCACCGACACGCCGATATGATGCTCCAGGCCCTTCCAGGCCCGCATGACCAGGGTCCGGTGGGCCCAGGGGCAGGCATAGGACACGTACAGGTGGTAACGCCCGCTCTCCGCCTTGAAGCCGCCCTCGCCGGTGGGGCCGGCTTCGCCGTCGGCGGTGACCCAGTTACGGAACTGGCTTTCCGAACGCTTGAAATGGCCACCGGTGCTCTTGGTGTCGTACCACTTGTCTTGCCACTGTCCTTCTACCAGCAGTCCCATGGGACCTCCTTGTGTTCGTTGCTTAACCCGGACCTCTATTATTGATTCTGAAAAGGCGATATAAAACAGCACATATTTGTGAAATATGGTCAATTGATTCGATATGTCGACGAAAATAACCCTGGACCAATGGCAGGCGCTGATCGCCGTGGTGGACGAGGGCGGCTACGCCGCCGCCGCCGAGGCGCTGGATAAAAGCCAGTCGGCGATCAGCTACGGGGTGCAGAAGATCGAGACGGAGCTGGGCGTGCGCGCCTTCACCCTGGAGGGCCGGCGCGCCAAGCTCACCGAAACCGGCAGCCTGCTCTACCGCCAGGCCAAGGTGCTGGTGGAGGAAGCGGGTCGCATCGAAAACACCGCGATCCGCTTCGGCCATGGGTGGGAGCCGCTGGTGCGGCTCACCGCCGACGGTCTCTTTCCCCAGGACAAGGTGCTCTGTGCCCTGGTGCGGCTGGCCAGCGAGAGCCCGCTAACCCGGGTGGAGTTCCAGGAGACCGTGCTGTCCGGCTCCGAAGAAGCGCTGCTGCGCCACGAGGCGGACGTGGTGATCACCGGCCGGGTGCCGCCGGGCTTCATGGGCGATCATCTGGCGCGGATCCGCTTCGTGGCGGTGGCGGCGCCGGACCATGCCCTGCATCATCAGGGCCCGCTGGAGCTGGATCACCTGCGCCCCCATCGCCAGCTGGTGATTCGTGACTCCGGCAAGCGCCGGGTGGACGCCGGCTGGCTGGGCGCGGAGCAACGCTGGACCTTCTCCCACGGCAGCGCGCGCCGCCAGGCGCTGCTGCGTGGCCTGGGCTTCGCCTGGGTACCGGAGACGGAAATCGCCACCGACCTGGCCGACGGCGGCCTGCTGCCGCTGCCGCTCAAGGAGGGCGTGGAGCGCTTCCACGATCTCTACCTGGTCTACGCCGACGGCCAGTACGCCGGACGCGCCGCCCGTTTTCTCGGCGAATGCCTGAAGGCGGAAATCGAAACCCCATGAAAGGGAGCCCCATGACACCGACCACCACCCCGATTCGTATCGATGCCCGCTACAACGGCCCGCCGGGCTCCGCCAATGGCGGCTACATCTGCGGGCGCATGGCGGAACAGACCCGCGCCGCCTGCGTGGAAACCCGTCTGATGGCGCCGCCGCCGCTGGATACCGACCTGCCGCTGCGGCTGGAGAACGCGCAATGGTTCGCGCTGCACGACGACCAGCCGGTGGCCCGCGCCCGCCAGGCCAGCCTGCCGGCCATGACCGTGCCGGCGCCGGCCACGGTGGACGAGGCCCGCCGGGCGGAGACCCGTTTCAGCGGCTTCGTCGATCACCCTTTCCCGGGCTGCTATGTGTGCGGCCCGGATCGGGACGACGGCCTGCGGCTGTTTCCGGGGTGGCTGGACGACCATCGCGCGGTGGCCTGCCCGTGGACGCCGGCGCCCTCCCATGGCGACGATCACGGCCGGGTAACGTTGCCGCAGGTCTACGCGGCGCTCGACTGCCCGGGGTCCTTCACGCTCGATAAGGACCCGGACACCTGGGTGGTGCTGGGCAGTTTCACGGTGCAGGTGGATGAATTGCCGGAAATCGGCGAGACCTATGTGGTGAGCGGCTGGCCGCTGGGCCGCGACGGGCGCAAGCATTTCGCCGGCACCGCCGTGCACGACACCCGCGGTCGCTGCCTGGCCCGCGCCCACGCGGTCTGGGTGCAGATTCCCGCCGGATCCCGTTGACGCCGAACCGGCGCCGCGGGTCTATACTGACCGGCAGGACCTTCATTCTCACCCGTGCAAAGGAGATCAATGATGCGCTGGTTAGCACTCACTATGGCTTTCGTGCTGGCGGGCTGTGTGTCGCCGGTGGTCGTGGATCACCGTTCCGGCACCGACTTCACCGCCTACCAGAGCTACGCCATCGAGCCACCGAACGATGACCGCGAGGTCCTCAGTCTGGATGGCCAGCGTGTCGAGGCGGCGTTGCGCCGGGTGCTCGCCGGGCGGCCGTTGCAAGCCGCTGATGCGGAGGCCGCCGACCTGCTGGTGCGCTACCGCTTCGTACCGGTGGAGAAATTCCAGGGCAGCACCCTGCAGTTCGGCTTCGGCTGGTTCGGTAACGGCTACGGCGTCGGCACCTCGACCCCGGTGGAGGGAGAGACCTATAACGAATACAAGCTGCAGGTGGCGATGGTGGAACGCACCAGCAAGCAGGTGGTGTGGGAAGCGACCAGCCGCGACACGCTGTACGAGGGTCTGGACAGCGAGCGCCGGGTAACGCGCATCAACACCATGGTGGAAGAGATGTTCAAGCGCTACCCGCCCGGCAACGGGGCCGGGTGATCGCCGTCAGTCGCTCAGCCAGCTGACCTTGCCCTGGCAGACGGTGAGTTTCACCGCGCCGGGCAGGGTGGCGTTGCGCCAGGGCGAGTTGCGACCCGCCGACAGCCAGTGGCTGGCCAGCCCGCGGTTCTCGTCGGCGGCCAGCACACAGAGGCTGGCCGGGCGGCCGGCTTCCAGCTGACCCGCCTGGATACCCAGGCAGCGGGCCGGGGCGGCGGTGACCGCGTCCAACGCCCGGTGCAACGGCAAGGCGCCGTCCGCCACCAGCTTGAGAATCAGCGGCAGCAGGCTGTCCAGGCCGGAGATGCCCGGCTTGGAGGCCGGGAACGGCGCCGCCTTGCTGGACAGGCCCACCGGCTGGTGTTGGGAGCAGATGGCGTCGATGGTGCCGTCCGCCACCGCCGCCAGCAGCGCTTCGCGGTCGGCGGCGCCGCGCAGCGGCGGGATCACGTGGCAGTGGCTGTTGAAGCCTTCGATGGCGGATTCGTCCAGCAACAGGTGATGAATGCTGACGTCGGCGGTAACCGGCAGCCCACGCGCCTTGGCCTCGCGCAACAACCAAAGGGACTCGCGGCTGGAGATCTGCTGGAAGTGGGCACGCACGCCGGTGGCTTCCACCAGCAGCAGGTCGCGGGCCAGGTCCACCGACTCGGCCACGGCGGGGATACCGGGCAGGCCCAGGCGGGTGGCCACCGGGCCGTCGTGGGCGCAGCCGCCGCCGGCGAGGGCGGCGTCCTGGGGACGGAACATCACCGGCAAATCGAAGGTGGCGGCGTATTCCAGGCCCCGCTTGAGCACCAGGGCGTCCACCACCCGGGCGCCGGACTGGCCCACGGCGATGCAGCCGGCCCGCGCCAGGGTCGCCATTTCCGCCAGCTGGTTGCCTTCCAGCCCCTGGGTGAGCGCGGCCACCGGCAGCACCCGGGCGAAGCCGGCCTGGCCGGCCTGCTCGCGGATCAGGCGCACCACGGCGGTGGAATCCACCGGCCCGCAATCCGGCTGCGCCGCCAGGTGGGTGATGCCGCCGCCGGCGGCGGCGCGGGTTTCCGAAGCAATGTCCCCGGCGCGGCCGCTGCCGGGCAGGGACAGGTGCACGCAGGCGTCCACCAGGCCGGGGATCACCCAATGACCCTCGGCGTCGATGATCTCGGCACCGGGGGCGTCCAGGCTGGCGCCGATGCGCACCAGCCGGCCGTCTTCCACCAGCAGGTCGGCCACTTCGTCACGGCCGGACACCGGGTCGATAACCCGGCCCTTGCGGATCAGCAGATGGGCTCTAGCGGCCATGGTCGTCTCCGTGGTCCGGGTTCTGGCTGCTTTCCTGGCCGCTGATGGTCATCGACATCACCGCCATGCGCACGGCGATACCGAAGGTCACCTGGTTGAGAATCACCGAGCGCGGGCCGTCGGCCACTTCCGAGGCGATCTCCACGCCCCGGTTGATCGGCCCCGGGTGCATGACGATGGCGTCCGGCCGGGCGTGGCGCAGCTTTTCGTTGTTCAGCCCGTAGAGGCGGAAGAATTCGCCCTCGCTGGGCAGCAGGGCGGAGTCCATGCGCTCTTTCTGCAGGCGCAGCATGATCACCACGTCCACATCCTTGAGGCCCTGGGCCATGTCGGTGAACACGGTGACGCCGAGCTGCTCCACGTCGGCGGGCAGCAGAGTGCGGGGTCCGATCAGCCGCACTTCCTCGGCGCCGAGGATATTGAGGGCGTGAATCTGCGAGCGCGCCACCCGGGAATGCAGGATGTCGCCGACAATGGCCACCCGCAGGCCCGCGAACCCGCCCTTGTAGTGGCGGATGGTGTACATATCCAGCATCGCCTGGGTGGGGTGGGCGTGGCGTCCGTCGCCCGCATTGATTACCGCCACCCGGGGGGTCACTTCATTGGCGATAAAGAACGGCGCGCCGGAATCCTGGTGGCGCACCACGAACATGTCGGCGGCCATCGCTTCCAGGTTGCGCAGGGTGTCGAGCAGGGTCTCGCCCTTGCTGGTGGCCGACTTGGTGATATCCAGGTTGAGCACGTCGGCGCTGAGACGCTTGGCGGCCAGCTCGAAGGTGCTGCGGGTGCGGGTGCTGGATTCAAAGAACAGGTTCACCACCGTCTTGCCGCGCAGCAACGGCACCTTCTTGATCGCCCGCCCGCCCACATCGACGAAGCTGGCGGCGGTATCAAGAATATCTTCAAGCAGGGAACGGGGCAGGTGTTCAACGGAAAGAAAATGTCGCAGCTTTCCGTCTTCGGTGAGCTGCACGCGGGAGGAGGGCGGCGGCGCAAGCGTCATTCTTCGGGCCTTATGTCTCTGATCTCCGCAGTCAAAGGCGCGGGCCCGGACAATTCTACCCGCTGATGGGGCGGCAATGCCAAAGTTTCCCCGCAAATATCCGCGCGGATCGGCAATTGCCGGTGGCCGATATCGAACAGCACCGCCAGACGGATGGACGCCGGGCGGCCGAAATCGAACAGCTCGTTCATGGCGGCGCGAATGGTGCGGCCGGTCATCAACACATCGTCAACCAGAATCAGGTCGGCGCCTTCCACGTCGAACGGCAGATCGGACGGCTTCACCGAACGCTTCAGGCCCCGGGTGTCAAAGTCATCACGGTAGAAGCTGACGTCCAGGCGTCCCAGCGGCAACGGCTCGGCCAGACGCCGGTTCAGGGCGTCCGCCACCCAGGCGCCCCCGGACTGAATGCCCACCAGCGACGGGCGCGTCTCGCCGTATTGCGTGGCCAGCGCCTCGGCCATGCTGTCCAGCAGGCTCTCAATCTGTGCTTCATTCCAGCGCAACGCGGTTCTCCACGGCCAGGTTCGAGGCGACAGAATATCAGGCGCCCGGACGGGGGCAACACTACAGTTTTTTCGATCTAACGACACCAATGAGCGCCCTGGCCCGTCCGGGCGCTCTGAGTCATTCTATCGACCATGAAACTACGCAACGACGACACCCGCTATGGCTGGATCGCCATCGGCCTGCACTGGCTGGTGGCGCTGACCGTTTTCGCGCTGTTCGGCCTGGGCCTGTACATGGTGGAACTGGGCTACTACGACCCCTGGTACCGGGCGGCGCCGGATTTACATCGCAGCGTCGGCCTGACGCTGCTGGCGGTCGCCGTGGCGCGGTTGGGGTGGCGGTTTTTCTCCGCGCCGCCGGCGCCACCCGCCAGCCATCAGCGCTGGGAACGGCTGGCGGCCCGCCTCGCCCATTGGGCGTTGCTGGTGCTGCTGTTCACCGCCATGATCAGCGGGTACTTGATCAGCACCGCCGACGGCGCCGGCATTCAGGTATTCGGCCTGTTCGAGGTGCCGTCCCTGACCGGGCGCCAAAGCGGCCTGGAAGACAGCGCCGGCCTGGTGCACTACTGGAGCACCTGGGCCCTGGTGGTGCTGGCGGGACTGCACGCCCTGGCGGCGCTGAAACATCACTTTATCGACCGGGATGCGACACTCAAACGGATGTTGCGCCCGTAATTCTCGCCACCAAGCCCCTGAAAGGAGACTAACCCATGCTGAAACATCGACTTCTGATTCCGCTGCTGGCGGTGCTGCTGAGCACCCCCGCCTTCGCCGACAAGCCCGGCGGCACCTACCAGTTCGATACCGAGGGCCAGCACCAGTTCATCATCTTCAAGATTTCCCACCTGGGTTACAGCTGGCTGTACGGCCGCTTCAATGACTTCACCGGCAGCTTCACGGTGGACGAGGACAACCCGGAAAACAGCAAGGTACGCGCGGAAATCAAAACCGCCAGCCTGGACAGCAACCACGCCGAGCGCGACAAGCACCTGCGCAGCGACGACTTTCTGGATGTGAGCGAATACCCCACCGCCACCTTCGAGAGCACCAGCATTGAACAGACCGGCGAACGCACCGCCAAGATCACCGGCGACTTCACCCTGCACGGGGTCACCAAGCCGGTCACCCTGGACGCGAAAATGATCGGCCACGGCGACGACCCCTGGGGCGGCTACCGCATGGGCCTGGAGGCCAGCACCACGCTGAAACTAGCGGACTTCGGGATCACCAAGGACCTGGGCCCGGCCTCCGAAACCGTGGAGATCATTATTTCCGTGGAAGGCGTGCGCCAGGACTAAGGCGCCACCGGCGTGCCGCCGCCGAGGTAGCCCTCGGCGATCACCGCCGCCGCCATGGAGTCCACCTTGGGATCGGCGCGGCGGGTGCCGGTGCGCTCCCGGGCTTCCCGGGTGGAGAGCCGTTCGTCGATCATCCATACCCGGATGCCGAAGCGTCCGTGCAGCCGGCGGGCGAATTTGCGCGCCCGCTGGCTGGACTCGCTTTCACTGCCGTCCATGTTCAGCGGCAGCCCCACCACCAGCGTCTCCGGGCGCCATTCCTCCATCAGAGCAGTCACCCGGGTCCAGTCCGGCTGGCCGTCGCGGCAGGGTAAGGCGGGCAGCGGCGTGGCCGTGCCGGTGATGGCGTTGCCGCTGGCCACGCCAATCTTTTGGGTGCCGTGATCGAAGGCGAGCAGGGTCAAGCGGACCTCGTATTAACCGTGACCGACCTGGGTGGCGATCAGACTCATGTCCACGCCCAGGCGGGCGGCGGCGGCGTGCCAGCGCTGATCGAAGGGGGTATCCAGAACCAGCTCCGGAGTGCTGGCCACGCTCAGCCAGACGTTGTCCGCCAGCTCCTGTTCCAATTGCCCGTCGTCCCAGCCGGCGTAACCCAGACACACCAGGGTGGCCTCGGGCCCCTCGCCAATGGCGATGGCTTCCATGATGTCCCGGGAGGTGGTCAGGCAGAGGCCGTCCGCCAGCGTCACGGTGGCGTCCCAATGGCGGGCGGTGGCGCGGTGCAACACGAAGCCGGCGTCCTGCTGGATCGGTCCGCCGGCCACCACCTGGTGCTGCTCGGAGGGCGGCACCTCCACCTCAATGTCCATATCCACCAGGATATCGAGCAGGCTGAGCGACACCGGGCGGTTGAGCGTCAAGCCCATGGCGCCGTCGTCACCGTGCTCCACCACATAGGTGACGGTGTGCTCGAAGTTGGGATCGTCCATCTGCGGCATGGCGATCAAAAGCTGATGTTTAAGGCTGGCGTTGTCCATGTCCACAGTATCCGGGGGTGGCCCCGCGAGGGCAAGGGACGACCGGCGGCGAAGGCGCTTTTAGCGCGGCTACTTGGAGGAAACCCGCCGGTTGGCGTCGAATTTCCAGGTGCGGATGATCTCCAGCACGTCCATGCGTTCACGCATCTCCTGAGTGAAGGGCTCGAACGGCGCCGCCAGGCGCACGCTTTGCACCGCCGCCTGGTCAAGGAAGTCGTGGCCGGAGGACTGCAGCACCTTGACCTCCTCGATGCCGCCGTCACGGCGCAACGCCACCATCAGCCGCACGCCGCCGAAGGTGTTGCTGTCCAGGGCCCGGCGCGGGAAATGGCGGGTGCCGGTGGCTTCCACCTTGCGGCGGAAGCTGTCGATGTAGGCGGCTTCATAATGGGCCTTGGCCGACACCGAAGTGAGGCGGCGCACCCGGGGGCGCTTGGCGTAGGCCTGCTTTTGCTTGTCCAGACGCGCCTGCAGGCTGGCGATCTCACGGCTGAGCTCGTCCACGTTGTCCTGATCCGCCTTGCGGCGCGGGTCTTCCTGGTTCTGATCCCGTTGCTCGCTGGCGGTGTCGCGCTCGCTACGCGCCCGGGTGACGATGATCTTCTGCCGGGTCACCGGCGTCGGCTGGCGGGCGGTGGGCTCCTGGAGCTGCACGCGGCGGTTGTCCGGGTCGCTGAAGGGCGCTTCCTCGGTGGTGGTCAGCTCGCTCTTGTCCTCTTCGGTGCCGGAGCCGCGCTGGTTCGCCTGGGCGATGAAATCCGCCTCCTCGGGCGCGTCGTCGGCGCGGTGCATGGCCAGGGTCACGTCCAGGCTGTTGGGGGCGGCACGGGGCTCTTCCGGTGCGAAGCCGACACCGAACAGCAGCACGCCGTGTACCGCCAGCGCGAGAAATAATGTGAAGCCCAGCCGATCGCCGGCGGTAACCTGAGGTGCTGCCATGGTGTCGTTATTCGGTGTTGTTATCGCGATTATTTCAGTGCCAACAGCGCGTCGAACAGCTGCCCGGCAATGTTGATGCCGAAGATCTGATCGAGCTCACGCACGCAGGTGGGGCTGGTCACGTTGATCTCGGTGAGGTAGTCACCGATCACGTCCAGGCCCACGAAGTATAGGCCCTTGCGCTTGAGGGTGGGGCCCACCTGTTCACAAATCCAGCGGTCGCGGTCGGTCAGTTCGCGACCCTCGCCGGTGCCACCGGCGGCCAGATTGCCACGGAACTCGCCCTCCTTGGGGATGCGCGCCAGGGCGTAGGGCACCGGTTCACCGTTGATCATCAGGATGCGCTTGTCGCCCTGCTTGATCTCGGGCACGAAACGCTGGGCCATGATCGGGGTTTTTTCGTTCTCGGTGAGCACGTCGATGATCACGCTCAGGTTCGAGCTGCCCGGCTCGATGCGGAACACATTGGTGCCGCCCATGGCGTCGAGCGGTTTCATCACGGTGTCACCCTGCTCCTTTACAAACTCCCGCAGCAGGGCGGCGCGGCCGGACACCAGGGTGGGCACGCAGCATTGCGGGAAGTCGGTGGCGAACAGCTTTTCATTGCTGTCGCGGACGCTGGCCGGGCGGTTCACCACCAGCACCCCCTCCCTCTCGACCTTCTCGAGCAGGTAGGTGGCGTACAGGTAGGCGGCGTCGAACGGCGGGTCCTGGCGCATCAGGATCATGTCCAGGCCGGTGAGATCCCGGGGCGCCGGCTCGCCGAGGGTGAACCAGTCCTGGTTGTCGTCGCGCACCTCCAGGTCCCGGGTCACGGCGGACACCCGGCCGTCACGCACGTAAAGGTCGGCGGGCTCCATGTAATGCAGGGTCCAGCCGCGCCGCCGGGCTTCCAGCAGCATGGCCAGGGTAGTGTCTTTCCAGGGCTTGATATGGGCGATGGGATCCATCACCACGCCGACATTAAGGCTCATGGGTGCTCCAGGACGACCGGGGAAGAGGCAATGCCCGGCAATGTTAGCAGTGCGTCGCCCGCCCCGCTACGGGACGCTTTTCTCAGGTCTCACAGGGTCTTATAGATTGAATGTAGAATCTGTGTTAAAACCTCGGCTTGGGCTGTTTCACCCATAAGGTCCTCGGAAGAACCCCTTAGAAAAGGGGAAGACGAAGCCCCATGGGGGGAACGAGAAGGATCGCGGGCCCTGCCTATCGCACGACAAAAAAGGCTTCTAATTACAAGACGTTGCGGCCTGTAACGGTTCACGGTTTAAAGGCAGTTCTCCATGACTGACAATTTCCAAGACCTCAAGGTGATGGTGATCGACGACTCCAAAACCATTCGTCGCACCGCCGAAACCCTGTTGAAGAAGGCGGGTTGCGAGGTGATCACCGCCACCGATGGGTTCGATGCCCTGGCCAAGATCGCCGACAGCAAACCCAGCATTATTTTCGTGGACATCATGATGCCGCGACTGGATGGCTACCAGACTTGCGCGCTGATCAAGAACAACAGCGCGTTCAAGGCGACCCCTGTGATTATGCTCTCTTCCAAGGACGGTCTGTTCGACAAGGCCAAGGGTCGCATCGTGGGCTCCGACGAGTACCTGACCAAGCCGTTCTCCAAAGACGAGCTGTTGGGGGCGATCCGCCAGCATGTCTAGCGTTCGCCGCGGGAGCGCATCCCGCGGACGGTCGCGGTGCTCAACCTGAAGAGGAAAAGATGGCACGCATTCTTATTGTCGATGACTCTCCCACTGAGTGTTACAAACTGCGGGAGATTCTGGAAAAGCACGGCCACCACGTCCTGGAAGCCGCGAACGGCGCGGACGGCGTGGCCATGGCGCGTTCGGAACTGCCGGACCTGGTGTTGATGGACGTGGTGATGCCGGGGCTGAACGGCTTCCAGGCCACCCGCCAGCTCACCAAGGGCGCCGATACCGCCCATATCCCGATCATTATCGTGACCACCAAGGATCAGGAGACCGACCGGGTCTGGGGCAAGCGCCAGGGCGCCAAGGACTATCTGACCAAGCCGGTGCACGAAGACGTACTGTTGAAAACCGTGGATCGGCAGCTGGCCGACCAATGAGTAAAGAGGTGTCATGAGCGCTGCCGCATCCGCCGCCTTCATAAAACTGGCGGATTACTTCGTCCGTTGCCGACAGCAGGCCGCCAACCTGCCGATGCAGGAAGACGCGGTCCATTACTGGAGCGGCGTCGGCTTTACCCTGGACGAGCGTTATTACGTGGCGCCCATGGACGAAGTCTCGGAGATTCTCTCGGTGCCGGCCTACACCCGGGTGCCCGGGGTGCTCAATTGGATGAAGGGCGTGGCCAATGTGCGCGGGCGCCTGATGACGGTAATGGATCTGAGCCGCTTTCTCGGCAAGGCCTCGGAATTGCAAGAGAAGCGGCGTCGGCTGCTGGTGCTGGATCAGGACGATCTCTACACCGGCGTGATCGTGGACGAAGTGCTCGGCATGCAGCACTTCCCCATCGAGGAATACCAGGAACAGCCGCCGCACGCGGAAGAGGATGTGGGTCCGTATCTGCGCGGCGGTTATCAGAGGGACGGGGAATTCTGGTCCGTGTTCAGCCTTTCCCGGCTGGCACAGGACCCGCGCTTCATGCAGGCGGCCCGCACGGGCTGAGCGGCGTGCCGCGCAGGGGAGATAAGAACAGAGCCAGGCCAGGAGCCAGTTATGAAGTTCAAACCGGGAAACGTGTTCAGCAAGGTGCGGGGGGGCGCGGGTAGCAACCCGTTGAATATTGCGCTTTATATCGGGCTGGCCGTCTTTATTGCCCTAGCGCTGGCCAACTTCCTGCTGTCGGCGACCACCGCGAACCAGGCGCAGGAAAACATTACCGAAGCCTCGGAATTGCGGGTGGTCTCCCAGCAGATCGCCAAAAACGCCCTGGAGGCGGCGTCCGGTAACGCCGACGCCTTCGAGCTGCTGGAGGCCTCGCGCGCCGACTTCCAGTCGGCCTGGGACAAACTCAAGCAGGAGCCGATGGCCAACGACCAGGTGAAGCAGCGGCTGCAGGCCCTGTGGGACCGGGTCCGCGAGGACACCGGCACGATTCTGAACGGGCAGGACACGGTGCTCGACCTGCACGAGGTGGCCGACACCCTGGCCCAGGCCATCCCTCAGCTGCAGTCGGAATACCAGGCGGTGGTGGACATTCTGGTGGATACCGGTGCGCCGCCGGAGCAGGTCGCCTTCGCCCAGCGCCAGATCTGGCTCACCGAACGGATTCTGCGCTCCATCTCCCGGGTGCTGGAAGGCGACGACAACGCGGTGATCGCGGCGGACAACTTCGGCCGCGACGCCACCGAGTTCGGCCGCGTGCTCAACGGCATGCTGGCCGGCGACGAGGCCATGGGCGTGCAGCAGATCGTCAATCCCCAGGCGCTCAACTACCTGGACCGCACCTCCCGGCTGTTCGACGAGTTCGTGAACCAGTCCGTGGACGAAATTCTCGAGACCGCCCCGGAGCTGTTCCAGGTGGCCAGCGCGGCGGATTCAATCTTCCGCAACTCGCAGGACCTGCTGCAGGAATCCACCAACCTCAACAACCAGTTCGAACAGGCCACCACCGGCCTGTTCCCGTCGCTGTGGCTGGGCGCGGTGAGCGCCGCCATCGCCATCCTGCTGTTCTTCCTGATCATGCTGCAGCGTAACCGCGAAGCGGCCCGCCGCCGTAACGAGCTGGAAAGCGAGAACCAGCGGAACCAGGCGGCGATTCTGCGTCTGCTCGACGAGCTGGGCGACCTGGCGGACGGTGACCTGACCGTGGAAGCGACGGTGACCGAGGACTTCACCGGTGCCATCGCCGACTCCATCAACTATTCCATCGACCAGCTGCGCAGCCTGGTACAGACCATTAACAACTCCGCCGTGCAGGTGGCCTCGGCCGCCCAGGAAACCCAGTCCACGGCGATGCACCTGGCGGAAGCCTCGGAGCACCAGGCCCAGGAAATCGCCGGCGCCTCCGCGGCGGTGAACGAAATGGCGGTGTCCATTGACCAGGTATCCGCCAACGCCGCCGAATCCGCCGCGGTGGCGGAAAAAGCGGTGGCGATCGCCAACAAGGGCGCCGAGGTGGTGCAGGCCACCATCCACGGCATGGACACCATCCGCGAGCAGATTCAGGAAACCTCCAAGCGGATCAAGCGCCTGGGTGAATCCTCCCAGGAGATCGGCGACATCGTGAGCCTGATTAACGACATCGCCGACCAGACCAACATTCTGGCACTGAACGCCGCCATTCAGGCGTCCATGGCCGGCGAGGCGGGCCGCGGCTTCGCGGTGGTGGCGGACGAAGTACAACGCTTGGCGGAACGCTCCGCCGCCGCCACCAAGCAGATCGAAACCCTGGTGAAAACCATTCAGACCGACACCAACGAGGCGGTGATTTCCATGGAAGCCACCACCGCCGAGGTGGTGAAGGGCGCGCGCCTGGCCCAGGACGCCGGTGTGGCACTGGAGGAAATCGAGAACGTATCCAAGAACCTGGCGGACCTGATCCAGAACATTTCCAACGCGGCGCGCCAGCAGGCCGCCTCCGCGGGTCACATCTCCAACACCATGAACGTGATCCAGGAAATTACCTCGCAGACGTCCGCGGGTACCACCGCCACCGCCCGCTCCATTGGCGACCTGGCGGAAATGGCCCAGGAGATGCGGAATTCGGTGGCCGGCTTCCGCCTGCCGGAACATTCCTGAACCGGCCTGAGCCGGTTCCGGAGACGGAACCATGGGTTTTGCAGTGACAGATCGCTGGTCGATCAAGAGCGCCCCCGCCATGGATGCCGAGCAGTTCCAGCTGTGGCAGGCATTGCTGGAGGAGCGCACCGGTATGACGCTGGCCCCGGAGCGCAAGCAGTTCCTGGAAAGCAGCCTCAGTATCCGCATGCGCGAACTGGGGGTGGACGACTACGACACCTATTACCAGCAACTGGTCACCGGGGCCACCGAATCCCGCGCCATGGAATGGTCCACCCTGGTGGACCGGTTAACCGTGCAGGAGACCAGCTTCTTCCGTCATCCGGGTTCCTTCGCGCTGGTGGAGGATTACCTCGGCCAGTTCGCCCGGGAACGGGGCGCCGGCGCCACGCTCAATGCCTGGAGCGTGGGCTGTTCCACCGGCGAGGAAGCCTATTCCCTGGCGATGCTGATCAACGAACGGTTCCGCGCCGATGGCAAGGCCCTGTTTTACGGCATCACCGGCACCGACATCAGCCTGCCGACCCTGGCCAAGGCCCGCCGCGGCCTGTTTCCCAGGCGCCGGGTGGAGCAGGTTGATCCGGTGCTGCGCGAACGCTATTTCAAGGAGGCGGACGCGCACACCATGCAGGTGGCGGACGGGCTGCGCGAACGCGTCTGTTTCGCCCACCTGAACGTGCTCAACCTGGATCAGGCGCCCATGGACGACATGGACCTGATCTTTTGCCAGAACATGTTGATTTACTTCCGCCGCTGGCGGAAACGGCAAATCGTCAACCAGCTGGCCGGGCGTCTGGCGCCCGGCGGGCTGCTGGTGCTGGGCCCCGGTGAGATCACCGACTGGCAGGACCCGCGCCTGGAAAGGGTGCACTTCGCCGACACCCTGGCGTTCCGGCGGCGGCAATGAGAGGCCTGAGTTCCATGGGGGAAAGGGCATGAGCGATCGTCACGACTATCTGGCGCTGGACTGGGTCCGGGGGGAAATTCAGGAGACACTGAATCAAGCCCAGCAGGCCCTGGAAGCGTTCGTGGACAATCCCAACGATTCCACGCGCATGCGCTTTTGCCAGACGCATCTGCATCAGGTGTGCGGCACCCTGCAGATGGTGGAGTTCTACGGCGCGGCCCTGCTTGCCGAGGAAATGGAAAAGCTGTCCCGCGCCCTGGTGGATCAGCGCGTCGGCAATGTGGCCGACGGCCAGGAAACCCTGATGCGGGCGATTCTGCAGCTGCCGCCCTATCTGGACCGGGTGGCCAGCAACCGGCGCGACCTGCCGCTGGTGCTGCTGCCACTGCTCAACGACCTGCGCGCCGCCCGTGGCGAAGCGTTGCTGTCCGAAACCGCCCTGTTCAAACCGGACCTCCAGCAGGCCCAGGGCAGCGGCCACCTGCCCGAGGCGGTGCGCAACGACCCGCGCTTCCCGCAACTGGCCCGCAAGATCCGGCAGATGTTCCAGCTCGCCCTGGTGGGCGTGATGCGCAACGACGACATGGCCCGCAACCTGGCCTACATGCGCAAAGTGTTCGCCAAACTGGAGCAGATCACCGGCGACGCCGCCCGCGCGCCGCTGTGGCGCATCGCCGACGCCCTGGTGGAAGGCCTGCAGGAAGACGCCATCGCCCTGGGCACCTCGGTGAAGCAGATGCTCGGCCAGGTCGACCGGACCCTGCGCGAACTGGCCGCCGACGGCGCCGACAGCCTGGAGCGGCCGGCGCCCACCGAACTGCTCAAGAACCTGCTGTATTACATCGCCAAGGCCGACCACGACAGCCCCCGCATCCTCGAAGTGCGCGCCGGTTTCCGGCTCGACGACGCCCTGCCCCCGGAGGACCTGGTCAACGCCGAACGCGAACGCATGACCGGCCCGGACGCCATGGCGATGAGCTCGGTGGTCAGCGCTTTGTCCGAGGAACTCACCAAGATCAAGGACGCCCTGGAGCAGTTCGTGCACCAGGGCAATTCCGACCCGGCCACGCTGGCGCCGGAGACCACCCGGCTGAAACAGGTCTCCGACACCGTCGCCATGCTCGGCCTCGGACAGCCGCGCACCCTGGTGGAAGAACAACTGAAAGTGATGGAGGCGATCGTCAGCGGTCGCCGCCCACCGCACCGCGACACCCTGATGGACGTGGCCGGCGCGCTGCTTTACGTGGAAGCGACGCTGGCCGGCATCGGCGGCGACAACCGCCGGCCGGCGCCGGCCACCGGCGCCGACCTGCCCCGCCATGTGGGCCAGGCCCTGGACGCGGTGCTGCGCGAATGCCGCGCCGGCCTGGAAGAGGCCAAGGACGGCATCGTCGAATTCATCGCCTCGCACTGGGATCACCAGCACCTCAAGTCGGTGCCGGAGCGGCTGAACGCCGTGCGCGGCGGCCTGGAAGTGGTCCAGCTCAACCGCCCGGCGGATATTCTTCGCCAGTGCGTGCGCTTTATCGAAGAGCAGCTGATGGCGGACCAGTCCAAGCCGGACTGGCGCAGCATGGACACCCTGGCGGACGCCATCACCTCGGTGGAGTATTACCTGGAACGTCTCAGCGACGATCCGGAAACCCGCGACGACATTCTCGGCCTGGCCCGGGCCAGCGTCAGCGATCTGGGCTACCCGCTGCCGGAACCGGTCAGCGAAGCCGAAGAGCCGGAAGAGATCGACGACCCCGAGGAGCCCGCAGAGGCGCCGCGGGACCGCCTTGATGAACCGCCGACCGTCTTCCCCGAGGACGATTCCGAACCGGACGACGGCGAACACCAGGCGCCACCCGCCGCCACCGCGCCGCCCGAGCCCGCCGCCCCCGGCGAGATCGAGGAGCACGACGAGGAACTGATCGATGATGAGATCATCGAGATTTTCGTCGAGGAAGCCGGCGAAGTGCTCGAAGCCCTGGATCAGTACTTCCCCCGCTGGGCCGCCAACACCGGCGACGAAACCGCCCTGGTGGAATTCCGCCGCGCCTTCCACACCTTGAAAGGCTCCGGCCGCATGGTCGGCGCCACCACCGTGGGGGAGCTGGCCTGGTCGATCGAGAACATGATGAACCGGGTCATCGACCGCACCATCGAACCCGACGCCACCCTGATCGAGTTGGTGCGCACCGTGCACGGCCTGATTCCGGACCTGGTGGACGCCTTCGCCCACCGCCGGCCGATGCCCTACGACGTGGCCCCCCTGGAAGAAGCCGCCTTCGCGCTCGCCGACGGGCAGCACCTGGACGCGGTCCCCCGCATCGATCGCCCCGGCGCGTCGCCCGAGCCTGAACCCGAGCCCGAGCCGCCCCTGGCAACGCCGGCGCCGGACGACGACGACCCCCTGGCGGACCTGGACGCCCTCGATTTCGAAATCAGCGCCGAAGCGGAACCGGCCGGCGACGCCGTCGACCCGGTGCTTCTCGACATCTTCCGCAGCGAAGCGGCGCGCAATCTCGAGCTGGTCCGTGAATGGCTGGACCAGATCGACCCGGACTTTTCCGAACACACCCTGGACGACCAGGTGCACCGCGCCCTGCACACCCTGAAGGGCAGCGCCCGCATGGCGGAGATCAACGCCATGGCGGAACTGGCGGAGCCGGCGGAAAAGCTGGTCAAGGAGCTGGTCAACGGTGGACGCCGCGCCGACGCCGAAACGGTGGCGATGATCGACCAGACCCACCGGCTGCTGGACGCCGGCCTGGCGCAGCTGCACCACGGCGCGCTGGAGCAGCTGCCCGGCGACGCGGACACCCTGATCGAACGCCTGGTGCTGGCCCGCGAAGCCCTCAACCAGCACCGCGACGGCGCCGACCCGCACATTCTCTCGGTGTTCCTGTCCGAGGGCATGGACCTGATCATCGACACCGACAACCTGCTGGAACAGTGGGCGCGGGAACCGGGCCACACCGAGGAGCTGGCACGGCTGCGCGACGAGCTGGAGCTGCTCGCCAACAGCGCCCGCACCGCCAACCTGGATGAAATCCACGGCCTGGCCAAGGCTCTGGCCAGTGTCTATTCCGGGGTCAACCAGGGCCGCCTGCGGTTCAGCGAAGAGTTGTTGGAACTGGTCCGCGAAGGCCACGAAGCCCTGATGAACATGATGGACTGTCTGGCCGCCGGCCAGACGGTACGCCCGGAACTGGGCCTGGTGGACGCCCTGCGCGACCTGGCCGAAACCCCCGGCCCGGACGGCCCCGGCGGCGGGGCGGCAACCCCGGACACGCCGCACGGCGAAGCCGGCCGCTCCGGCGAGGGCGGCGACGCGGCGCCGCTGGATCCGGAACTGGTGCTGCTGTTCCTCGAGGAAGCGGAAGATCTGCTGCTTTCATCCAGCGAACATCTGGCCGCCTGGGAGCAGGGCGTCACCGACAGTCTGGCCGCCCTGCAGCGGGACCTGCACACCCTCAAGGGCGGCGCCCGCATGGCCGGCGTCACCGCCGTCGGCGACCTCGCCCATGAGCTGGAGAATCTCTACGAAATGGCCGGCGCCCCGGGCCGTCCGGCGCCGGCGCCGTCCCTGTTCGATGTCCTGCACCGGGGCCACGACCGCCTCGCGGACATGATCGACACCCTGCGCAGCGGCGGCAACCCGGAACCGGCCCCGGCGGTGATCCAGGCGCTGCGCCAGGCCATGTTGCGCCAGGCCCCGGAAGCGGGCGCCGACGCCCCGGAAGCCGCCGCGCCGGACACCACGGCGTCGGACGCCGAAGTACAAGAAGCGGAAACAAGCCCGCCGCCGGAGCCGGCCGCCAGCGGGGAGACACAACGCGACCCGGAGCTGGTGGCGATCTTCCTGGAGGAAGCCCACGACATTCTCGAGTCCGCCGGGCGCAGCCTGGAAACCTGGATCACCGACACCGACAACAGCCTGGAAATCCAATCCCTGCAACGGGATCTGCACACCCTCAAGGGCGGCGCCCGCATGGCGGAGGTGCAGCCCCTGGGCGACCTGGGCCACGAGCTGGAAACCCTCTACGAAGCCCTGGCCCTCGACCGGCTGCCGGTGGAGCCGGTGCTGTTCGATTTGCTGCACCGCTGCCACGACCGGCTGGCGGAGATGGTCGACCAACTCAGCGCCGGCCGGCCGCTCGCCGACGGCGGCGATCTGATCACCGCGCTGCATGATTACCTGCGCGACCCGCGCGCCTTTACGCTGCCCGCCCGCGTGGCCACCGACGGGGCGGCCGGCGCTCCGGCGGCCGGCGCCCCGGCCCCCGCGACCCCGGCGCCGGAAGACACCGGCGCCGATCCGGTGCTGCCCGAGGACGCGGACCTGGAAATCCTCGACGTCTTCCTGGAGGAGGCGGAGGAGCTCTGCGAAATCATCGACGGCTGCCTGACGTCCTGGCGGGACCACCCGGACAGCCGCGATTTCAGCGACGACCTGAAACGCGCCCTGCACACCCTGAAAGGGGGCGCGCGCCTTTCCGGGCTCAACGAAATGGGGGACATGAGCCACCGGTTCGAGACCCTGATCCATAACCTGGAAAGCCAGCGGCGCGACCCCGACGAAAGCGATTTCCAGGCCATGACGGCCGAGTTCGACGCCCTCAACCAGCGCCTGGTGGAACTGCGCCGGGCCGCCGCCGCCCAGCCGCTGCCGGCGCAGCCGCCGGCGACCCGCGAGACCCGCCCGGAAACCACCGCCAGCCCCGGCGTCAAACGCGAGGAACGGCGCCCCCAGGCCCAGCCCCAGGAAATGGTGCGGGTCGGCGCCGATGTGCTGGAAGCTCTGGTGAACCTGGCCGGGGAGACCTCCATCAACCGCGGCCGCGTGGAGCAGAGCATCAGTGAGTTCGGCTTCAACATCGGGGAGATGGGCTCCACCGTGATGCGGCTCTACGAGCAGCTGCGCCGCCTGGACGTGGAAACCGAAGCGCAGATCATGTCCAACTACCAGAAAGGCGTGGACAGCGGCGAATTCGACGGCCGCTTCGACCCGCTGGAAATGGACCAGTATTCGGAACTGCACCAGATCACCAAACAGCTTTCGGAATCCGCCTCCGACTTGCTGGATCTGAAAAACACCCTGCTGGATCGCACCCGCGACACGGAAACCCTGCTGCTGCAACAACAGCGCATTAACACCGACCTGCAGGAAAAGCTCATGCGCACGCGCATGGTGCCGTTCTCCCGCCTGGTGCCACGCCTGAGGCGGATCGTGCGCCAGGTGTCCGGCGAAGTGGGCAAGCGCGTCGCCTTCGACGTGCTCAACCCCGAGGGCGAGCTGGACCGCACCCTGATGGAGCGCGTGGTGGCGCCGCTGGAACACATGCTGCGCAACGCCGTGGACCACGGCATCGAAGCCCCCGAGCAGCGCCGCGACGCCGGCAAGGACGAAAGCGGGCATGTCAGCCTGGAGCTGTCCCGGGAGGGCGGCGAAGTGGTCATCACCCTGGCCGACGACGGCAAGGGCATCGACACCGACGCGGTACGCCGCAAGGCCATCGAACGGGGCCTGATGGCGGAGAACACCCAACTGCCGGACCACGAGGTCCAGCAGTTTATCTTCCACGCCGGCTTCTCCACCGCCAGCCAGGTCACCCAGCTGTCCGGCCGGGGCGTGGGCATGGACGTGGTGGCCAGCGAGATCAAACAGCTGGGCGGCTCGGTAACGATTGATTCGCGCGCCGGCCGCGGCACCCGCTTCGTGGTGCGTCTGCCGTTCACCCTGGCGATGAACCGGGCGCTGATGGTGCGCGTGGGCGAGGACGCCTACGCCATCCCGCTGAACCAGATCGAAGGCATCGTGCGGGTCAGCCCCTACGAACTGAGCGACTATTTCCAGGCCCGCCAGGAAGGCGGCCTGCCGGCCTACCGGTACGCCGGGCAGGAATACGAGTTGCACTACCTGGGCCGTTTCGTCCACGACGTGGCCCAGCCGCACCTGGACAACCAAAGCCAGCCGATGCCGGTGTTGCTGATCCGCAGCGCCGACCACAGCGTCGCCCTGGTGGTGGATAACCTGATCGGCTCGCGGGAAGTGGTGGTCAAATCCGTGGGGCCGCAACTGGCCAGTGTCGCCGGCATCAGCGGCGCCACCATTCTCGGCGACGGCGCGGTGGTGATCATTCTCGATATCCACTCGCTGATCCGCGCCGCCCAGGCCCAGCAGGCGGCGCTGCCCCACGACCAGGCGGCGGAACCCGTCGAGCCGGCGACGCCCGAGTACGAGGACGAGAAACGCGTGGCGCCGCTGGTGATGGTGGTGGACGACTCGGTGACGGTGCGCAAGGTAACCGGACGCCTGCTGGAACGCAGCGGCTTCGAGGTGATCACCGCCAAGGACGGTATCGATGCCATCGCCACCCTGGAAGAGCACACCCCCGCCGCCATGCTGCTGGACATCGAGATGCCGCGCATGGACGGCTTCGAAGTGGCCACCCATGTGCGCCACGACGAGCGGCTCAAGGACGTGCCGATCATCATGATCACCTCGCGCACCGGCGAGAAGCACCGCGAGCGGGCCTTCGATATCGGCGTGAACTGCTATCTGGGCAAACCCTTCCAGGAAAACGAGCTGCTCGCCACCCTGCGTGAACTGCTCGGCGAAACCCGGGAGACCAGCCACTAATGGCCGCCCCGGGCCGTGTGGGTGTGATCGCCGACGATACCCTGCAAGGGCATCTGCTGGCGGGCGCCATCAAGGGCCAGGGGTATCAGGTGGTGGTCAACACCGATCCGGAGCATCTGGAAGCGCGCTGGCTGGCCGCCGACGCCCTGGACCTGTGGGTGGTGGACCTGTCCCGGGAGGACCGCTGGCAGCGCTTTCTCGACAGCCTGCTGGAAAACGCCGCCGCGCCGCTTCTGTTCTGCGACGGTCAGGCCCCGGCGCGCACCGCCGACCACTATCCCCGCTGGGAACGGCGCCTGGTGACCAAGCTGGTCGACTACATTGGCGCCCCCGGGCTGCAGGAAAACCTGGCCGCCGTGCCGGAAACCCCGGCCGCGGCGCCGATACCCGAGCCCCGGGAATTCCGCGCCCTGGCCGGCGGCCCCACGGCGGAGCGGGTCTGGGTATTGGGCGCCAGCCTGGGTGGCCCGGCGGCGGTGAAACAGTTTCTCGGCTGCCTGCCGGAACACCTGCCGGTGGCCTTCGTGCTGGCCCAGCACATCGACGGCGGTTTCCTGGAAACGCTCTGTCAGGTACTGCGCCGTGACAGTAAGCTGACCTGCCAGGTGGCCGGCGACGGCGACCGGCTGGGCCACGGCCGGGTGCTGGTGGCGCCGGTGGCGGAAAGCCTGACGTTCGACACCGACGGCGTGGCGCGGCTCACCGGCGAGCGCTGGGAAGGCCCCTACGCCCCCTGCATCGATCAGGTGCTGAACAATGTGGCGCGGGGTTTCGGCCGCTGCGACGGCGCCATTGTGTTTTCCGGCATGGGCAACGACGGCGCCATCGCCGCGCCCAGGCTGGCCGCCGAGGGCACCGCCGTCTGGGCCCAGTCGGCGGACAGCTGCGCGGTCAGCAGCCAGCCGGATTCGGTACGCGAAACCGGCTGCGTCGGTTACAGTGGCACACCGGAGCAGCTGGCGCGGCAACTGGTGGAGCGGGTGCGCCGGGAAGTGGCCGGCGCGGCCCTGCCGGGGTTTCCGGTGACCGAAAAATAATTTGAGGAAGACGCATGTCCGAGGCGCAAATTCCCGAGTATCTGCCCAGCCTGCTGATCCCGATGAACGGCCGGCCCTGGCTGATCCCCAACATCGTGGTGGCGGAGGTGATCCCGCTGCGCCAGCCGGACCGGCCGGGGCACGGCCCGGAGTGGCTGCTCGGCTGGATTAACTGGCGCGAGCAGGACCTGCCGCTGATCTCCTACGAAAAGCTCAACGAATCCGGGCAGGTGAACATCGGCCCGGAAGCGCGTATCGCGGTGATCAACACGGTCACCGGCGCGTCCCGTTTTTACGCCGTGGTGGTGCAGGGCATTCCCCGCCTGCTGCGCGTGGACAAGGGCGACCCGGTGGAAGAGCCCGGCGACACCGGCCCGGCGGAAGCCATGTACGTGCAGGTGGGCGGCGACCTGGCGGTGATCCCCGACCTGGACGCCGTGGAAGGCGCCGTGGCCGGACTGTCACGATGACCGACTGGGCCCGTCTGGAACAGCTGGCGGCGGAGCGTCCCCACGACGGGCGGCGCTTTATCAACCGTTACCCGACCCCGCACCACGGCCTGCGCGAATTCCTGCGCTGGCAGCGCGAGACCGGCGGCCGCTTTCCGCGCCGCCAGCCGTTCCCCCTGCGCCGGCCGGACCCGGCGGTGCTGGCGGCGCCCGCGCCGCAGCCCCGCTTCACCTGGATCGGCCACGCCACCTATCTGATTCAATACCAGGGCTGGAACCTGCTCACCGATCCGGTGTTCGCGGAACGCTGCTCGCCGGTGCCGTTCGCCGGGCCCAAACGCGCCGTGGCGCCGGCACTGCGGATTGACGAGTTGCCGCCGATTCACGCCGTGCTGGTGTCCCACAATCACTATGACCATCTGGACCGCGCCGCCGTGGACGCGCTCAACCGCCGCTTCGGCGACCAGGTGCTGTGGTTCGCGCCCACCGGCGTGGGCGCCTGGCTGCGCCGCCGCGGCATCGACCGGGTGGTGGAACTGAGCTGGTGGCAACATCACCGGGAAGGGGAGGTCGACGCCTTCTGCGTGCCGGCCCAGCATTTCAGCGGCCGCGGCGCCCGCGACCGCAACCGGACCCTGTGGTGCGGCTGGCGGCTCAACTGGCCGGATTTCAGTCTGATGTTCGCCGGCGATACCGGCTACGCGCCGGTGTTCAAGGAAATCGGCGAGGTGCTGGGCCCGGTGGACGCGGCCCTGCTGCCGATCGGCGCCTACGCGCCGCGCTGGTTCATGGCGCCGGTGCACATCAATCCGGACGAGGCGGTGCGCATCCACCTGGACCTGCGCGCCCGCCAGTCCCTGGCCATGCACTGGGGCACCTTCGTGCTCACCGACGAGCCCCTGGACGAACCGCCCAAGGCCCTGGCCGCCGCCCTGGCCCGCCACGGCGTGGCGGCGGACGCTTTCCGCGTGCCCGGCCATGGCGATACCCTGACGTTAAATTGTCTCTGAGCGCGCATTGGGAGGAGCCGCGACCATGAAGACGCAGCGTGGACGACGCCTTTGGTGGCTGATCCGCTTGATCGCCTGGCTGCCACTGCCGCTGGCCGCCGGCCTGGGCGCGGTGCTCGGCGACCTGATCACCCGGGTGCCGCTGCGCTACGCCAGCGCCTACCGGGTGGTGCTGATCAACCTGCTGGCCACCCAGCCGGGCATCAGCCTGAACGAGGCGCGCGCCATCGGTCGCCGCAGCCTGCGCGAACTGGGCCGTTCCTTCTGCGAATTCGCCCATGTGTGGAGCCGGCCGGTGGAAGAAACACTGGGACGGATACGCCGCATCCACGGGGAGCAGGCCTACCTGGAGGCGTGCGCCGACGAGCGCCCGGTGCTGCTGCTGTCGCTGCACCTGGGCAGCTGGGAAACCATGAACCCCTACCTGGGCGGCCAGGGCACCACCATCATGTACCAGCCGCACCCGGCGACCCTGGTGGACGAGCTGGTCAAACAAGCCCGCGAACGCAGCGGCTGCCGCCTGATCCCCACCAACAGCCAGGGCATTAAGCACGGCCTGGCGACACTGCGCGGCGGCGGCACCCTGGCCCTGCTCGCCGACCATAACCCCGGCAATCGCAGCAACCCCTATGCCCCTTTCTTCGGCCACGCGGTTCCCACCCCGGCGCTGGTGGGCAAGCTGGTGCAGCGCTTCCGCCCGCGGGTATTTCTGGTGTCCTGCTACCGGGGCGAGGGCGGCGTCAAGGATGTGGAAATACACTTCAAGCCGGTCCCGGAAATCGAGAACGCCGACGACCCCTACGCCCTGTTGACCGCCATGAACCAGGCCCTGGAAAGCAGCATTCAGAGCAATGTCTGCCAGTACCAGTGGACCTACAATCGCTTCAAGTGGCGCCCCGGTGGCCGCCGGCTCTGGTACCGGCAGTCCTACCCGCTGCTGCGCCGCGCCGCCCGGGGCGAGAGCCGCGAAGCCCTCGGCCTGGCGCCGGACACCACACCGAACCCCTGATCCGGAGAACCTGCCCGCATGCCGATTGAAAACGACAAGGTCGTCACCTTGCACTACACCCTGGTCGACGACGATAACGACCTGACCCTGGAACAAAGCAGCGCCGAAGCGCCGCTGATCTATCTGCACGGCGCCGGCAATATTCTCGCCGGCCTGGAACAGGCCCTGGAAGGCAAGGACAGCGGCGACCGGCTCACCGTCACCCTGGCCCCCGAGCAGGCCTACGGCCGTCGCGACGAATCCCTGCGCCAGCGCCTGTCGGCCAAGTACCTCAAGCACGCCGGCAAACTGAAACCCGGCAAGATCGTCCGGGTGCAAACCGAACAGGGGCCGCGCATGGTCACCGTGATCAAGGTGGGCCTTAAGACCGTGGATGTGGACGCCAATCATCCGTTCGCCGGCCGGCCCCTGCGCTTCGAGCTGGAAGTGATCGACGTGCGCGACGCGGACGCCGACGAAAAAGCCCATGGCCACGTCCACGGGCCCGGCGGCCATGCCCACTGACACCCTGGACCGAACAAGTAATAGTCGCCCGGTAGTGCTACTGTTGGCGGCCAAACAAACAACGCAAGGCGGGGAACTATGCCGGAATACAGCTACTGGATTATTTTCGGGCTGATCCTGATTATCGCCGAGTTCGTGGTGTCGGGCCTGGTGGCGATCTTCCTGGGGCTGGCGGCGGTGATCGTCGGCGCGCTGGTGTATTTCGGCGTGGTCAACGATCCGGTTTGGGAAATCACCCTGTTCGCGGTGCTCAGCCTGGTGCTGCTGGCCGGCGCCCGACGCTACCTGCGTGACTGGCTGTTCGGCAAGGAAACGCGGGGCCGCACCAGCGACGACAGCGCCGGCCTGGTGGGCGGGCGCGCCACCGTCGAAGCGGATTTCGTCAACGGCGTCGGCGCCGTCCGCTACCGGGGCGCGCGCTGGCAGGCACAATCCGATCAACCGCTGAAAGCCGGCCAGATGGTCCGCATCAGCAAGCACGACGGACTCTGGCTGACCGTACACGCCTGGTCCGATACCTCTTCCTCCAAGGACCACTAAAAGGACTCTGCAAATGATGGGACTCATTATTCCGGCGCTGCTCGCGCTGGCGGTGATCATTCTTCTGTTCATGACGGTGCGCATCGTGCCGCAGCGGCAAATCTACGTTGTCGAGCGGCTGGGCAAATACCGCACCTCCCTGGAAGCCGGCCTGCACATCCTGATGCCCTTCATCGACCGGGTGGCCTACCGCCACTCGCTCAAGGAAATCGTCCGCGACGTGCCCCGGCAAAGCTGTATCACCAAGGACAACATCGAGGTGTCCGTGGACGGTGTCATGTACCTGCAGGTGATCGACGCCAAAGCGGCCAGCTACGGCGTCGACGACTATGTGATGGCGTCCCAGCAGCTGGCGCAAACCACCCTGCGCTCGGTGATCGGCAAGATCGACCTGGACAAGACCTTCGAGGAACGCGGCGAGATCAACATGGAAGTGGTTAAAGCCGTGGACGAAGCCGCCCAGCCCTGGGGCGTGAAAGTGCTGCGCTACGAAGTGGCGGACATCAACCTGCCGGCTTCCATCAAGGACGCCATGGAGAAGCAGGTGCGCGCCGAGCGGGAACGCCGCGCCGTGGTGGCGGAATCCGAAGGCGATCGCCAGGCCGCCATCAACCGCTCCGAGGGTGACCGCCAGGCGGCCATCAACCGGTCCGAGGGCGAAAAGCAGGAAATGATCAATATTTCCGAAGGCGAAAAACTCAAGCAGATCAACGAGGCCGAAGGCCGCGCCCGGCAGATCGAACTGCTGGCCCAGGCCACCGCCACCGGTCTGCGCGAAGTGGCCCTGGCGGTCAAGGAAGACGGCGGCGAAGAAGCCGTCAGCCTGCGCATCGCCGAGCAGTATGTCGCCGCGTTCGAGAAGCTGGCCAAGGAATCCACCACCCTGTTGCTGCCCTCCAACCTGAGCGACGTGGGCGGCACCGTCGCCGGCCTGCAGAAAGTGCTCAAGAAGATCGACGCCACCGCGCCCTAATCGCACCCTTCAAGGCCGCCTTCGCGGCCTTGAAATTAATGCCCCGACGCGCCATACCTTCCGTTTCCCCGCACCATCAAAGGCAACTTTCAGCAAAGGTAATTCTCCATGTCACGTCATTTCGAAACCGCCGACGGGCTTTGCCAGCAACCCGACGCGGAAACCCAGCGCTATCTGTTCAACCAGACCATGCTGCGCATCAAGGACCCGAAGGTCAGCCTGGATTTCTACACCCGGGTGCTGGGCATGCGCCTGGTGCGCAAACTGGATTTCCCCGAGATGACATTCAGCCTGTACTTCCTCGCCTATCTGGACGACGAAGAAGCCGCCCGGGTCCCCGAGGATGACGCCAAGCGCCTCACCTACACCTTCGGCCGTGAAGCCATGCTGGAACTGACCCATAACTGGGGCAGCGAGGACGACCCGGACTTCCAGTACCACAACGGCAACGACCAACCGCAGGGCTTCGGCCACATCGGCATCACCGTGCCGGACGTGTACGCCGCCGCCGAGCGCTTCGAAACGCTCGGCGTGCCGTTCGTGAAAAAGCCGGACGACGGCAAGATGAAAGGCCTCGCCTTCATCAAGGACCCCGACGGCTACTGGATCGAGATCCTTCAGGCCGACATGATGGAGCGGCAGCAGAAAGGTTGAGGATGCTGGTGGAAGCTGGGTTTGTGGGAGCGGGCCTTGCCCGCGAAAGGGAGCGAAGCTCCCGGCAGGATGC
>CAZKWA010000039.1:0-1606 GCA_964556345.1 uncultured Alcanivorax sp.
TGCACATCGCCACCCTGCTGTGCGCGCTGTTCCTGCGCCACTTCCCGGCGCTGGTGCGCGAAGGCCATGTGTTCGTGGCGATGCCGCCGTTGTACCGCATCGACGTGGGCAAGGACGTGTATTACGCCCTCGACCAGGAAGAGCGCGCCGGCGTGCTCGACCGCATCAAGGCGGAGAAGAAGCGCGGCAAGGTCAGCGTTACCCGCTTCAAGGGCCTGGGGGAAATGAGCCCCATGCAGTTGCGCGAAACCACCATGGCCCGCGACACCCGCCGGCTGGTACGTCTGAGCGTGGTCGGCGGCGACGACACCCATCTGCTGATGGATATGCTGCTGAGCAAAAAGCGCGCCTCCGACCGCAAGAACTGGCTGGAAGAGAAAGGTAACCTGGCGGAAGTATAAAAGATGGCTGACGATTTCGAAGACCTGTCCCTCAGGGACTACACCGAAAAAGCGTACCTGGACTACTCCATGTACGTGATCATGGACCGGGCCCTGCCGAAGATCGGCGACGGCCTGAAGCCGGTGCAGCGGCGCATCGTCTACGCGATGAGCGAGCTGGGCCTGAAAAGCACCGCCAAGTACAAAAAATCCGCCCGGACCGTGGGCGACGTGCTGGGTAAGTTCCATCCCCATGGCGACTCCGCCTGCTACGAGGCCATGGTGCTGATGGCGCAGCCGTTCAGCTACCGCTACCCGCTGGTGGACGGCCAGGGCAACTGGGGCAGCCCGGACGACCCGAAATCCTTCGCCGCCATGCGCTACACCGAATCCAAGCTGGCGCCGTACGCGGAAGTGCTGCTCGCCGAGCTGGGTCAGGGCACGGTGGAATGGGTGCCCAACTTCGACGGCACCATGGACGAGCCCAAGCTGCTGCCGGCGCGCCTGCCCAATGTGCTGCTCAATGGCACCACCGGCATCGCCGTGGGCATGAGCACCGACATTCCGCCGCACAATCTGCGCGAAGTGGCGCAGGCCTGTATTCATCTGCTCAAGGATCCGGGGGCCTCCCTGGACGATCTGCTGGAATACATCAAAGGCCCGGATTTCCCCACCGAGGCGGAGATCGTCACCCCGCGCAACGACATCATCCGCATGTACGCGGAAGGCAAGGGCAGCCTCAAGCAGCGCGCCGTCTACGAGCGCGAGGAAGGCGACATCGTGATCACCGCGCTGCCGTATCAGGTATCCGGCGCCAAGGTGCTGGAACAGATCGCCGACCAGATGCAGAAGAAAAAACTGCCCATGGTCAGCGACCTGCGCGATGAATCCGACCATGAAAACCCCACCCGTCTGATCATCACGCCGCGCTCCAACCGCGTGGACATCGCGCAACTGATGGGCCACTTGTTCGCCACCACCGACCTGGAGAAAAACTACCGGGTCAACCTGAACATGATCGGCATCGACGAGCGTCCCCAGGTGAAAAGCCTGGACATGATTCTCAACGAGTGGCTGCAATTCCGCATGGTCACCGTGCGCCGCCGTCTGCAGCACCGCCTGGACAAGGTGCTGGACCGGCTGCACCTGCTGGAAGGTTTGCTGATCGCCTATCTGAACATCGACGAGGTGATCGAGATTATCCGCCGGGAGGACGCGCCCAAGCC
>CAZKWA010000039.1:1616-29720 GCA_964556345.1 uncultured Alcanivorax sp.
CTGCGCCACCTGGCCAAGCTGGAGGAAATGAAGATCAAGGGCGAGCAGGACGAGCTCGCCGAGGAGCGCAACTGGCTGGAAGAAACCCTGGGCTCGGCGGCGAAGATGAAAAAACTGATCGCCAAGGAACTCAAGGAAGACGCCGAAAACTTCGGCGACGACCGCCGCTCGCCGCTGGTGGAGCGCGGTGACGCCAAGGCCCTGGACGAAGCGGATCTGGTCGGCGCCGACCCGGTCACCGTGGTGCTCTCGGAAAAAGGCTGGGTGCGTTCCGCCAAGGGCCACGACGTGGACGTGGTTGGGCTCAGCTACAAGGCCGGCGACAAATACCTGGCGTCGGCGCGCGGCAAGTCCAACCAGCCGGTTTGCTTCCTGGACACCACCGGGCGCAGCTACTCGCTGCTGGCGCACACCCTGCCCAGCGCCCGGGGTCAGGGCGAGCCGCTGTCCGGCCGCGTCAGCCCGCCCTCCGGGGCCGGCTTCGTGGCGGCGCTCATGGGGCAGGAGAAAGACGCCTATCTGATGAGCAGCGATGCCGGCTACGGGTTCGTGGTGCGTTACGCGGACTTGCTGGCCAACAAGAAAGCCGGCAAGAACGTGCTCAACGTGCCCAAGGGCGCGCGAGTGCAGCCGCCGCGCGCGGTCACCAATCCGGAAAGCGATCTGATCGCCCTGGTCTCCAACGAAGGCCGCCTGCTGGTGTTCCCGGTCCGTGACCTGCCCGAGATGGCGCGGGGCAAAGGCAATAAGATGATGGCGATCCCCGCCGCCCGCGTCGCCGAGCGGGTGGAGTTCGTCCAGGACGTGCAGGTGCTGGGCGCCGGCGACACCCTGGTGATCCACGCCGGCAAGCGCCACCTGAGCCTCAAAGCCAGTGATCTGGAGCACTACCACGGCGAGCGTGGACGGCGTGGCGCCAAGCTGCCGCGCGGCTTCCAGAATGTGGACGTGATGACCGTGGAGGTCCGATAGCCGTCCCCGGTGGACGCTGTCGGCGGCGGTCAACAATTCAATACAAGGACGGTCTTGGGCGTGTTGACCGGTTTGGCTATGATCCGAGTTCGTTTTGGGGATAGGGAGTTCACCGGATGCGGGCCCTGCTGACCGGCGTCACTACTTTTTTGTTGCTGCTGCTCAACACCTTGACGTTGATCGGCCCGATGATGCTGATCGCGCTGTTCAAGGTGGTGGTGCCCGGCGAAAAAGCGAAAGCGGCCTGCTCACGCGGCGTTATGTGGATCGCCGAAACCTGGGCGGAGATCTGCAAGGCGATCTTCGCCCTGATGACGCCCACCCGCTGGGATATTCGTGGTGATCAGGGTTTGCGCGGTGACACCTCCTACCTGGTGGTGTGCAACCATCAGTCCTGGGTGGACATCGCCGCCCTGGTACAGACCTTCAACCGCAAAACGCCGTACTTTAAATTCTTTCTGAAAAAAGAACTGATCTGGGTGCCGTTCCTGGGGCTGGCGTTCTGGGCCCTGGACTATCCCTTCATGAAGCGCTATTCCAAGGAGTTGCTGGAGAAGCGGCCCGAGCTGAAAGGCAAGGATCTGGAGATCACCAAGGCGGCCTGCGAGAAGTTCGCCGACATGCCGGTCACGGTGGTCAATTTTCTTGAAGGTACCCGCTGCACACCGGAAAAGCAGGCCCGGCAGCAATCCCCCTACAAGCACCTTCTGCGCCCCAAGGCCGGCGGCGTGGCGTTCGTGATGGCGGCGCTGGGCGATGACCTGGACGCGCTGCTGGATGTGACCATCGCCTACCCGGAAGGCAAGCCGCCCGGTTTCTGGGCGCTGCTCAGCGGTCAAATCGAAAGGGTGATCGTCGACGTGCGCACCCACAACCTGGACCCGGCCCTGTGGGCCGGGGATTACCAGGAAGACGCGGCGTTCCGCGCCAGCGTGCAGCGTTGGGTCAGCGACCTCTGGGAAGAAAAAGACGCCCGTATCGAGCGCCTTCAGAAGGAGTGGTGAGCGTTTTCAGAAGCGGAAGGTGGCCGCCAGGTAAGGGCCGCCGATTTCGAGGTCCGAATCCAGCCCGCTGACGTCGTCCAGTTCCACTTCCAGGCGGGAATAGCCCGCTTTCACGCCGAGCAGGAAATCCGACTGCCAGCCGATGTGCGCGTCGAAGTCGCGCATGCCGCTGCCGTCGTACTCGATGGCGTTGATCTCCCCGCCCACGTAGACACCGGTCAGCGGCAGGTTGGCGCGCACCGCGCCATGGGCCAGCGGGAAGGTTTCGCTGGCGCTCTCGGAGGCGCGCTGGCCGGCGCCGGTGATGGTGAAGTCCGCGTCCATCTGGCGCACGGTCAGGCCCAGGTCCAGCTTCACGACGTTGTCCAGCGGGCTCCAGTAGAAGGTGCCGTCGAGCATCTCCATGTCGTAATCGGAATGGACGTCGCCGGCGAACGTCCGGTTGTTGAAGGTGATGGGTGTGATCAGAGTATTGCTGGCGTCATCGGACAGGTCCATATAGCGCAGGCGCACATTGGGCAGCACCGGCACCGCGTGTTCCAGGCCCACGTAGATCACCGTCTGGTCGGAATCGTCGAAACCCAGATCGTCCTCCATGTCGATGTCGTTACTGCCGGAGGCGATGGTGCCGGAGGTATCCGGGCTCCAGGCGTAGCCGCCGGCGTACACGTCCACCAGCGGCGCCGCCTGCGCGACAGGCGCGGCGGAGAGCGCGGCCAGGCCGGCCATCAGTGTCATTTTTTTCATCGTTCGTGGTCCTCTGTTTCTAAAAAAAAGCATCAAAGCGCACCGTGCCAGTATTGCATCCGCCCCGCCGCATACCAAGGGGCCTGATTCTGGTAAGCTGCGCCGCTGCCAAGCGCGCCACGGCGACCAGGGGTTGCCGCGGCCTTCATAGAGAGGAGCCATGTTTCTCGAAGAAATGCCCGAGGGCTTCCGCTATCCACAGCCGGAAGACGACCAGGACAAACAGCTGCTGGCCCGCATCGAGCGCAAGGGCTGGCACCACCTCAGCGTCGCCGGCGCCGCCGGTGAGCCCGGCTACACCTTCACGCTGGGGCATTTCCTGAAACGGGACCACCCGGAGCTGATCGTGGTGGGCCTCAAGGAAACCCTGGCCAGCCGCTTGCTGGACAGCGCCGCCGTGGCCATCACCGGCCTGGAGCGACGTTTCCGGCCCTTCCAGGTCTACGGCGACATCGCCGACGGCCTGGAGGTGGTTTTCCTGCCGGTGGCGCTGCCGGCCTATAACGACTACCTGGGCTACGCCAACTGGTTCTACGCCGACCTGCCGGCGCCGTACCCGGCGCTGCAGATGGTGTGGCCGGATCCGAACGGCGTGTTCCCCTGGCAACCGGGCTACGACGCCCGTTTCCGCCGCGCCCAGCCGCTGCTCGGCGAGGCGCCCGACGGGCCCTCCCTGCAGTAGACGACGCGGTGGAATAGGCAGGCGGGCCCCGGCTCCGTTATCCTGACCCCTGAATGTTTGTTATTGGAACCCCCGCCCATGGCTAATTCGTTGCAGGATCAGCTCCTCAAATCGGGGCTGGCGGACAAAAAGAAGGCGCGCCGCGCCAAGCAGCAGAAAAAGGAAGACGCCAATCGCGCCAAGCGTGGCGAGATCGAGCTGGAGGATCCGGCCGAACGGGCCCGCCGGCAGCGCGCCGAGCAGGCGGAAAAAGACCGCCAGCTGGAAGCGGAGCGCCACCGGCAACAGCGTGAGCGTGAAATCGTCGCGCAGATCCGCCAGTTGATCGAGACCCACCGGCTGGACCGCGGCAAGGGCGACGTGGCCTATCAGTTCGTGCAGGACAAGAAAATCAAGAAGCTGCATGTCACCGAGGCCCAGCGCGACCAGCTGGCGCGCGGTCAGATCGCCATCGTCGCCCTGGGCGAAGGCCACGAGCTGGTGCCCACCACCGTGGCGGAAAAGATCCGCCAGCGTGACGAGGCCGCCGTGGTGCTGCTCAACGACCGCAACGCCAAGGACGAAGACGACCCCTACGCGGATTACCCGATCCCCGACGACCTGATGTGGTAACGCGATGACCGCGCCCGGCCCGCTCCTTGGCACCATTCGCACCCTGGCGGTGCTTAAACGCCTGCCCGCCGGCCTGCTGCTGGACGGCGGGGACCTCGGCGACGTGCTGCTGCCCGCCCGCGAGCTGGACGATACCGCCCCGGCCACGGACTCGCTGGAAGTGTTTCTCTACGAGGACGGCGACGGCCGTCCCCGCGCCACCCTGGGCCGCCCCAAGGCGATGCCCGGCGAAGTGGCGCGCCTGCGCGTGGTGGACACCGGCCGGGTGGGCGCTTTCCTGGACTGGGGCCTGCCCAAGGACCTGCTGCTGCCGTTCGCCGAGCAGGGCAACCGCCCTGAAGTGGGCCGCTGGCAACTGGTGAAGGTGGTGCGTGACCGGGACGGCCGGCCGTTCGCCAGCGCCCTGCTGGACCGCCACCTGGAAGACACCTGCGACGTTTACCGCCAGGGCGACGCGGTGCCCCTGGTGGTGGTGCAGAGCACCGACCTGGGCTACAAGGTGGCGGTGGACAACCGCTACTGGGGCTTGCTGCAGGCGCCGCCCGGGGGCGCCCCGCCGCGCCCCGGCCAGCGGCTCACCGGCTACGTCCAGCGCCTGCGCGCCGACCGCCGCCTCAGCCTCACCCTGGACCCGCCCGGCGCCGCCAAGAGCGACCAGCTCGGCGAGCGCATCCTGGCCCGGCTGGAGGCCGCCGGAGGGTTCCTGGCCCTGGGGGACAAAAGCACGCCGGAAGCGATCCGTACCGCGTTCGGTTGCAGCAAGAACGCCTTCAAGCAGGCCATCGGCAAGCTCTACAAAGCCGGCCGCATCGAGATCCGCGACGACGGCATCCGTCGCCGCTAAAGCGATATCAATAATAAGGTTCGGGACATGTCGTCATGGTTGGTGAAAATCATCTCTACGTATGGGACGACCGCTTTCTGTATTTAACCGGGGCTATTGTCGCCGGTATCACCCGCCGCTATACCGTCACCCTGCTGGTCTCCCTGGGGGACGAGGGCTTTACGCTCGGCGACGGGCAGGGCAAGGAGCAGGACTACCAGGCCGCGCTGGTGGGCCATGACGTGCCGCGCTCGCTGGATGCCCGCCGGGCGCCGCTGCTGTCTTTGAACTTCGATCCGCAAAGCTACGAGTACCACAGCCTGACGGCGATGCTGGGCCGCCACGCGGTGCGCCCGGTGATCCTCCGGCCGGGCGCGCTGAGTCGGCAGTCGATTGCCGCCGCGGGCCGTGGGGAGCTGGACAACGCCTCGCTGTTCCGTCTCACCACCTCGCTGCCCCGGGCGTTGAGCGATTACCGGCCGATCCGCATGCCCATGGATATGCGGGTGATCCACATCGCGCAGAAAATAAAGAAAGAGCTGCCCCTGACCAGCACCCTCGAAGAGCTGGGCGCCGAGGTGGGGCTTTCCGCCGACCGGCTCACCCATGTGTTTTCCGACAAGCTGGGCATATCCATCAAGAGCTATACCCTGTGGGCGCGTATGCGGCGTGCGGTGGAATTAATCGCACTGGGCGAATCCCTGTCCGATATCGCCTATGACGTGGGGTTTTCCGACGGCGCCCATCTGGCGCGCACCTTGAAGCATTTCTTTGGTCTGACCCCGTCCTACGTCGCCAAGGGCATGAAGGTACACATGCTTTAACAGCCGCTGCGTTCAATTTTTCCCCCCGGCCTTCACGTAATCTCCCCTGATCCGGCCCGTCCGACGGACCGGGATAACAATAATCGGGAGACTATTATGACTTCATTGATCCGACCGTCGTCGTGGGCGCCCTGGTGCCTGATCGCCGGCAGTCTCGCGCTGTCCGCCTGCGGTGGTGACAGCAGTAACCGCGCCGCGGTGGACACCGGTCCCACCTATCAGGCCACCATCGAGCGCACCACCTACGGGGTTCCGCATATCACCGCCGACACCTATGGCGGCGCCGGCTACGGCCACGGCTACGCGATCGCCGAGGACAACCTGTGCGTGCTGGCCGACGCCTTCGTCACTTTCCGTGGCGAGCGCTCCCAGTACTTCGGGCCGGACGCACCGGCGTCACCCATGGGCACCTTCGGCTCGCCGCCCAATCTGGAGGCGGATTTCTTCTTCCGCTCGGTGGTCGACGATGCCCAGATGGCGCGTTTCCGCGATGCCCAGCCGGCGGCCGTGCGGCAGCTGTCCCGTGGGTTCGCCGCCGGCTTCAGCCGTTATGTACGGGAAGTGAAAGCCGGCGACCATACCGGGCGTCATCTTGAGTGCCGCGGTGAGCCCTGGCTGGCCACGGTCACGGAAGGTGATGTGTTCCGCCGTCTGGTGGCGCTGAATCTGGCCGCCAGCAGCGCCAACTGGGTGGAGGAAATCGCCAGCGCCCAGCCGCCGACCGCCAGCCCCAACGCCCTTGCGTTGGCAAAAGGCGCGGACCTGCAACTGGACGAGGACCGCTTTCGCGTCGGCCGGGAGGAGGGTATCGGCAGCAACACCCTGGCGTTCGGCGCCGACGCCACCGACTCCGGCGAGAGTCTGTTGTTCGGTAACCCGCACTGGTACTTGGAAGGCGTGGATCGCTTCTATCAGCTGCAGATGACGATTCCCGGCGAATTGAACGTATCCGGCGTGTCGATCATCGGCGCGCCCATGGTGCTGCTGGGCTTTAACAACGACATCGCCTGGTCGCACACCGTGTCCACCGCGCGCCGCTTCACGCTTTACATGCTGACGCTGGGCTCCGACGACACCCATTACATCAAGGATGGCGAGGAGCGGGCTCTCCAAGCCAAAGAGATCACCGTGCAAGTGAAGCAGGGCGATGGCTCCCTGGCGCCGGTGACCCGCACCCTGTACCACTCGGAATACGGTCCGATGATTAATCTGGCCGGGCTGGGCCTGCCGGCCTGGGATGAGAACACCGCCTTCACCCTGCGTGACATCAACCTGGAGAACAGCCAGTCGTTCGAAAACTTTCTGGCTTTTGATCAGGCCGCCTCCTTGGATGACTTCTATGCGGCGATCAATGAACACGTGGGCATTCCGTGGGTGAACACCGCGGCCATTGGTCGCGGTGACGACCGGGCGTTGTATTCCGATATCACCGCCGTGCCCAATGTGCCGGACAGCATGCTCGGCGACTGCCTGGTGCCCGTGCTCGGGCCGGCGGTGATGGGGATGGTGCCGGGGCTGCCACTGATGGACGGCAGCACTTCCAATTGCGATTGGCGCGAGGACGCCGATGCGGTGCGGGCGGGCGCCTTCGGGCCATCCAATCTGCCGCACCTGTTCCGCCGTGATTACGTCGGCAACATGAACGACAGCTACTGGCTCACCAACCCTGACGAGCGGCTCACCGGCTTCGCCGGCATCATCGGTCGGGAAGATTACGCGCAAAGCCTGCGTACGCGCATGGGCCACACCCTGGCGCAAGAACGCTTGGCCGGCGCCGATGGCCTGGCCGGCAATAAAGTGAATAGCGAGAACCTGCGCCAGATCGTGCTGAACAGCCGGAACCTGTCCGCGGAACTGCTCAAGGACGACGTGCTCGCCACGGTGTGCGCCGCGCCGTCCGGCGACGAAGCCCAGGCCTGCACGGTGCTCACCAACTGGGATGAGCGCGCCAACCTGGATTCCGTGGGCGCGCATCTGTGGACCGCGTTGTTCGACGGGAAGCACGAGGACTCGGCCGACGACTACGATGGCCTCAGCGATATCGCGAACCTGTGGGCGGTACCGTTCGATCCCGCCGACCCGGTGAACACGCCCCGCGACCTGAACACCGCTGACGGCGACGTGATCAGCGCGGTGCAGCAAGCCTTCAGCGACGCGGTCGCCGAGGTGGTGAACAGCGGCGTGGCCCTGGACGCGCCACTTGGCGATGTGCAGAGCTATGCCAAGGCCGGCACCGACATCCCGCAATACGGCGGCGAGGGCCGCGAGGGCTACTTCACCGTGCTGAGAAACACCTATATGCACGTGGTGGATTTCCCCGAGGACCAGCCGGTGCGCGCCTACACCATGCTGAGCCATTCGCAGTCCACCGACCCCACCAGCCCCCACTATTCGGATTACACCCAGGCGTACTCCGACAAGCAGTGGCACCGGGTGCCCTTCACCCGCGAGCAGATTCAGGACGCCTTGCTCTCGGTCACCGAGATCAGCGAGTAACCACCGGGGAACGGACGGGCGACCGTCCGTTCCCGCCTCACAACACCCCGCTCAACCGCTCCACCGCCCAGACGCTGGCCACGGCGATAATCGCGATCGAGCCGATCGGCACGAACCAGCGCCGATAGGCGGCGGTGCGGCGTACCAGAAACGCGGCGGGCACAAACATCAGAACAATCAGTGCCTGACCCGCTTCCACCCCCAAATTGAAGCCCAGCAGGGTCAGCACCAGGCTGCCGCCCGCCAGCCCCAGGTCGCTGAGCACGGCGGCGAAACCCAGACCATGAATCAGTCCGAACACCAGCGCCATCACCCAGCGTCGCGGGAAGAATCGTGGCGCCAGGTTGCTGGCCGCCCCCAGGCCGACAGTGATGGCGATCGCCGATTCCACCAACCAGGAGGGCAGGTTGACCAGCCCCACGGCGGCCAGGGCCAGTGTCAGCGAATGGGTGACGGTAAAGGCGGTGACGATGCCCAGGGTGTTGAGCAGCGCCTCGCGCATGGATGCCTTGGGCTGCCAGGCGCCCTCGCGCCAGACCAGCACCGCCGGGAACAGCAGCGTCAGCAGGAACAGGATATGGTCGTAGCCGATCAGAATATGGTGCACCCCCTGGCGGAAGAAGGTGGCCAGCGCGGCCAGTCCGCCGTCGCCGTCGCGGTGCAGGGTTTGTTCGCGATGCTGATTGCTCAGCGCCACCGCCTGACCGGGCCGGTCGTTATAGCGCACCGTCACCAGCCCCTGGTGGCTGGCGTCGCGATCAAACAACAGCCGGTAATCCAGCGTCAGTGACAGGGGGGAAACGCCGCAGTCGCCCTTCAGCAGGAACACCGCGTAGGCGCCGTCCACATGGTGGTCCACTTGCAGACCGTCACCGCTGAGCGTGCACCGGCGCTCCCGGTCGCCATCCCGGGCGGTCACCGTCAGCCGGCTGAGGATATGATTTTCCAGCTCCGCGCGCCGTGCCTTGAGCTCGCCCCAGGTCACCCGGGCGTCGCGATTCTGATCCACCCCCACGGCCCGCTCCAGGTCGCGCAGGGCGATGTCCCACTGGCCGGACAGCGCGCCGCTGTCTTCCACCTTGATGGTCAGGTAGCTGTCACTGGGCTTGTGGCCCAGGGCCAGGGCGGGAAGCAGCAACAGCAGTACGGCGATCAGTCTGATCATGGGCTGGCCCCCGCGCCGTTATCCAGGAACGGTGCCAGGCGGCTGTCCTGGACGCCGTGCTCGGCGATGAAGGCGCGCACCTCATCCGCCGCCCCGGGTTGCCCGGCGGCCTCGGCCGCCGCCAGATAGACGCGCATGTCGGCGGGCTCTTTCTGTGTTTGCCAGTTGCGTTGGGCCAGCGCCAGGGCCCGGGTCGGGTCGTTGTCGACCGCCAGGGTGAAGCGCGCCAGCTCGCGCAGGTGGGCGAATTCGGCGCTGCGTTGCGCCGCCGTCATCCGGTCGCGGAACTGTTGCGCCCACTGATCGGCGCGCGGGTCCTCGGCGGCGAGGCCGGCGATGGCCAGACGCAGTAGCGCGCCGTCCTGGTCGACATACGCTTCGAGCAGATCGATGACCGCGCCCGGGCGTGACCGGGCGAGCAGCCAATCGGCATAGAGATGACGCAAATAACGATCGTCGCGGTCGAGGCGGCGGCCGCTGTCAATGTGCGCGCGGGCGGCCTCCGGATCACCTTTCTGCCAGGCCATTTCCGCCAGCCGGGTGTGCAGCCATACGGCCACGTCGTCGTCCGTGTCCGCGGCCGTGTCGGCGTACCCTTTGAGCTTCGCGTAGGCCGGTTCCAAGCCGCCGTTCAGTGCCAGGACGCTGGCCTGGCAGGTCAGGGCGGCGGCGGTGGGCACCAGGTTGGCGGCACGCAGGCAGGCTTGCCGGCTCTCTTGGTAATCACCCTGAACCTGGGTAATCACCGCCAGCGTGAGCCAGCCCTGACCGAGCCGGGGGTTCTTCTCCAGGGCCTGGCGCAGCAGGTGGCGGGCCTGGGTAAAGCGATGCTCCCCCTGGGCGATCGTGGCCGCCAGCACCAGTACGGTGGGAGGCGCCTCGGCGCTCTGCAACCAGGGTGACAGGGTGGCGCTGGCGTAACCCAGATAGCGCGGGTCGCCCTCGCGTTGCGCTGCCTGGATATACAGGCGCGCCAGCCGTTGCGCGGTGTCCAGATCCCGCGGGTCCGCCGCCAACCTTTTCTGCAGGGCTTCGGCGCCGGCCAGGATATCCGGTGACGGCAGACGTTGAAGCACCTGATCATCGGACGCGGGCGTATAGGGCGCCGCCACGGCGTGGCCGCCGAAAGCGCCGCCCAGAAATAGGAACAGCCCCGGCAGCGTGAGCCACCGGAGCGGTTTCAGGATGCCCTGTCCTTTAGTTGTTGCTCGACAGGACGTCGTCATAGGCATCCGGGTTTTCCTTATCAGTGAAACCAAAGTTTCGATTGTTGACGCTGACCGGTTCGCCGTTCGGGTCGGCGGCCAGTTGTGTCTTCACGAAAGCCGTGAAGTTGGTGCGGCTTTGTACCGGCGGTCCGTCGTCGTTGTCGCTGTCGCCACCGCAGGCGACGAGACCGGCCAGCAGGCCCGCCAACAGAACACTGTGTTTGATGAGTCGCATCGAATCTCTCCTGTTGCCGTGCTCAGTTCGGAGAACCCGGGACTGGATTCGCCAGGTACGGGAACTCGGCAAGATAGGTGTCATCGCCGTCGATCTCGCCGCTGATCACGGACGTGGCGGCGGTGGGACCCGCGGCTCGCGCACCGTCGGTGTAGAAGTTGTCGCCATTCTGTGGCGTGGATTGAGTGCCGCAGTCGCCGGCGCCCAGCTGGCCGCAGATCTTACCCATGGCCGCGTTCAGCGCGATGTCCACCACGTCGTCATAGGGACGGCGGCCGTTCGGGAAGCCGGCGTTGTCACCCCCCACGACGCCGAGATCGTTTTGTTGCGCCGGCGCGGTGGGCGCGATGTCGGTGTTGAGCCGCAGCATTTCGCTGGGGGTCACCGTGGCCAGCTGATTGACGCCCGGGAAGCCGGTCAGGAAAGCGGTGACCAGATCGTTGCGTGGCGTTTCCGGCGGCACCGCCGCGTCGCCGAACAGCACGTTCAGCAGCACTGGCAAGCTCGGGTGGGTCACGTACTGCGCGAATTGACCGTCGTCCTTGGGTTCGCTGGCGTTGAAGCGGTCTTTGTCCGGCAAGCCGATCACCACCTCGTTGACCAGCGGGGCGCCGAGACGGGACACCTGGGTGTAGGCGCCGCCCGCCACGCTTGCCGCTCTGGCATTGGCGGAACCGGTGACCGCCGAGCCCCGCGGCGCCGGATTAAGGACGCGGGCCTGCGGCACGCTGGCGGTGGTCCAGCCGCCGATCACGGGATTCTCACCGCCGGTGAGGCAACTTCTGGGGACTTCCAGCGCGAGGCTGGTGACGTTCTTATCGCCGATGACGTTGCGCTCACCGTCACGCGGGCCGACCGGATTGGTGTTCACCAGGTCGAAGACTTCGCCGAGATTCACCACGAAGCCTTCCTTGCGCTGGCCGACGAACACTCTGCCGTCGTTGGCGCAACCCGGGATGGCGATCGGGTAAATGGCGTCGCTGGCGTAGGCCGGGTAATCGGGAATGGATTTATTGCCGATGTTATCCATCGGCTTTACGAAGGTTTCCGAGCTGGTACTCGCATTGGTGATGGTTTGAGTTTGCCCGCTGCGCCGGTCGCCGGTGATCAGTTTAACGGTATAGGTCTGTTCCACATTGAGAGCGCCGGTGCTGCCCGTGGAGATCTGCCCGATGTTGCTGAGCGGAACGGGGGTGTCGCTCTCCGCCCCGGCCGGCACCGCCAGGTTTTTGTATTCGTTATTAAATTGAAACTGGAAAGTCAGGTCCTCCACGGCGTCACCATCGTTGTCGATATGAATTTCGTAGATGGCGTTATCGTCGAGAAGAAAATAGTTCGGGCCGCCGTAAGCATCCTGAAGCGGCTGGTAGTTGGCGATCAGAGTTACGAAGTCCGAGCGGTTGGTTTCGTAACTCCGGAACATGTAGAAGTCGGTGCCGTCGACCTTCGGGCTGCCGGTAATAAACGGGGCTTCACGGTGGCTTGACGCCAGCGCCGAGGGCGCGGCGAGCATCAATGAAGCCACCGCCACGGCGAGCGGGGTTCTAGCAAGCAGGTTATGCATTTTATACCTCCAGTGTTTTCGGTAGCGATCACCCGGTAATACGGTTGGGGCGATCGTTTGGATGCCTTAAAGCGTTAATTTTTTTTGCATCCGTAATGCGGTGAGGCGCGTATCAGGGAAAGGCTGATCTCAACATCGGCGCTTTCATGTGAGCGCGACGTGTAGACGAAGGGGTAAAGCGCGCCATGAGCGAAAAACTGTCGGATATGGTGCAACTGATGGTGGACACATCCAGAGGGAACCTGACCTCGTTCGAAAAGCTGTACAGGGTGACCGCGCCGCGCCTGTACGGTCTTTGCCTGCGGATGCTGGGTAACCGGAGCGAGGCCCAGGACGTGTTACAGGAAATCTACATTAAAGTCTGGCACCACGCGGGCGAATACCATCCTGAACGCGGCTCGCCGGTCACCTGGATGGTTTCCATCGGCCGCTACGCCTGCCTGGATGTGCTGCGTCAGCGGCGCGGCCACGAGGACGTGGATGATCTCAAGAATGAGCTGCGCAGCGGGGCCGTGGAGCCCCAGCAGGCGGCCCTGGCGAGCGCCGATAAAAAGAGCCTGGATCGCTGCCTGCGCGAACTCAGCGACGAGCAACGCGCCAGTATTCAACTGGCGTATTTCCACGGGCTCACCCATGACCAGATGGCACGCACGCTTGGGCGGCCGCTGGGCACCATAAAAAGCCGGGTCCGCCGGGGTCTGGATTTTCTGCGAAGGTGTCTGGAACCATGAAACCGGATCGCTACGAACGTAATCAGGCGCTGGCCGCGGAGTATGTTCTGGGCACGCTGACCGGTGCCGCCCGCCGCCGCTTCGAAACCTGGATGCTTGAGTCGCCGCGCGTGCGGCGTCAGGTGTGGTACTGGGAGCGTCGCTTTCAGCCGCTGAACGGCTCGATTCCCGAGCGTCGGCCCCCGGCCTCGGTATGGCGCAAAGTGCGCGCCCGGGTCGATCGACCGGGCGCCGGCGCCTGGTGGTGGCCGGTGGGTGGCCTGTTGGCCGCCTCCCTGGTGATCGCGCTGACCTTGTTCTGGCCGACGCCGTCGGCGCCGCAACGGTTCGTGGGCGTGGTCCAGAACAGCCAGGCGGAACCGCTATGGGTGTTGGAGGCGGGCACCGAGGACGGACGGCGCTACCTTTCCTCGCGGGGCGTGCGGGCCACCGCCGCCGGCGCCGGCAAGGATTTCGAGTTATGGCTGTTGCCCCGCTCCGGCGCCGCCATTTCGGTGGGGCTGCTGCCGGCGGCCGGCGAACAGCGCCGCGCGCCGCTCACCGAGCGGCAGTTGAGGGCGCTGCGACACTCGCGCACGCTCGCGGTGAGTCTGGAACCGGCGGGCGGCTCGCCCACCGGTCAGCCCACCGGACCGGTGTTGTATCAGGTCAGGATGATTACTTTGTAGCGGACCGCCGCCGCGCCGCTTGCCCGGGGTACGTTCGGGTCAGGATCGGGGTTCATTCTGGTCATTGAGCCGCCCCTCGCGGCGGGCGTAGGCTTGAGGTCCTTTGGATTGTCAGGCGAGGAACTCATCGTGACCACGGCATATATCGTAGAAGCGGTACGCACCGCCGGCGGCCGCCGCAACGGCCGGCTCAGCCGGGTGCACCCGGCGGATCTGGGCGGCAAGGTGATCGACGCGGTACTGGAGCGCACCGGCGTGGCGCCGGACCGGGTGGACGACGTCATCTACGGCTGCGTCAGCCAGATCGGCCCGCAAACCTTCAATATCGCGCGCACCTCGGTGCTCAGTTCGCGGCTGCCGGAATCGGTGCCCGGGGTGTCCATCGACCGCCAGTGCGGCTCGTCCCAGCAGGCCATCCATTTCGCCGCCCAGGCGGTGATGAGCGGCACCCAGGATCTGGTGATCGCCGGCGGCGTGGAATCCATGAGCCAGGTGCCGATCGGCTCCCCGGTGACCGTGGCCAAGGAGCTGGGCAATCCGTTCACCGGTGAAATCAGCCGCCGCTACCCCGGTGAGAACTTCAGCCAGTTCGTGGGCGCCGAGCGCATGGCCAAGAAATACGGCGTCAGCAAGGACGACCTGGATCAGTTCGCCTATGATTCCCACCGCCGTGCCGCCGCCGCCACCGAAGCGGGCCGCTTCAAGCAGGAAATCCTGCCGGTGAGCGTGAACCTGGACGACGGCGGTGAAACCCTCCACGACGTGGACGAGGGTATCCGCTGGGACGCCGACCTGGATGCCATCCGTGGCCTGCAGCCGCTGGCGGAGAACGGCATCATCAGCGCCGCCAATGCCAGCCAGATCACCGACGGCGCCTCGGCGGTGCTGGTGGCCAGCGAGCAGGCGGTGAAGGAATTCGGGCTTAAGCCGCTGGCGCGCATCCACGCCATGGCGGTGGTCGGTTCCGACCCCACCATGGTGCTGGAAGGGCCGATCCCGGCTACCGAGAAGGTGCTCAAGCGCGCCGGCATGACCCTGGCGGACATCGACCTGTACGAAGTCAACGAGGCGTTCGGCTCCGTGCCGCTGGCCTGGATGAACGCCCTGGGCGCCGACTACGACAAGCTCAACGTCAACGGCGGCGCCCAGGCACTGGGCCACCCGTTGGGCGCCACCGGCGCCAAGCTGATGGGCACCCTGGTGTACGAGCTCAAGCGTCGTGGCGGCCGCTACGGTCTGCTGGCGATCTGCGAGGGCCTGGGCACCGCCAACGCCACCATTATCGAAGTGCTCTAGACACCTGTGTTCAGCGGCCCGCCGGTTCGCCGGCCCGCACGGGCCGCGCGGGCCAAAAGAAGCCCGGCGCTTGTGGTTCGCGCCGGGCTTTTCTATGTTGAGCGCGACACTTTTCCCGATACAGGTGACAGGCATGGCCCAAGGCACGGTGCGCAGCAACGGCGTGGAGCTCTTCTACGAAACCCGGGGCCCCGAAGACGGGGAACCCGTGGTATTTATCATGGGGTTGTCGGCGCAACTGGTGTTCTGGCCGGACGGCCTGCTCGATGGCATGGCCAACCGGGGCTACCGGGTGATCGCCTTCGACAACCGTGATGCCGGCAAATCCACCGCCATCCGCGAACCCTTCAAGTACGGGCCCATGATGGCGATGCTGCGCTATATGGTGGGCTTGAAAGTGCATGCCCCCTACACCCTGGACGATCTGGTCGCCGATACCATGGGGCTGCTGGACGCCCTGGACATCGAGCGCGCCCATCTGGTGGGCGCCTCCATGGGCGGCATGGTCGCGCAGCTGGCCGCCGCCACGCACCCGGACCGGGTGCTCAGCGTCACCTCGATCATGTCCAGCACCAACAGCCCCTTCCTGCCGCCGCCCAGGCCGTCGGCCCTCAAGACCCTGGTGGCGCCGAAGGTGAAAATCGAAACCGTGGAAGACTATGTGGCGTTCGGCCTGGGCATGATGGCCAAGCTGGGCGGCACCCTGGACCAGGGCCGTGAAGAACTCACCGAGATGTTCCAGCGCAGTTGGGAACGGGGACTCAACCCGCGCGGCATCCGCAACCAGTTCATGGCGATCATGGCCACCGGCAATCTCAGCAAGCGCCTGAAAAACGTGCGCTGCCCGGCCCAGGTGATCCACGGTGGCAGCGATCCGCTGATCCGGCCCGCCGGCGGTCGCGCCTCCGCCCGCGCCATGCCCGGCGCCCGGCTCGCCATTATCGATGGCATGGGCCACGATCTGCCGCCATCGGTGCAGCCGCGCCTGATTGAGCTGGTCGCCGGTAATTGCGCCCGGGCGTCGTTGTAAGGCCGTCTACTTCGGCCAGAGGATGAACAAATACCCGCCGTACAGGGCGAGAAGCGCCAGCCCTTCCAGGCGGTGGAGCATGCGCCCGGTGTAAAGCAAAGGGAGCAACAGAACGGTGAACATCAGCATCACCGCGTAATCCATCCACGATATCCCGGGGGCATGGAGGGGTGACACGAGGGACGCCACCCCCAGGATGCCGAGGATGTTGAAGACGTTCGACCCGACAACGTTGCCGATCGCGATGTCCGGTTGCTTGCGGGCGGCGGCCACCACGGAGGTCGCCAGCTCCGGCATGCTGGTGCCGGCGGCGACGATGGTCAGTCCGATCACGGCTTCGCTGATACCGAACCCCCTGGCCAGCAGGATGGAGTGGTCAACCAGCAGGCGTGACCCGAGTATCAGGATGCCAAGGCCGCCCACAATGAAAGCGATATCGATACTCCAGTGGCGCGACACACCGGGCGCGTCGTTGCCGCCCTCGTTGCCCGCGCCCGCCTCTCTGCGCGCGACCACAATGTTCATCACCGTGTAGGCGACGATGCCGGTGAACAGCAGCAGGCCTTCCAGGCGTCCCAGGGAATCATTGAGAAGAAGCACAATCAGCAGGCCTGTCAGCCCCAGCGCGATCGGCGCATCGACCTTGATGATCTGCCGGTGAACCGGAATAGGGCACAGCAAGGCCGTTATCCCGAGGATGACGCCAATATTGAAGATGTTCGAGCCGACGACATTGCCGACCGCGATATCGCCTTGCTGCGACAGCGTCGCTTTCACGCTCACGACCAACTCCGGTGAGCTGGTGCCAAACGCCACTATGGTGAGCCCCACCGTGAGGCGGCTCAGCCCCGCCCGCAGCGCCAGCGAGGAACTGCCCCTGACAAGCCCTTCGGCGCCGACAAAGAGAAGGGCCAGAGCGAACGCTATGTAGCCGAAGTGAATGATCATCGTGGTCGCGTACCGTGTCTCGGTGATTCAATGAAAGGTGTCGTCGATCCGGGCTAGCTTCTCAGAAAGCGGTGTCGCCACTCAATAGCCGGCGAAGAGCCGCCGCTACCCGGCTCGCGAGGGGCTCCTCAGGCCCGGGACCAGGGGAAGGTCTGTACTTCGTCGATGCGTTCCCGGCCTTGCCCGGCCATCAATAGTCGCTCCACACCCATGGCCACGCCGCTGCAGGCCGGCAACCCCTGTTGCAGGGCGTCGAGAAGGTAAGGGTCGGCGTCCATGGGGGGCAGGCCGTGTTCCCGCCGCAGTCGGTTGTCCTGTTCGAAACGCCGGCGCTGTTCCCACGGATCGGTGAGTTCCTGGTAGCCGTTCGCCAGCTCCAGCCCCCGGTAATAGATTTCAAAGCGATGGGCGACGGTGGCGCCGTCTTCGTCGTCATGGGTCCGGGCGAGGGCGGCGGCCCAGCCGGGGAAGTCGGTGACCACGGAGAGCTGTTCGGCGGGCAGGGCGGCTTCCACCCGGGTGGCCATCAGGTAATCCACGGCGGCGGCTTTATTCAGCCCGGCGGGCGCGCCGTGGGTTTCGGCGTGGGCGGTCAGGTCAGAGGCGCCGGCGGTAAGCGGGTCCAGGCCGGTGACGTCGGCGAACAGAGTGCGAAAGCGGTAAGTCCGCGAGGGCGCGCCGGGGAACAGCTCCGCGAACAGGGCCAGGCATTCGTCCACCAGATCGTCCAGCCCGAATCCGGGCCGGTACCACTCCAGCATGGTGAATTCCGGGTTGTGGCGGCCGCCCGCCTCGCCATCGCGAAACGCCTTGCAGAGCTGATAGATGGGGCCACTGCCGGCGGCCAGCAGGCGCTTCATATGGTATTCCGGCGAGCTCTGCAGATAGCCGTAGCCGGGCACCGGAATACACTGGATGTGCGGGTCGCTGACGCCATGCCGGGCCAGTTGCGGGGTGTCCACTTCCAGCACGCCACGGGCGGCAAAAAAAGCGCGCACCGTGCTCAGCAGCCCGGCGCGCGCTTGGATGGCCTCCAGGGAGGCGGTGGGCCGCCAGTCGGTCACGGCCAGGGCCTGTTCACACTACTCGCATCATGCCTGTTGTGGCTAAAAATCCACCAATCAAGGCGCGAGGAGAGAAGTTTGGTGGCTCCAAATGAACGACGAGCAACGCGCAGTGGTGGATTTTTAGCCACAACCCGAAGGGCTGGAGCCATTTTGACCTCCAGCGTCGTTGTCGGTCGCTTATTTGGAATGACCAAAAGGCGCTCCCTCCGCCTAGCTGGAGGCCAAAATGGCATCCAGCAGGCGTGATGCGAGTAGTGTGAACAGGCCCTAGTTCTTGATGCGGCCCGCGTACTCGCCGGTGCGGGTGTCCACCTTGGCGATTTCCCCTTCCTGCACGAACAGGGGCACGCGGATTACCGCGCCGGTGCTCAGGGTGGCCGGCTTGCCGCCGGTGCCGGCGGTGTCGCCCTTCAGGCCCGGATCGGTTTCGACGATTTCCAGCTCCACGAAGTTGGGCGGGTTCACGTTCAGCGGCTCGCCGTTGTAGAGGGTGACTTCGCACATGTCCTCTTCCTTGAGCCATTGCTTGGCGTCGCCCACGGCGGCTTCGTCGGCCTGCTTCTGCTCGAAGGTCTCGGTGTCCATGAAGTGCCAGAATTCGCCGTCGTTGAAGATGTACTGCATCTGCACGTCCAGCACGTCGGCGCCTTCCAGGCTGTCGCCGGATTTAAAGGTGCGTTCCCACACCTTGCCGGTCTTCAGGTTGCGCAGCTTCACGCGGCTGAACGCCTGGCCCTTGCCGGGCTTGACGAACTCGTTCTCGATGATGGCGCACGGGTCGCCGTCGAGCATAACCTTCAAGCCGGACTTGAATTCACTGGTAGAATAGCTGGCCATAGATATCTATCCACTGTGTCGGGGAATTACCGGATGGCATTTAAGAAGCTGGCCATGATAACGCAGGAAGCGGACGGTTGGCAGGTACCCGACTGGCGCCGTCTGCAGGCCGATCTGGTCACCGGGGTGGGGGCGCTGTGCGAGCACCTGCGCCTGCGTCCGGAACAGATCCCCGGCGGCGCCGACGACGACAGCGCCTTCCCGCTGCGGGTGCCGCGCCGCTACCTGGATCTTATTGAGCCGGGCAACCCCGCCGACCCGCTGCTGCTGCAGATTCTCGCCACCGGCCGCGAGCGCGAAGCGGTGCCCGGCTACCACGCCGACCCGCTGGACGAAGCCCGCCATACCCCGGTGCCCGGGCTGCTGCACAAATACCATGGCCGCGCGTTGCTGGTGGTGACCGGCGCCTGCGCGGTGCACTGCCGCTACTGCTTCCGGCGGCACTTCCCCTACCAGGAGCACCTGTCCGGCGGCCGCTGGCGCCAGGCGCTGGACTGGCTGGCGCAACGGCCCGATATCAAGGAGGTGATTCTCAGCGGCGGCGACCCGTTGACCCTGGGCAACCGCCGCCTCGCGGAGCTGCTGGACGAGCTGGCGGGGCTGCCGCACCTGCGCCGGCTGCGTATCCACAGCCGCACCCCGGTGGTGATTCCCGAGCGCCTGGACACGGATCTGATGGCCCTGCTGGCCTCGCCGCGCTGGCGCGCCACCCTGGTGCTGCACGCCAACCACCCCCGCGAGATCAGTCCGGCGCTGGCGGAACGTTGCCGGGCACTGGGCCGGGCCGGCGTGACGCTGCTCAACCAGTCGGTATTGCTGGCCGGGGTCAACGATGACGCCGATACCCTGGCGTCGCTGTCCGACGCCCTGTTCGAGGCCGGCGTGCTGCCTTACTACCTGCATCAACTGGACGCCGTGGCCGGCGCCGCCCATTTCGCGGTGCCGGACGCCCGCGCCCGCGCCCTGCACGCCGACCTGCGGAATCGGCTGCCGGGTTTTCTGGTGCCGAGGCTGGCGCGGGAGGAGCCGGGCGCGGGGTCGAAAACGGTATTGGCTGGATAATGTACAACTCAGGAAGGTTCAAGGTATATTTGCGACGGGGATCACAACAATAAATTGAGTATGGCCCCGCGCCAGAAGTGGCGAGGGTGCAAGGATCATAGAGGGACAAGCCATGGAAGAGGCCCGCCAAGGGGAATCCGAGTGGGACCCGCGTCTCGGGGTTCCGGAACCGGAATTGGAAAAACTGTCGCTGGCCAGCGCCAAGCCGCGCCGGCTGCGTGCCTGGCTGGATGCGCTGCCGCTCAATGAAGCGCACCGCAGCGCGCCGCAACTGCTCACGTTGCTGGACGAACTGGCCCGTTTACGGGTCGACGGCCGCCGTCGCCTGGCCCTGCTGGAGCAGGTGCGCCCCCGGGTCCGGCAACTGGCCTACACCCTGGAAAGCCGTTACCTGAATCTGCCGCTGATGCCGCCGGAGCGCGCCCTGCAGGCCGCCGACCTGACCCACCAGCTGTTCCAGCGGCTGGCCACCGGTTATCAGAGCGTGGCCGGCCCGCTGCTGCGGGGCCGGCTCAACGTGCCGGAACGCCAGGCGGCCGCCACCGCGCTGCAGCGGGCCATGGACGCGCGCGCCCAGGACCTGTTTCTGTACATGCTGCTCTACAAGGAGCCGCCGGCGGGCGCCTGGGGGGCGCTGCATTCGCTGTACGCGGTGGCCGAGCGCTACGCCCTGGAAGCGCTCACGGTGGCGGACCCGGAACTGCCCGGCCAGGAAGGCGCGGTGTCCATCGCCTATGCCCGCCTGCTGCTCACCGCCAGTGCCCAGCCCAATCAGCTTCGCCAGCCGGCCTTGATGGCGCTGTATCGGGCCGCCGCCCACTGGGCCCGCTGGATACCGCTTTCCGGGGAAGCCGTCGATGCGCCTTTCCAGGTCGACCTGCGGCAGGACGCGGGGCCGTTGCCGGTGGCCTCCGGGGAGGCGGTCGGCGGTCCGGCGCGGCGCTACTTCGATACCCGCCCGCTGGCGGCCGCCCTGGCGGAAGACGGGCCCGCCCACCGCAGCCGGCCGCTGTCGGAGATCCTTTCCCACCATCTGCGCTGGGCCTGGCTGGGCCCGCGCCGCCGTCGCGCGCCGCGCCAGCCGGCGGACGGCGAGATGTTGCTGTGTCTGGGCCTGGACGCGGTCCACCGGCGCCTCGACGAAGGCGGCGACGGCGAGCCCCTGCACCGGGTGCGGCGCGTCGATCACGGCGACGGCGGCTACTGCCTGGAATGGCGCGGCGGCACGCCCACGGCGCTGCGCGCCGGCGGTCTGTTGGCGCTGTCATCGACCGAACAGCAACGCTGGCGCGTCGGCGAGATACGCTGGGTGGCGTGGCTGGGCGAGTCCGTGCGCCTGGGCGTGGCGTTGCTGCCGGAAACCCTGCGGCCGGTGCGCATCAGCGCCGGCGATCCGCGTGCCTGGCCGGCCCCGGCCCTGCTGGTGCCGTCCCCGGAGGGCGGCGACCCGGAGACCCTGGTGGTCCCCACCACCGGGTACCGCAGCGGCACCCGGGTGACCTTATGGGACGGCCCGCCCCGGGACGCCCGGCTCGGCGTGCGTCTGGCGGGCTCTCCGGATATTGTTCAGTACACCCTGCGCCCGGCGGGCTGAGCCCCGGCGGGTCCGGGGGCCAGCCCCGGGTGGCGGTAAGGTCTTTGGCGAACGCAGTCGCGTCAGGCACAATGTATGCTCTACGAATAACGGATGAGCACTGGCGCCGATGAATTACGCCCTCGATACCCTCCGCTTGCTGATCGCGCACGATTCCCAGGATGAAGCTGAACAACTGATGAACACCCTCCGCAATGCCGGCCGCGCCACCCGCGCGCAGCTGGCGCTGGGCGAGGACGATCTGGTAAGGGCCCTCAAGGGCGGCGCCTGGGAACTGATGCTGTGTCGGCCCAGCTTCGGTGACGGCTCCTTCGAAAGCGCCATGGCGCATCTCAACCGGCTCGGCAAGGCGCTGCCGGTGATTCTGCTCAGTGACGATTACAACGCGGAGATCGTGCGCAACGCCTACAAGGCCGGTGCCCGGGCGGTGGCGCCCAAGGACGACCGTGAATTACTGATGCAGTGCGTCGATCGGCTGATGGAGTTCCTGCGCCTGCGCAAGGAGCTGCAACATTCCGAGATCTCCCGCCACGAAGCGGAAAAGCGGCTCAGCCTGCTGATGGACCAGAGCCGCGATGCCATTGCCTATGTGCTCGATGGCATGCACATCCACGCCAACGAAAACTACGCGCGCATGTTCGGTTACGACAGCGCCGAGGAACTGGCCGGCGTGCCGATCATGGACATGGTCTCCGCCAGTGACCACGACCGCCTCAAGAAACTGCTGCGCAGCCGCGCCGAGGACGCCAGCCAGACCAATGAACTGGAGTGCCGCGGTGTCCACACCGACGACAGCGAATTCGACGCCACCTTCGTCTTTTCCCCCAGCACCTACGACGGCGAGGCCTGCACCCAGATCGTGATCCGCGCCGCCAGCCTGGATGAGAACGCGCTCCAGGAACGGCTGCACGAGATCAGCCAGACCGATCAGGTCACCGGGCTTTACAGCCGCACCTGGTTCATGGAGCAGCTGGATCAGGCGGTCACCGAGGCGGCCCGCCAGGGGCAGCTGGCGGCGGTCTTCTACCTGCGCCTGGACGGTTTTGAGCAGCACCAGTCCAGCCTCGGCATGGAAGGCGCCGACGACGTGCTCAGGGCGGTGGCGGACTGGCTTCGCGAGCACTGCGCCGACGGCAAGCTGGCGCGGGTCGACGGCGAGGACTTCGCCTTGCTCAAGCCAGTCAACGACATCGATGAAGCCTCGCAACTGGCGGAGGAGCTGCGCGCCGGCATCGAGACGCTGATGCCGGAAGTGGCCAGCCGCACCGCCCATGTCACCGCCAGCCTGGGTCTGGCCTTCGCCCGCGAGGACGCGCGCAGCAGCCAGGATATTCTCACCAAGGCGCTGAAATGCTGTAACCAGGCGCAGCGGGAAAACGACGAGCAGGGCAACGCGATCAAGATCCACGACCCCATGGACGATGTGGCCGCCGGTTCCTCCGAGGCGATCGCCCTGAGCATCCGCCAGGCCCTGGAGAAAGGCAGCTTCCGCCTCAAGTACCAGCCGCTGATGAGCCTCGAGGACGAGAACGAGCATGTCTTCGAGGTGTTCGTGCACATGCCCCAGAAGCAGGGCGACGACCTGGCCGCCGCCGACTTCATGCCCACCGCCGCCGAGCAGGGCCTGGCCGGCAAGGTGGACCGCTGGGTGGTGCTCAACGCCATGCGCGCGGCGGCGGCGCACGAGCAGAAAGTGACCCTGCTGGTGAACCTCAGCGGCTATTCCCTGGGCGAGCCGGGGCTGGCGGAATGGCTCACCAAGGCGATGCGCGCCGCCAAGTTATCCGGCGAGCAGGTGATCTTTCAGTTCAGTGAAGGCGACGCCGTCAACTACCTCAAGCAGGCGGCGGTGTTCGCCGAGGCGGTGCGCAAACAAGGCTGCGGGCTTTCCATCAGCCGCTTCGGCGGCGGCCTGGACCCGTTCAAGCTGTTCGAGCACGTCCCCGCCACCATGGTGAAATTCGAGGGCTCCTTCACCCAGGAACTGAGCAAGGCGGAAAGCCGGGAGCGTTTCGCGGAAATCATCCAGCAGGTCCGCGACAGCGGCCGGCGCACCCTGGTCGGCTTCGTGGAATCCGCCGCCCAGATGCAAACCCTGTGGAGCCTGGGCGGGGTGGACTACTTGCAGGGTTACTATTTGCAGGCGCCCATGGACCGGCTGGAAACGGCGGAGTCAGTTGATAGTTGACAATTGATAGTTGACAGCTAAAACAACGAGCGCGGCTCAAGCCGCGCTCCTGGATTCGCTGTCAACTGTCCACTATCAACTGTCAACTATTTCAGCAGTTCCGCCTGGTCTTTGTCGCGGACGCCGATGAGGTAAAGAATGCCGTCCAGCCCCAGGGTGGAAATCGAGTGGGCGGCGTTTTCCTTCACCAGCGGCTTGGCGCGGAAGGCGATGCCCAGGCCGGCGGCGCCCAGCATGGGCAGGTCGTTGGCGCCGTCGCCCACGGCGATCACCTGCTCCAGGTTGATGCCTTCCCGGGCGGCGATGTCTCTTAGCAGCTCGGCCTTGCGCTCGCCGTTGACGATCGGCTCGGCGACCTCGCCGGTGACCTTGCCGTCAACGATTTCCAGGGTATTGGCGTACACATAGTCGATGCCGAGCAGTTTCTGCAGCCAGTCGCCGAACCAGGTGAAGCCGCCGGACAGAATCGCGGTGCGGTAGCCCAGCGCCTTGAGGGTGGGGATCAGCCGGTCGGCGCCTTCGGTGAGCTGGATGCGTTCACGCACCCGTTCCAGGGCGCTTTCATCCAGCCCTTTGAGCAGTGCCACCCGGGCGCGGAAGCTTTCGTTGAAATCCAGTTCGCCGAGCATCGCCCGGTCGGTGATGGCCGCCACCTGTTCGCCGACGCCGGCTTCGGCGGCCAGTTCGTCGATCACCTCCGAACGGATCAGAGTGGAATCCATATCGAACACCACCAGACGGCGGTTGCGCCGGAAGGCGCTGTCGCGCTGGAAGGCGATGTCCAGATTGCGCTCGTTGGCGATCGCCAGAAAGGCGGCGCGCATGGCGCCGGGGTCGCGGGGCTCGCCGCGCACCGAGATCTCCACGCAGGCGCGGCCGTCCGGGTCGCTGGCTTCGCCTTCCAGATGCACCCGGCCGGACAGCCGCGCGATGCTGTCGATGTTCAGGTTGTTCTCGGCCACCACGGTGGTCACGTCGCCGAGCTGTTCGGCGGTGATCTTGCGCGCCAGCAGGGTGATGATGTGGCGGTCCTTGCCCTGGCCGGACACCCACTGTTCGTAGCGGTCCTCGTCGATGGGCCGGAAGCGCACGGACACATTGCGCTTGTGCGCCTCGAACAGCAGATCCTTGAGCATCGAGGAGGCTTCCGCCGCCGGCGGCACCTCCACCAGAATGCCCAGCGACAGGGTGTCGTGGATCACCGCCTGGCCGATATCCAGGATATTCAGATGATAGCGGGCCAGGATGCGGGTGAACGCCGCGGTGAGGCCGGGCCGGTCGTTGCCGGACACCTGGATGAGAATGATCTCGCGCACGCTGGGGGATTCCTCGGGGCTTGTCGTTGCGGAACAGCGGCTAAGATTACCAGAAAACCGGGCCGGGTTGGCGTGCGTGCGCCAGAGCCAAGCGGACCGCCGCCACCACGGGTTATACTCCGTGCCGTCGCATTCACAGGCAAGGAAGACACTGCATGTCGGTGTGGGAAAAATGGCGGCCCTGGCTGCAACGGGAAAAACAACTGCTGCTGGAACTGGCTCTGATGCTGCTGGTGGCGCTGGTGGTGGGGGTCTACTTTCTGGAGCACTTCTCCGCCCGCCTGCAGGCGGAGCAGCGCGACCAGCTGAAAGCCCTGGCCCAGCAGACCGCGCTGCGCGCCGCCGAATCCCTGGCCGGCGATGACCTGATCGGACTCAACGTGATCGCCCGCGAGACCCGCGCCCTGGACCCGGTGGGCGCTGTGCTGTTCCTGGATGTGAGCCGGGAAGCGGTCACCGGGAAAAGCGAGGACGAGCTGCCGGTGAAGGTGGAAGTGCCGGTGGCGCTGCCGGACGGCGAGCTGGCCGGCTCCGTGGTGCTGGCCGCCGCCCATGACACCGCGCCCCGCCAGCGGCTGGAAACCGGCTATGTGCTGGTGGTGCTGGGGCTGCTGGCGCTGCGGGCGGCGGCGGAGGTGATCCGGCGCCGCCTGTGGCGGCCGCAAGCGCCGGCGGAAACGGCGCCGTCACCGGAGCACCCGGCCGAGCCGGCGCCGTCCTTCGGCGACCCGGCGGGTCGCGACACGCCGGCACCGGACGGGGTGTCCGTGGAGCTGCGCCTCAGCGTGGTGAACTTCGATCATTTCCAGCAACGCTATACCCGCTCGGCGCTGGACGCCTTGCTGGCGGACTACCACCGCCTGCTGCGCGACGTGGTGGCCCTGTACGGGGGCGAGGTGGTCAGCGGCATTGGCGAGCGCGCGCGCATCCGGTTCACCGGCGAGCCGCTTTCCCACACCGCCTTCTCCGCCCTGTGCGCCGGCCTGTTATTCCTGCGCGTGGTGCGCCTCCAGGCGCCGCGCCGCAAAGCCGGCCAGTCACCGGCGCTGGAGTTCAAGGCCCTGGTCAGCAACCAGTTCAACGAGGCGGACAGCTGGGCGCTGTGCCTGGCCGGGGTGCCCGGCCGCCTCAATGTGCCGGAAGCGGAGCTGACCCGCGCCGAGCTGGATGTGAAAGCGCTCTACCAGACCGAGCGCGCGCAGCTGGTGCAGGCCGGCGAGCGCCAGGTCCGGCTGCAACCGGTGGAGCAGCTGGCGCACCGCTACCAGACTCTGCTGCGCACTCAGGCGGAAAAAGTCATGGGCGGTTCCGGGGTGTCCGGCGAGGCCTCGCCGAGCAGATAACCGCGCATCGCCGCGCCGATCAGCTGGGGCAGTTCCGGCATGCCCTGGTTGCCGAACAGGCGGTTGAACTCCAGCACATAGGGACGGCCGTCCACCCAGGCCACGTCGAAACCGGCGTGGTCGATGCCCAGCTCCCGTGAGAGCCGGGCCACCAGTGCCAGGGCCGGTTCCGGCACCGGCAGGTCGGTGCGCACCCGCGCGCCGCGGGCCAGATTGTTGTGGAAGCTGGTGCCCTCGCGCCAGTAGCTGGCGATCACGTCCCGGCCCACCACCACCACGCGCAGATCGCGCACGATCGGCAGCAGCTTCTGGATATACAGCACCTCGCTGTGTTCGGCGTAGTCCAGCAGTTGCTGGCGGTTTTCGATCAGAAACACGCCGCTACCCTGGCTGGAACGGATCTGTTTGGCCACGAACGGAAAACGCCAGGTATCCAGAACCTGGCTGAGGCCGTGCGGCCCGGCCGGCAGAATGTCGGTTTCGGGCAGGTGTTCCGGGCACGCCAGTTTCAGCGCGCGGGTCATCTCCACCTTGTCGTGGCCCAGGTGGTAACTGGCCAGGCTCGGGAAGATCCGGCGGCCGAGCACATAGTGCAGGCTGTGCAGCTGCCAGTAGGCCGGGAACAGCAGCCAGTCCGCGTCCAGCAGCAGCGCGCGCTGGGCGTTCATATGCTCTGGCTTGATGTAGTGCACGCCGGGCAGGCCCAGGGTGCGAAAAGGGTCGAAGGTGATCAATTTCAAAGGCCGACGGACCTCATGCTAAAAGCCCGCGCACGGCCGCGCGGACGAACCGCGAATTTATAGGGCCAAACGGTTCCCTCGGCAAGCGGATTTGTCATGGCGGGGAGGCGCCGCACCGGCTAGGCTTTGCGCACATCGACACTCGGGAGAAAGCTGTGAATCTACCCCCTTTGCAAAGCGGTGAGGTGCTGGCGGCCGAAGACGGCGCGGTGCTCACCCTGACCCTCAACCGGCCCGACAAACTCAACGCCCTGACCGGCGCCATGTACCGGGATCTGGTCGACCTGCTGGCGTTCGCCGGCGACAGCGACGCGGTGCGCGCGGTGCTGATCCTGGGCGCCGGCAAGGCCTTCTGCGCCGGCAACGACCTGGCCGATTTTCTGGCCGCCGGCGAAGGCACCGAAGGCGGCGCCGCGCCCTTTATCCGCGCCGTGAGCCGCTTCCAGAAGCCGCTCGTGATCGGCGTGCAGGGCCACGCCGTGGGTGTCGGCACCACCATGCTGCTGCACGCTGATCTGGTGGTGGCCGCCGAGGACGCCAGATTTCTCACCCCGTTCGTGGACCTGGGCGCGGTGCCGGAGGCGGGCTCCGCCAAGCTGCTGCCGGCCTGGCTGGGCTACCAGCGCGCCGCGCGTATGCTGCTCGCCGGTGAGCCGCTGCTGGCGCCGGAAGCGTTGCAGGCCGGGCTGGTGGCCAAGGTGGTGAGCGCCGCCGAGCTGGCGGGCGCGGCCACCGAATACGCCCGCACCCTGGCGGCCAAGCCGCCCCGCGCCCTGCGCGAGAGCAAGCGCCTGATGCGCCAGGCCCCGCAGATGGACCTCCACGATCTCATCGACCACGACCTGTCGCTGTTCGCCGAGCTCCTGCAGGGCGACGAAGCCAAAGCGATCCTCGCCGCCAAAGTCGGCAAGAAATAACTGAGGGAGCGAACCTTGTAGGAGCGGGCCCAGCC
>CAZKWA010000040.1:0-29447 GCA_964556345.1 uncultured Alcanivorax sp.
GTCGGCGACGCGCATCAGAATCGGCGCGGTCTGGTTGGCGTTGAGCGTCTGGCCTTCGCGGGCGTCCAGGGTCACCACGGTGCCGTCGCGCGGCGCGTAGATCTTGGCGTAGCCGAGGGTCGCCTGATCGCCTTCCAGGCTGGACTGGGTCTGGTCGATCTGCGCCTGCAGCACCTTGATCTGGGCGCGCGTGGTGGCCAGCGTGGCCTTGGCGGTCTGCCAGGCGTCGTCGCTGGTGGCGTCGGCCCGGCGCAGCCGTTCCTGGCGTTCGAACTGCAGCCGCGCCAGTTCGAGTTCGGCGCGCTGCTGTTCCAGCTGCGCGCGCAGGGCATCCAGCTCCGCCAGCCCGGCCTGCACCCGCGATTCCTGCACCGAGGCATCGATCTCCGCCAGCAGCTGGCCCTTTTTCACTCTGTCGCCCAGATCGACGTGCAGCTTTTCCAACTGGCCGGACACCTGGGCGCCCACGTCCACGTAATCGTAGGGCTCCAGGGTGCCGAGGGCGGTCACCAGGTCCTCGATGTCGGCGGGTTTGGCCTGGGCGGTCTGCCACTGCCCGGCGGCGGCGCCGTTATCCGACAGCCACCACCAGGACCCGGCCAGCACCGCCAGCCCCAGCACGATAACGATTACCCAACGACGTTTTATCCAGCGTGTCATGTCCCTGCCCGAATAGCCTGCCCGAATAGAAGAGCGTCAGCCCCAAAGGTACCGACAAAAGATGCAAAGAATATGAGCCAAACCGGCAAGCACGGTGCACGCCGTGCCGTTCAGTCGCGGAACGGCGCCACCAGATGCTTGAGGTTTTCCACGCTCAGGATCATGGCCAGCGCCATGAGGCGGCCCAGCTCACCGCGCGGGAAGCCCCGGTCGGCGAACCACAACAGGTAGGGCTCGGGCAGATCGATCAAGGGCCGGCCCTGGTATTTACCGAAAGGCATGGTGCGTTGACAGACGGCGATCAGATCTTCGTTCTTGAAACTCATGGCGGTGCCGTTGGAGCGGGGATGCGGGGCAGACTAACGCGCCGGGCCGTGGCAGTCACCACCCGGCGCGCGGCCGGCCCGCTGTTCGGCATCGGCCTGGCGCAGAATCGACACCGCGCTGTGGCAGAACAGCCCGGCGATCGCCATCGCCACCAGCACGTCCGGCCAGTGATTGCCGGTCGCCAGCACCAGCAGACCGGCGACGATCACCGCCAGGTTGGCGACCACGTCATTGCGCGTGCACAACCAGGCGGAGCGAATATTGGCGTCGCCCTGGCGATAGCGCATCAGCAGCATCAAGCTGGTGACGTTGGCCGCCAGCGCCAGCGCGCCGATGCCGGACATCATTACACCCGGGGGCGTGCCGCCGCTGATCAGGGCGACCAGGCTGTCCGCCAGCACCAGCAGCCCGAGCACCAGCAGAGAGACCCCCTTGATGCGGGCGGCGCGAAACCGCCAGGTCAGGGACTGGCCCAGGGCCCAGAGGGTGAGGCCGTAGGTGCTGGCGTCACCCAGGAAATCCAACGCATCGGCGCGCAGCGCCCGCGAGCCGGAGAACAACCCCACCACCGCCTCCACGGCGAACATCGTCAGGTTGATCACGAGCACCGCGATCAGCGCGTTTCGATAGGCGGCGGGCGCCTGTTGGTCCAGTTCCGGTTCGCAACATGCCATGCCGGTCTCCAGGTGGTTCGGTTGTCCGTCGGTTCAAGAAGGGCGCCCGCCGTCCGGCGCATGCAGCACGCAGACATGGGGGCTGTCGCCACGTTCCACCTGCAGGGTGCTGTGGGCGATGTGGAAATGCTGGTGCAACCCGGCCGCCACCCGGTCCAGCCAGGCGTCGCCGGGGAAGCCCTCCGGCATCACCAGATGCACCGTCAAGGCGCTCTCCGTGGTGCTCATGCCCCAGATGTGCAGGTCGTGAATATCGGTGACACCGGGCTGGTCCCGCAACCAGGCATCGACCTCGGGCAGGTCGATGTTCGCGGGCACCGCATTCAGCACCAGTTTCAGGGACTCGCGCAGCAGGCCCCAGGTGCCGACCACGATGATCGCGGTGATCACCAGGCTGGTGACCGGGTCGAGCCAGTTCCAGCCGGTGTAGAAGATCGCCAGGCCGGCGATCACCACGCCTAACGATACCGCCGCGTCAGCAGCAAGGTGCAAAAAGGCACCACGGATATTCAGATCGTCCTTGCTCCCTTTAACGAACAACCAGGCCGACGCCGCATTGATCAGAATGCCGATACCGGCCACCACCATCACGGTCACCGACGCCACCTCCGGCGGGTCGGCCAGCCGCCGCACCGCGTCCCAGCCGATCGCCCCGCAGGCGATCATCAGGAACATGGCGTTGGCGAGAGCCGCCAGAATCGAACTGCCGCGCAGCCCGAAGGTGAAGCGGCTGTCCGGCACCCTGCGCGCCAGCACGGCCCCGCCCCAGGCCAGCACCAGGCCCAACACATCGGACAGGTTGTGGCCGGCGTCGGCCATCAACGCCGAGGACTGGGCGATGAAACCGTAGACGAACTCCACCGCCGTGAACCCCAGGTTCAGGGCGATGGCGATCACGAAGGCGCGGCTGAAATCCTTCGGCGCGCCATGGGCGTGACTGTGATCATGGTCGTGATGAGCGTGCACCCGGCACCTCCTTTTCCGATTCGGACCTATTCCAGCACCTGTCGCCACTACAGGGTCAACCCTTGCGCGGACGGGTGCTACTTCAGCAGGTCGGCCAGATCCGCCGGCAGCGGCATCGATTTAACGGGGCTGACGTCGGCGCCACCGGTGTTGCCCAACGGCACCCAGATCCGTGAGAGCAGCAGGGCCGCGGGCAGGCGCAACAGCTGGCCCCGGACTTCCCGCCAGTCGCGCCGCCGCCACCCCACTTTCAGCATCCACCCGTGCGTGATGGTGTGCGGCCGGATGAACCGCTGGCCGATGATGTGTGCCCGCTCCAGGTGGTGGAACGCCGTTTCCCAGTCCCGGCGCCGGCACGCGGCGCGCGCCAGATCCATTTCGTGCCGGAATGCCCGGCGAAGAGAGGGTTTCATGAGGTTTTACCTGTTTCACTGAAGCCGGGATAGGAGTTAAATACCTGTAGTGACTACAGGTTCAAGAGGGAGGCGCGATGTTTTCCATCGGCGATCTGGCCGGCGCCACCGGCTGCAAGGCGGAAACCATCCGCTACTACGAGAAGATCGGCCTGATGCCGCCGCCGGCGCGCAGTGCCGGTAATCAGCGCCGCTATGGCGAGCGCCACCGCGACCGGCTGCGTTTTATCCGCCACTCCCGGGAACTGGGTTTCAGTATCGAGGCGATCCGCGAGCTGCTCAGCCTGGCCGACCACGACCACCAGGATTGCGCCGCCGTGGACGCGCTCACCCGGCACCACCGCCAGGAGGTGGAGGCCCGCATCCGCGCCCTGCAGGCGTTGCGCGATGAACTCGACCGCATGCTGCGCGACTGCGCCGGCGGCGACATCGCCCACTGCGGCGTGATCCAGACACTGGCCGACCACGGGCGCTGCGAGAACGAGCACCACTAGGAAACGCGGATGTCCCGGGCGCGCCGGTTAAAGTCCGCCAGCACCGTCTCCATGGACGGTTCCAGGTCAATGCCGCTGTTGATCAGCAGCCCCGCCAGCATTTCGTAGTGCCCCACCAGGATGGTGATCTCCACCAGCGCGGCGGGATCGAAGTGCTGTTCCAGAGCCCGCCAGTGGGCGTCGCCGATCAGTTTGTCCCGGCACAGATCGTCGCAGGCGTTGAGCGCGGCGGCGTGGCGCGGATTGGCGTCCTCCCGGCCGCTAGCCAGCGCCATGATGTCGGCGTCCGAGACCCCCACGGACAAGGCGATCTCCACGTGCTGCCCCCATTCATAGCGGCTGCGGCAGTGCCAGGCGGTGCGCAGGATCAGTTTTTCGCGCAGGTCGGCGGGCAGTTTACCGAACGGCATCAGCCGCGACGCGAACCACAGCCAGGGCCAGAAGAGACGGCGGTTGGTGTTCAACACCGGAAACACGCGGGGCAATTCCTGGCGCCCGAACAGTTTGCTGACGCCCGAGATGGCGCGGAACGCGACGCCCCGTTGCGACGGCGGCGGCGGTGGCAGGCGCGTTTCGCGGGGCTGGCGCCAGCCGCCTTCGGGTTGCAGGTAATCTTCCACTGCGGTCATCGGGTTTCTCCTGTTTGGACCTGGACAAAGGCGCGTTCGAGTATCGCACGGTGACGCCTTCGCGGATCGATACGCCCGCTTTATGGCCCAGGCGGACGGGACGACGCGCAGCGCCCAGGGCAGGATAAAGCCACTGCGCCGTCCAAGGAGCCCGGGCCATGACCGACCTGTATAACAAGAAGTGTTTTATCACCGGCGCCGCCAGCGGCATCGGCCGCGCCGTCGCGCTGGAAAGCGCGCGCCGGGGGGCGACCCTGTTCCTCACCGACATCAACGGTGAGGCGCTGGAGAACACGGTTCGCGAGATCCAGACAGCCGGCGGCTCGGTGGCGTCGAGCCGCGCCCTGGACATCGCCGATTACGCGGCGGTCCAGGCGTTCGCCGGGGACATCGAACGTGACCACGGCAGCATGGACGTTCTGATGAACATCGCCGGCATCGCCATCTGGGGGCCGGTGGAAAAGCTGCGGCACAAACATTGGCGCGCCCTGGTGGACGTCAACCTGATGGGGCCGGTGCACGTGTTCGAATGCTTTCTGCCCGCCATGGTGGCGGCCGGTCGGGGCGGCCATGTGATGACCGTGTCCTCGGCGGCGGGGCTGTTCGGCCTGCCCTGGCACGCCGCCTACAACGCCAGCAAGTTCGGCCTGCGCGGCATCAGCGAAGCGATGCGCTACGACCTGCGCCGGCACCGTATTCAAGTCAGTCTGGCCTGCCCCGGCGCGGTGGACACCGGCCTGGTGCAGACCCTGGATATCGTCGGCATCGACCAGACCACCCCGGATGTGGTCCGCCTCAAGAAGCGTTTCCAGAAGCACGCGGTGACACCGGAAAAGGCGGCCACCGCGATCCTCGAAGGCATCCGCCGCGACCGCTACCTGATCTACACCTCGCCGGAGATCCGCGTCGGCTATTGGTTCAAGCGCAAGTTCGCCTGGCCGTTCGAGATGGTGATTCGCCTGCTGGGCCGGCAACTGGACGCGGTGGCCCGTAAGCAGAATCAGTGACCGGCCCGGGTAGGTCGCATTCTTGACGTACCGGCGTTAGAATCGCCGCCGTCGTCCCCCCTGTCCTGCCTGGAAGTCCGCCATGTCCGCCGTGCTGCTGTGCCTCGTAGCTCTCGGGTTCGTCTCCATCGTCGTGGAAGACGTGGTTCATATCGACAAAGCCAAGACCACGCTGTTTTTCGGCTCGCTGGTCTGGGTGCTGCATTTCATTTCGCCGCCCTCCGGGGAAAGCGCCGAAGCGCTGATGCTCGCCCTGGACGACAACCTGCTGGATATCGCCTCGCTGTGGCTGTTTCTGATGGCGGCGATGACCTTCGTGGCGTACCTGTCCAGCAAGGGCATCATCGACGGCATCGTCAACCGGCTGATCCCCAGGCGCATGAGCGAACGCCAACTGATGCTGCTCACCGGCCTGTTCGCGTTCTGCTTCTCGTCCATGGCCGACAACATCACCGCCACCCTGGTGTGCATCGCCATTCTGCTCAATCTGAACCTGCCCACGGACAAGCTGCTGCGCTACGTGGTGCTGGTGGTGTTTTCGGTGAACGCCGGTGGCACCGCCCTCATTACCGGCGACGTCACCACGCTGATGATCTTCCTGGCCGACAAGGTGGAAATCCCCCATCTGCTGCTGCTCAGCCTGCCCGCTTTTCTGGCGGTGGCATCGTTGTCGCTGATGCTGTCCCGGGGGCTGGACGGCCAGCTGGTGATGGAAAAGAAAGAAGTGCACATCAACGGCGGCGACAAGGTGGTGGCGGCGCTGTTTTTCGCCACCATCCTGGCCACCATCGGCGGCAACATTCTGTTCGGCATTCCGCCGGTGCTGATGTTTTTGTTCGGCCTGTCACTGATGTTCATGGTGGTGCAGTTTCTCAACCGCGACGAGCCCACCCTGGAATACATCCGCAAGATCGAGTTCGACACCCTGCTGTTCTTCCTCGGCGTGCTGTTGCTGGTGGGCATGCTCAAGGAGCTGGGCATCCTCGCCTACTTCCCGCAACTGTACGAGGTGATGCCGCCGCTGGCCGCCAACTATGTGATGGGGCTGGTGTCGTCGCTGTTCGACAACGTGCCGCTGACCGCCGCGCTGCTCAATTCCGGCATTGAGATGACGCTGCCGCAGTGGCTCACCCTCACCTACTCGGTGGGCGTGGGCGGTTCGCTGCTGGTGATCGGCTCCGCCGCCGGGGTGGTGGCGATGAGCAAGGTGGAAGCGCTCACCTTTCTCAGCTATCTGAAGTACTCCGGGTATCTGCTGGTCGCCTACACCGTGGGCTTCGCCGGCGTGCTGGCCGTCAGCACGCTGCTGTAGTTGCGGGGCCTTAGTCGTCGTCGCGACCGATGCGCAGGCCGGCGATGTGCGTGATACCGCGCAGCCGCAACAACGACCAGACCATGCCGGCCAGGCCGATCACCGGCGCCAGGTAAACCACCCGGTCGGTGAACAGATTCATCGCCAGGCTGCCGAGAAACATCAGCGAAAAAATCACCAGAAACATATAAAACCCTTTACTCGGCATGCCTTTCCCCAATTCGTGCATGAATAATCCGGCGCCGTGCCCGCATCGCGGGCCGGCGCCGGGCGGGCCGGTCAACCGGCCCTCAACGCTTCAACGCCTCGATCCGGCGTAATGAAAACAGCGGATAAAGGCTCGGCAGCACCAGCAAGGTCAGCAAGGTGGCGCTGAACAGACCGCCGACGATCACCGTCGCCAGGGGCCGCTGCACCTCGCTGCCGACGCCGGTGGCGAGCAGCATGGGGATCAGCCCCAGCATCGACGTCAGCGCGGTCATCAGCACCGGACGCAACCGGGACAGCGCGCCTTCTCTCACCGCCTGGTCGAGCGGGTCGCCGTCGCGCAGCCGGCCGTTGATGGCTTCCACCATCACCACGCCGTTCAGCACCGCTACCCCGAACAGGGTGATAAAGCCCACCGAGCTCGGGACCGACAGGTACTGGCCGCTCACCGCCAACGCGAGGATACCGCCGATCAGCGCCAGCGGCACGTTTACCAGGATCAGCAGGGCCTGGGCCAGGGAGCCGAAGGCGAAATACAGCAGCAGCGCGATCAACGCCACCGCCAGCGGCACCACCAGCATCAGCCGCTGCTGGGCGCGTTGCTGGTTTTCGTACTGGCCGCCGATGTCCACATTGTAGCCGGCGGGCAAGTCCACCTCGCGGTCAATGGCGCTCTGGATATCCGCCACCACCGAGCCCAGATCGCGGCCACTGACATTGGCCTGCACCACCACCCGGCGCTGCACATCGTCGCGGCTGATCTGCGGCGGCCCGGACACCAGCGCCACCCGCGCCACATCGGCGAGCCGCACCCAGGCACCGTCCGGGGCCTGCAGGCGAAGATTGCGGATCCGCTCAGCATCGCGGCGGGCGCTTTCCGCCAGACGCACATAGATGTTGTAACGCTCGTTGCCGTTGATCACCTGCCCCGGGCTGGCACCCCCCAAACCCAGGCTCACCAGGTTCATTACCTGGTCGACGCTCATTCCGTAGCGGCTCAGGGCACGGCGGTCCGGCTCGATCACCAGTTGCGCTTCGCCGGCGATCTGCTCCAGCTGCACGTCGGTGGCGCCGTCGACGTTGCTCACCGCCCGGTTGATCGCCTCGCCTTTTTGCTGCAATACCGCCAGGTCCGGGCCGAACAGCTTGATCGCCAGTTCCGCCTTTACCCCAGACAGCAGCTCATCCACGCGCATGGCGATTGGCTGGGAAAAGTTGAACAGCAGCCCCGGATGGACCTGCAAACGCTGCAGCATCTTGCGCTGCAGTGCTTCGCGGTTGTCGGCCGTGGTCCATTGATCCACCGGCTTGAGCCCCAGATAGATTTCCACATTACTGACCGGTTCCGGGTCGCCGCCGATTTCGGCGCGGCCCACGCGGCTGAGCGCGTAGGTCACCTCGGGGAAGGCCATCAGCTCTTTTTCCAGCTTGCGGCCCACTTCCAGCGAGGTGTCCAGGCTCGCCGACGGGCCCAGCGTGACCCGCAGCGCCAGGGTGCCCTCTTCCAGCGTGGGCACGAACTCGGTGCCCACGAACGGCAGGGTGGCCAGCGCCAGGATCAGCAACGCGACGGCGGCGGCGATTACCCTTTCCCGCGCTCGCAATGCTTTATCAAGCAACGCGCGGTAACGGCGTTCCAAACCGCCCACCAGTTGATTCGGGCGTTCCCGTACGCCGCCGCGAAACAGCAACGACGCCAGCGCCGGCACCACCACCAGGGCCACCACCACGGCGGCGGCCATGGCCAGCATGATGCTGATCGCCAGCGGCTCGAACATCTTCGCCTCCACGCCTTCGAACGCGAACAGCGGCGTGAACACCACCAGAATAATGGTGGCGGCGAAGAACACCGGGCGGGCCACTTCCCGCGCCGCCGTCTGGATACGCGACGCGGCGCTTTCCGGCCCGGGACGGTTCAGGTGTTTGAAGATGTTTTCCACCATCACCACGGAACCGTCCACCAGCATGCCAATGGCCACCGCCAGACCGCCCAGCGACATCAGGTTGGCCGACATGCCGAAGGTCGCCATCACCAGCAGCGCCAGCCCGATGGACACCGGAATCGACAGCAGCACCAGCAAGGTGGCGCGCAGGTTCATCAGGAACAGCGCCAACACCAGCACAATGAACACGAAGGCCAGCAGCAACGCCTGCACCACCGTGGCCACCGCTTTTTCCACCAGGTCCGCCTGGTCGTAGAACGGCTCGAAACGCACGCCGTCGGGCAGCGCTTTCTCGATACGCGGCAGCCGCGCCTCGATGCCGTCGATGGTGGCCTTGGTGTTGGCGCCCATACGCTTGAGCACGATGCCCGCGACCACTTCGCCCATGGCTTGCGGATCGCCGGCGTTGTCGCGGCGGGTCATGGTCAAGGCGCCCTGGCGGATCTCGCTGCCGAACGTCACCTCGGCCACGTCACCAACGCGCACCAGGGTGCCGCCCACTTCCTTGAGCGGCACCGCGGCGATATCGTCGAGGCCCTGCTGGCCGTGGCCCACCCAGCCCCGGCCGCGAATCACCCATTGCTCCGCGCCCCGGTCCAGGTACCAGCCACCGGCGTTGCGGTTATTGGCCGCCACCGCGTCGACCACCTGTTGCAGGGTCAGGTCGTAGGCAAGCAGCCGGGTCGGGTTCACGTTGACCTGGTACTGGCGCACCTCGCCGCCGTAGCTGAGCACATCGGTGACGCCGCCCACCGGCATCAGCAGCAGTTTCACCACCCAGTCGTTGAGGCTGCGTAGCTGCATGGCGTCCACCCCGGAGCCGGGTTCGGCGGTGAGCAGGTACTGATACACCTGCCCCAGGCCGGAGGTATTGGGCCCCATTTCGGGGACGCCGACGCCTTCGGGAATATCCTCGCGGGCGGCCTGCAGCCGCTCGAACACCAGTTGGCGGGCGAAATAAATATCGGTGTTTTTTTCGAACACCACGGTGACGATGGACAGGCCGGTTTTGGAAATCGAACGGACTTCCGCCACCTGCGGTAACGCGTACATCACCGACTCGATCGGATAGGTGATCAGCTGTTCCACTTCCTCGGCGGCCAGCCCGCGCGCTTCGGTGTTGACCTGCACCTGAACATTGGTGACATCCGGAAACGCGTCCAGCTTGAGACGGGGCAGCTGCCAGGCGGTGACAGCCAGCATCGCCAGCAACGCGAGCACCACCAGCAGACGGTTGGCCACCGCCCAGTCGACTATGCGATTGAACATATCGGTTCTCCCTTGGTGGCGGCCTTAGTGACGGTGCACGTCAAAGCCGGACTTGGCCTGCTCACTGGCCAGGAAGAAGGCGCCGTCGACCACCACCCGGGTGCCCTCCGGCACGCCCTCGATCAGGCGCGCGCCGTCGAGCTGCCCGCGCAACGACACCGGCACCGGCCGGTAGCGGCCCGGCTGCTGTTCCACGAACAGCTGCCAGTCGCCGTCGGCGGCCCGCGTCAACGCCGCCTCCGGCACGCTCAGCAGGTGATCGGGCACCGGCAGAGCCAGGGACACGTCGGCGAACATGCCGGGGTGCAGCAGATGATCTTCGTTGGGCACGCTCACGCGCACCTGCAGGGTGCGGGTCACCGGGTCGAGCCGGTGGCCGGCCTGAATCACCTCACCGTCGATGCGGGTGTCGTCCACGCGCACCGTGGCCGGGGTGCCCATCGGCAACCGCAGCCCGGGCTCCGGCGGCAGCGCCGCCTCCGCCCAGAGCTGGGATTCATCCACCAGCGTGACCAGCGGCTGCCCGGCGGTGAGCCACTGCCCCTGTTGAAAGGCGTCGGTGAGCACCAGGCCGTCGTCGGGCGCACGGAGGGTATAGATGCCTTCCTCGCCCTCGCCCTTTTCCAAGGCCTTGAGGTCCTCGTCACTGAGGCCGAAGCCGCGGGCCCGGGCGCGCAGGGAGGTATAGCGGCTGCGCACTTCCAGGTAGCGCTGGTTCCCCACGGTGCGCTGGCCGAGCCCGCGCACCCGGCGCCACTCGTCGGCGGCCACTTGCAGGTTGCTCTGCAGGTCGGCCATGGCGGGGCTGAACAGAGTGGCGATGGGGTCGCCGCTTTCCAGGTGTTGCCCCAGGGTGACGGCGCGTTCCAGCACCTGGGAATCGACCCGCACCGGCACCGTCCAGGTGCGGTACTGATTATTGATGATCTCCGCCGGCACCATCAGCGAGCGGGTCAGCGACGGCTGTGACCGCAGTTCGATAACGCGCAGCCCCAGGGTGTCTCGCTGCGCCTCGCTAAGGGTCAGGGTGGCGCTGTCGTGTTGCGCGCCCTCAGGGTCAGCGCCATCGTGCGGATCGTCGTGGCCCTGGCCGTGACCTTGATGGTCGTCGGCGGCCGTCGCGGGCAGGGCGGCCTGCGCCGCCAGCACCAGGATCAGTAAACGGACGAAAGTGTTCATTGTTGGTCTCCTTGCGGGCGGCCCGCCAGACGGTGCAGCCATTGGTCCAGGCCGGCGCTCTGGTCGAGCCACCGGACCCAGGCCCGTTGCATGGCTTCGCGCAAGGCGATGCCGGACAGCCGCGCTTCAAGGCGCTGGTCCAGCCCCTGCAGATAATCCTGGGTGGTGAGTTCGCCGAGCGACCAGACCCGTTCAAGAAGCTGGTCGGAGCCGGCCAGGCTGTCGCCGGTGAGGCGTTGCCAGTTGCGCCAGCGGTCGCGGCGTTGCCGGTAATCGGTGAGTGCGCCGTCCAGTTCGGCCTGGATGTCGTTGCGGGTTTTATCCAGCAAGGCACGGCGCTGATCCACGTCAGCCAGGGCCGCGCGGTATTCCGGCTCGCCGGTGTTGAACAGCGGCAAAGGCAGGGAAAAGTCCAGGCCCCAGAGCGTGGCGTCGCCTTCACGGCCGGCGCGCACGCCCAGGGTCGGGTCAGTGTTGCGTTGCTTGCGGGCCAGATCGACGCCGCGCCCCGCCAGGGTCAGTTGCAGTGCGGCCAGACGCAGATCGTAGTTATGTTCAAGACGCCGCTCGGCGGACGCGGTGCCGTCCAACGGCCGCCATTGGTCGGCGTCGGGCAGCGGCCGGGCCGGCACGGTCACGGCGAGGATGCGGCGCAAACGGGTGGTGGCCTCGGTGGCGGCGCTTTCCGCGTCGGCCAGCGCCTGCTGGGTGCGGCCCAGCGACAGGTAGGCCAGGGTCGCGTCCACCTGCCCCAGATCGCCGTTGCGCTCGCGGCGGCGCACCAGCTCGGTGAGCCGGGTAAGCCGCCGCTCCTGTTCGCGGGCGGCATTCAGTCGGTCCCGGGCGGCGTTGTAGGCAATCAGGACGTCGAGGGCGTCGGCGCTCAGCCGGCTGCGCGCTTTGTCGCCGCGCAAGCGGGCCAGGGTCGATGCCACATCGCCCACCGCGCCGGCGGCGCGGCCCTTGCCGGACCAGTCCAGCGTCTGGCTGACGCCTACTGTTTTGGTGGTTTCGGCGCTGTGCTCATAGCCGATCACCAGTTCGGGGTTATAAAGCGGCTCGGACAGCGCGCGGCTGTCGGCCAGTTCGGATTCAACGCGCGCCTGGAGGGCGCGGTCGGCGGGCAAGTCGGCAAGCTGGCGTTGCAACCAGCGCGCCCAGTCGCCGTCGGCGGTATTGGCGGCCCGGGCGGGGGAAAACCCCGCCGCCAGGCAGACCACCAACGCCGCCCCCAGGGTCAATACCCGGAGTGTCAGCATGGGAAAGCTCCTCGTTAACGAAAACAGGCGGGCGCACGGACCCGCCGCGTGTCAGGCGTTAACGAGGGCGATTGGAGGGCGGTAAAAATCGAACGCCGGAGCCGGCGGCACGGTGATAAGCAGCGCCGGCCCACGGGACGGCGGCAGCGGGCGGTTCACGGACAGCATCGCCAGCGACGATACGAAGCCGTGGCACTGGCAGCAATGCTGCACCACGGAAACACTGTCATCGCCGGCCAGCTGATGGCTGTGATTGACCTCGGCCATGGGGCCGTCGGAAGAATGCGGCGCCAGACTTTCGTGCACACCCACGTCCGCCACCAGCACATGAATGCTGGTGAGGGAAAGCAACAGGTAGATCAGCACACGCAAGCGGGGCATCGGCCATCCGGACAAGGTTTCGACAATGGCACCGCAGTATAGGCGCGCCGACAAGGACAGGCAAAAGCACCCCTTGCAGTCCGCGAACCACCGGGCATAGTAGTGGCCGCCAATCACAGGAGAGCTGGAATGACCCGTTTTGAAGAAGTCCGCGACGATGTGCTGTCCCACCCGCTGCACCGGGCCTGCGGGCTGCGCCTGCACCGCGCCGCCAACGGTGAAAGCGAAGTGGAAATCGAGCTCAACGACTTCACCCTCAACCCGGAGGGTTCCCTGCACGGCGGCATGCTCTATACGTTCTTTGACGTGGCCTGCTTTTTCGCCTGCCTGACCCTGCTGGAGGCGGACAAACATCCGGTGTCCATCGAAACCCACACCAGCGTGCTACGCGCCGCCTTCAAGGGCGACCGGGTGCTGATCCGCGCCCGGGTGGACCGGCTCGGCCGCACCCTGGCGGCGATGCGCGCGGATGCCTTCGCGGTCAAGCCGGACGGCGGCGAAAAACTGATCGCCACCGGTTCAGTGACCAAATCGATCATTGCCCCGGGCGGCGCCTGAGGGGCCGGGCGACCAGACGGCCCGGGAAGGCGATGAAATGAATTGTTCGCCCGGGATTCGTAGTAGTATCTTCGTAGAATCAATAGGCAAGCCGTGAGCAATGGTGGCTTTTTAACCAGCGGCGCTGATAATTTGAACAATCCAAGGGTCAAGGGGGGATCGCCATGTACCGCATCATGGTTGTCGACGACGAAGATTATATCCTCAAGGCGTTGAACCGGGTCCTGGGCGCACGGCCGGACTGGGAAGTGGAAACCTACACGGACCCCGCCACCGCGTTGCGGCGGGCGCGCACCACGGTATTCGACGCGGTGATCACCGATTACCGGATGCCGGACATGGACGGCATCGAAATGCTCCAGGAGCTGCGCACCATGCAGCCGGACGCCATCCGCATTCTGCTCACCGGGGTGATCGACATCGACACCCTGATGTCCGCGATCAACCAGGCCGGCGCCTTCCGCTTCGTCCCCAAACCCTGGGACGACGATCAGTTGCTGGACAGTGTCGAGGAAGGCCTGAAATTCCGCGATATCCTGGTGGAAAACAAAATCCTCGCACAGACCGTTCGCGACCAGCGCGAAGCGCTCAGAAGCATGGGTTACGACGGGGAGTAACCCGCATGGATCTATTCGCATCACTGCAGGGGCCGTTTGCCGGGCTGGGGAGCCAGGGGCTGTTTCTGATGTCCTCCACGGTGATCCTGCTGATCATTATTTTCTTCATGTACAAAACCTACCGGGCCTCCATGAACGTGGAGGCCAAACTCTCGGAGTTCGCGTCGCTGAGCCAGAGCTCGTTCGGCCGCAAGCTGCGCCTGATCGAGGTCAACGCCGACGAGTACAAACTCAACAAGAAGGTGCTCGGCCCGCTGGCGCGCATCATCGATGAATATTGCGTAATGACCACCAACGAAAAAGGGGTCATTACCTTCGCCAACGACCGTTTCCTGTCACTCAGCGGTTTTTCCTTCCAGCAGTTGATCGGCAAACACGAAAGCCTGCACCACCCCAAGGACCGCCCGGACCTGAGCGCGCACTTCATGAATTGCGAGCAGGCGCGGCGCGGCGTCTGGAGCGGCGAGGTCTGCGGCCGTGGCGAGGACGGCGAGCTGTACTGGGTGAATATGTTTATTTTCCCGCTGTCCTATATCACCGACGAGGACGACGGCTATATTTACTTCGGCACCGACATCACCCAGATCAAGGCGCAGAACAGCGAGCTGATCCAGGCGGTGCGCGACAAGGACGATAAGATCAACCAGGTCGAATCGATGCTGCTGCATTCGGAAAAGATGGCGTCCCTGGGCACCATCTCCGCGGGCATCGCCCACGAAATCAACAACCCGATCGCCTTCGTGTCCGCCAACCTGCGCCGCAGCGAACAGTATCTGACCACCTTGTCCAAGGTGATCGCCGGTCTGCGCCGCCGCATCAGCCCGGAGCGTTTCGAGCAGTTTCTGCAGGCGGAGCAGTCGTTACGCCTGAACATGGATTCGCTGGAAATGATCCTCAACGATCACCCCAATCTGATGCGCGAAACCAGTGAAGGCATTGATCGGATCAAGAAGATCATTCGCGACCTGAAGCACTTTTCGCACAACGAGCAGGAACGCTACCAGCCGGTGGACCTGTCCCGCTGCGTGGCCACCTCGATGAATCTGGCGCGCCATGAGCTGGAGCGTATCCGGGTGACCACCCACCTGCCCCCGGAGCTGCCGCCGGTGAACGGTTCGGAGAGCCAGCTTTCCCAGGTGCTGATGAATATCCTGGTGAACGCCGCCCAGGCGGTGGAACAGGATGGCGAGATCCGCATCGAGGCACACAGCGACGCGCAGACCTATTGCTTGTCGGTGACCGACAACGGCCCCGGCATGGACGCCGCGCAACTGGCGCAGATTTTCGAGCCCTTCTTCACCACCAAACCGATCGGCCAGGGCACCGGCCTGGGGCTGTCTATCTCCCAGGACATTATTCAGCGTCACGGCGGCACCCTGACCGCCACCAGCGCCCCCGGCGAGGGCACCCGCATCGACATCCGCCTGCCGCTGGCGGAAAAGAAGCGTGCCCATGCAGCCTGATATCCACTACCAACTGACCGGCACCGACGGCCGCGTCACCGATATCAAACTGCATCAGGAACCGGAGAACCACGGCCTGGCGGTGGATCCGGATTTCGTCCCGCCGGACTGGGCCCTGCTGGAACACTGCCAGTGCTCCCACTGCCCGCTGAGCCGCGACGAACACCGCTACTGCCCGATCGCCCGCAACCTGGCGTGGTTGCTCCCCGATCACCAACTGGGCCGCTCCTTCGATCCCATCCATCTGCGGGTCACCACCCCGGAGCGGGAATACCGGCTGGACACCACCGCGCAGCGCGCCCTCAGCTCGCTGTTCGGGCTGGTGTGCGCGCTCAGCGACTGCCCGCACACCCGCTTCCTGAGACCCATGGCGCTGTTCCACCTGCCGGTGAGCACGGAAACGGAGACCCTGACCCGCGCCGTCGGCTTCTTTCTGCTGCACCGCTACCTGGCCAAACGCGACAACCCCGACCTGCCCTTGAACCTGGAAGACATGGACCACGCCTACCGCAACCTGGGCGAGTTGAACCGCTGCTTCGTCGGCCGCTTCCGACACGCCGACGGTTCCGACGCGCCGATCAACGCGATGATCCTTCTGCATGTGCTGACCAAGGAAGTAAACGGCGAGCTGCACGAGCAACTCGACGATCTGGCCGGGCTGTTTCGCCAGGCCACCGGCTCAGCCTTCTAGCGCCGCCAGCCATAAACCGTGCATTTCGCCGATCAGGCGCTCGCGCGCGGCCTCGTCCGTTGCCTCCAGCACCGCGCCATGGACCTGGGCCTCCAGACCCTGCACCAGTAGCAGCGCGCGCGCCTGCGGCTGCTCCCCGCCCACGCCCAGGCGCCGCAACTGCAGGGCCACCGCCAGGGCGAGCCCCTTCTCCAGGGCGCGCAACCGGGCGGCGGTCTCTTCGGTGCGCGGCGCCAGATCGAACAGCAGCCGGTGCATGGCCGGGTTGTGCCGGTGCAGCGCCACGGCGGCGTCGATCAGCAGCGCCAGGGTGGTCGGCAACCCCGGGCGCTCCCGCTCCAGGCGGTCGAACACCGCCGCCAACTGTTGCGACGCCTCGGCGAGATGGCGTTCCGCCAGCGCCACCAGCAAGGCGTCCTTGTTGGGAAAATACTGATACAGGGAACCGATGGAGACACCGGCGCGCTCCGCCACCTTGTTGGTGGTGGTGGCGGCGTAGCCGGAACGCTGGAAAAGCTGAGCCGCCGCCTCGAGGATGGCGTCCCAGGTGGCCGCGGCGCGCTGCTGGCGCGGCTTTTTGCGAGGCTGGCTCATAGGGGAAATGCGAGTTGTGGGGTCGAGGGCCAAATGTGAGGATTACTCGCAAACAAGTCAACGCCCGGAACCGCCATGACCCCTGACGCCTATATCGCCTGCCTGCCGGCCCGCCTTCAGGACCGCGCCCGGACCCCACCGGAAGCCACCTGGTGGCCCTGGCGGGACCACTCAGTGCACATCGCCCGGGCCCGGCGGCCCGAAGCCGGTGCCAAGCTGCTGATTCTGCACGGCGCCGGCGGCCACGCCGGCGCCCTTTGGCCCGTCGCCGCCCTGGCCGCGGACCTGGGGTACGAGGTGCTGGTGCCGGACCTGCCCGGCTACGGCCGCACCCGGGTGCCCGACCCCGCCGCCGTGCGCTATCCGGACTGGCTGGATTGTGTCTGCGCGCTGATCACCGCCGAACAGCGGGCCGATCCGCGCCCCCTGGTGCTGTGCGGCGCCAGCATGGGCGGCATGCTGGCCTACGCCGCCTGCGCCCGCCTGGAACAGCGGGACGGCGGCAACCCGGTGGCCCGGCTGGTGGCGACCTGCCTGCTGGACCCCGCCGACCCGCAAGTATGGACGGCCCTTTCCCCGTGGCTGGGACGCTGGAGCCTGCCGCTGCTGAACGCGCTGGCGCCACTGCTCGACCGCCGACGCCTGCCGATTCGCTGGCTCACGCCCATGAGTAAAATCGCCAATCAACCGGCGCTTTCAAAGCTGTGCCGCACCGACCCCAGGGGCGGCGGCGGGGCCGTGGCTCTGGGCTTTCTGCGCAGCTACCTGAACAGCCGGCCGGAAACGGCGCCGGAGCGGTTCGCCACGGTGCCGGTGCTGCTCACCCACCCGGCGGCCGACCGCTGGACGGCACCGGCACTGAGCCTGCGCTTTCTGGCGCGCATCGCGGCGCCGGCACAGCATCTTCCCCTGGAGAACGCCGGGCACTTCCCCGTGGAGGAACCGGGCATCGAGCAACTCCGCGCGGCACTCCGGGATCTGCTCGACGAACTGACCGCCAAATCTTGAAACAGCGCCGCGATGCGCTTTTATCGGCCACCGTGTTACCGTCGATTTTCTTTTTCGTTTGTCTCGGGAATACAACCATGAAACTAAAAAACGCCGTGGCCCTGATCACCGGTTCGTCTTCCGGTATCGGCGCCGCCATCGCCCGTCTGTTCGCGGAACAGGGCTGCCATGTGGTGATCAATTACAGCCGTAACGAAGACGGCGCCCGCGCCGTGGCCAAGGACTGCGAAGCCTTCGGCGTCCGCACCCTGGTTCAGCAGGCGGACGTTTCCGACGACACCCAGTGCCAGACCCTGGTGGAAGCGACCCTGGCGGAGTTCGGCCGCCTGGACGTGCTGGTCAACAACGCCGGCACCACCAAATTCTGCGCCCACCAGGACCTGGACGGCCTGAGCAAGGACGATTTCCTGCACCTCTACGCGGTGAACACCGTGGGGCCCTACCAGATGACCCGCGCCGCCGAAAACGCGCTGCGGCAGGCGGGCACCGCCCAGGTGATCAACATGGCCTCCATCGCCGGCCTGGCCGGGGTGGGCAGTTCGATCGCCTATGCCGCCTCCAAGGGTGCTCTGCTGACGATGACCAAATCCCTGGCCCGGGTGCTGGGCCCGGAAGTCCGCGTCAACGCGATCTGCCCGGGCTTCGTGCAGGGTGAATGGCTGGAGAAGGGGCTCGGCAAGGAGGCCTACGCCAACCTGCTGACCAAAACCAAGGCCGGCGCCGCCCTGAATGACGCCGCCTCGCCGGAAACCGTGGCCCAGGCGGTGCTGGGGCTGGTGATCGGCGGCGACCTGACCACCGGCGAAGCGATTCTGGTGGACGGCGGCAGCCACCTCAACGCCAGCGGCGTGCGTCGCTGAACGGCGATCCGGCGCCGGCGCTCACGCCGGTGCCGGCCACCCCCCGACCGGCACCGGTCATCGAACCGACCCACGCCGGTAAAACAATCATCAACATCTCCAGCCACACTTCCGGCCTGCTCACTATTTTGGTCTGTTGGCCGTTCGTGATGCCAAGGAGAGCCCCATGCCACCGGTACTGTCTTCGCCGGCCACCGTGCGCCGCGCCGTACCCCACGCCCCCGCCATCCCGGCCGAGGTCCCCTTCGAGGGCGTCCTGGTGCCCGGCCTGCACGGCAGCGACGCCCGCCACTGGCAAACCCACTGGCACCACCACCAGCCCTGGCTGAGGACGTTGCGCATGAAGGACTGGCGCCGGCCGCGCCTGGACGCCTGGCAACGGGCCCTGGACCAGGCCCTGGAGGGTAGCCGGGAACCGGCGGTGCTGATCGCCCACAGCTTCGGCTGCCTGGCCAGCGCGGTCTACGCCACGCGCCACCCGCAAAAGGTGGCCGGGCTGTTACTGGTGGCGCCGGCCTGGCCCCGGGGCCCCGGCCTGGAACCACCGGCCGGCCCGCTGCCGGTGCCGGCGCGGATCATCGCCAGCACCACCGACCCGTGGATGGACCTGGCGGAGAGCCGCGATCTGGCGCGCCGCTGGGGCGCCGCGTTCCGCAACGGCGGCGATCTCGGGCACATCAATTCGGTGTCCGGGGTGGGCGAGTGGCGGCGCGGCCTGGAGGACCTGCGCTGGTTGCTGGCGCAGCGCCCCTCCCAGGCCTAACCGAACGGCGGGGAATCAGTCGCCGTAACTGTCCGCCTCCAGAGCCCGCAGCTCCTGGTTGGTGTTCACACCCAGGTCCAGGTCCTGGAGGCGGCCGTTGGCGATGGAGTAGATCCAGCCGTGGATGCTGAGCTTCTGATCCCGGCGCCAGGCTTCCTGGATCACCGTGGTATTGGCCACGTTGATCACCTGGCGGGCCACGTTCAGCTCGCACATGCGGTCCACCCGCGCCTCTTCATCGGGCAGCTGTTTCAGGTCCTTGCGGTTTCGCAGGTACAGCTCACGCACCTGGCGCAGCCAGTTGTCGATCAGGCCGTGGGGCTTGTCTTCCATGGCCGCGCGCACACCGCCGCAGCCGTAGTGCCCGACCACCATCACGTGCCGCACTTCCAGCACCTCGACGGCGAACTGCAGCACCGACAGCAGGTTGAGATCGGTGTGATTGACCAGGTTGGCCACATTGCGGTGCACGAACAGCTCGCCGGGCATCAGACCGACGATTTCGTTGGCGGGGACGCGGGAATCCGCGCAGCCAATCCACAGGAAACGGGGTTTTTGCTGGCCGACCAGTTGCTCGAAGAAGCCGGGGTGCTCCTGCTCGATCTGATGACGCCACTCTTCATTGTTTTCAAAGAGTTCGGGAAGGGTTTTCACGGTTGCGCTCCCTATCGGAATCGGCCTATCGGAAGAGGCGACCATGATGACCCAATGGCGCCAGCGTGCAACGGGAAAAGTCTTTCAAAACCTTAGCGCGGGGCCGCCATCGGTCATTTCGCGCCAGCCGCGCCCACGCCGGGCGGGCCGCCGTTGGTCAAGCCCTCGACGGGACTGTTACCATGGTCATATCCGTGACGCCCAGCGTCGGACATTCATCAACCCCAAAAGGGCGCCCATGCAAATCGCAGACAATACCGTAGTGGCTTTCCACTACACCCTGACCAATGAAGCGGGCCAGACCATCGATTCCTCCCGCCAGCGTGAAGAACCGCTGAACTACCTCCACGGCCACGGCAACATCATCCCCGGCCTGGAAAAGGCGCTCGTGGGCAAGCAGGCCGGCGACAAGCTGGAAGTCACCGTGACCCCGGAAGAAGGGTACGGCGAACGCCACGAAGGCCTGATCCAGCAGGTTCCCACCTCCGCCTTCGAAGGCGCCGGTGGCGAGCTTCAGCCGGGCATGCAGTTCCAGGCGCAGACCGAAGCGGGCCAGCGCATCTTCACCATCACCGAGGTGGAAGGCGATCAGGTCACCGTGGACGGCAACCATCCGCTGGCCGGTGAAACCCTCAACTTCGACGTGGAAGTCACCGAAGTGCGTGAAGCTTCCGACGAAGAGAAAGAGCACGGCCACGTGCACGGGCCGGAAGGCCACGAGCACTAAGCAATGGCTGAAGCCCCTCCCGCTCTCGCGGGCGGGGACTCATTGTGCGAGCGAGCCTGCTCGCGAAAGGGCGGTGTAACCGCCCGGCATGAAGAACGTCTCTGGTATCCTGCCGGCCGGCTTTGCCGGCCTTTCGCTTGCCTGGCAAGCTCCCACAAGAGCGCTCCGTAGAAAGTCCGGAGCTAGGAAACCGCCGCCTGTACCGGCGTCCGTTCCTCTTCAAGTTCTCCCATCCCCTCCATGAACACCTCCAGAGCACGGCTCCAACTGGGTCGGAGCAAGGTCGCCAGTTGCGTGGTCACGTCAGCAAACGAAGCGGGCAGCGTCAGGGTGTGCAGCTCAAAACGTTGACGGTACTGGCGCACGGTGGACTCGGGCAGCAACGCCAGCCCCATGCCCGCGGCGACACAGCCGGCGATGGCGTCCAGGCTGCCGAATTCGTGGATGCGCGGCGCCGGCACCCGCTGTTCCGCGAACAGCCTTTCAATGCTGTGCCGGTAACCGCAGCCCTGACGGAACGCCAGGAAAGGCGTCTGCGCCAGGGTGGCGCGGTCGGGCATGGCGTTGAGCGGCCGACCGCTGACCAGCACCAGTCGCTCCTCGAAGACCGGCCGCAGCAGCACGTCCTCACCGACTTTTTCGCCGGCCACGAAGGCCGCGTCCAACCGTCCGGCGCGCACTTCCTCCAGCAACTCCGAGGAGGTGCCGGTGCGCAGGTGCACGGCCAGGTGCGGCCAGCGCCGGCTGAAGGTGGATAGCAGCCCCGGCAGATGCACCGCGGCGGTAGTTTCCATGCTGCCCAGGCGCAACTCCCCGGCCGGTTCCGCCTGGGGGTGGAAACGTGCCACGGCGTCGTCGTGGAGTTCGACGATGCGATGCGCGTAGCTCAGCAGCTGATGGCCGGCGGGCGTGGCGACCACCGGCGTGCGCCGCTCCAGCAGACGGGCGTCCAGCTCGGTTTCCAGCTTCTTGATGTGAGCGGTCACGTTGGACTGCACCGTGTGCAAGTGCTCGGCGGCGGCACTGAAGCTGCCGGTGTCGACCACCGCGCGAAAAATCTCCAGGGAGCGAATCAGCATGGTCGGGGCCCTTCACCCATTGCGATACCGGCTATCTTAAAAAATCATTTCCAGCGATAAAAGCGCTCTGGTTAACTTGGCCACTGAATTGACCCATCCGGAGCCCTGAATGACACTGCCCAATCCGAGTCTGTCCCCCGGTCGCCTGGTCGTGATGGCCGGCTCCGCCACCCTGGTGGGCATCGGCCTGGGCCGCTTCGCCTACGCCGCCCTGCTGCCGGGCGTGATCGAAGCCGGCTGGCTGAACGAGGCGGACGCCGGCTATGTGGGCGCCGCCAACCTGCTCGGCTATTTGTTCGGGGCGGTGCTGGCCAGCCGCGTGAGCCGCTGGTTCGGCCCCACCCGGGTAATCAAGGCGTCGGTGCTGCTGGTGGGGCTGGGGTTCCTGGCCAGCGCCTGGGCGGCGCCGGTGTGGTGGTTCAGTCTGTGGCGTTTCGTGGCCGGAGTCACCGGCGCCTTTCTGATGGTGATCGCGCCGTCGCTGATCGCCTCCCAGTTGCCGGAATCCATGCGCAAACGGGGCACCACCTGGATCTTCGCCGGCGTCGGCCTGGGGGTGCTGTTCTCCGCCACCCTGGTGCCGCTGCTGATCACCCAGGGACTGGCGCTGGCCTGGGCCGGGCTGGCGGCCGCCTGCGTGGTGCCCACTCTGCTGGTGTGGCGGACCTGGCCGGCCATGCCGACCGTGGCGGAAGCGCCCGCCAACGGCAACGGCGCCGGCATTCTGCTGATCATGCTGTACGCCGCCTACCTGATGGACGCGGTGGGCTTCGTGCCGCATACGGTGTTCTGGGTGGATTACCTGGAACGCTACCGCGACTTCGGCACCTGGGCCGCCGCCGGCCAGTGGGCGGTGTTCGCCGTCGGCGCGATCAGTGGCCCCTTCCTGGCCGGCGCCGCCGCGCGACGGCTGGGCTGGCACTGGACGCTGATCGGCGCGCTCTCCTGCAAGGGGCTGGCGGTGTTGTCGCCGATGCTGCTTCCCGGCCTGGCGGTGGTGACGCTGTCCTCGTTCGTGGTCGGCGCCATGATCCCGGCCATGGTGGCCGGCACCATGGGCCGGGTGGCGGAGCTGGTGCCGGCGCATCGCGCCACGCACGCCTGGGGCCGGGCCACGGCGCTGTTCGCCGTCGGTCAGGCGGGCGCCGCCTACGCCATGGCCACGCTGTACGCCCACCCCAGCGGCGGCCCGTTGATTTTCGAGATCGGCGGCACGGTATTGCTGTGCGCCGCCCTGGTGGTCTTTTGCTCCGGCCTTCTGGCCCGCCGGGCTGGAACTTAGCCGCGTACCGGCGTTCTACTTGCATAACACAGCCAATGACCAGGGAATGCGGAGACAACGACATGGATCGACGTTCGGTACTGAAGGCCCTGGGCTTGTTCGGCGGCGCCCTGCTGCCGGTGGCGCCGGCCCTGGCGCGGGTGCTTAGCGAGCCCGCCGGCGCGCACGGCGAAGGCCCCGGCGAGCCCTTCAGCTACGCCTGGCTCAAGGGCATGGCGCGGCACTTTTCCGGGCAGCCCTACCACAGCCATCGCATGGACTTGCCGCCGGCCATCGACGATCTTTCCTGGGATCAGTACCAGGGCATCCGCTACCTGGACCGGGAAGCGCTGTGGGCGGATGACCAGGACGCCGCCTTCCGGATGCAGTTCTTCCACCTGGGCCTGAATTTCCGCACCCCGGTGAAAATGCACGAGGTGGTGGACGGCCAGGCCCGCCCGATCCCGTACCGCACCGATCTGTTCGATTTCAGCCACACCGATCTCGACCCTTCTTCCCTGCCCAAGGGCCTGGGCTTCGCCGGCTTCCGGCTGCTGCACCACAGTGACTGGGAGCGGGACATCGCCGCCTTCCTGGGCGCCAGCTACTTCCGCGCCACCAGCGCCTCCCGCCAGTTCGGCCTGTCGGCCCGGGGGCTGGCGGTGAACACCGCCATGCCGGAACCGGAGGAATTCCCCGAGTTCACCCATTTCTGGTTTGAACGCCCGGCCGACGCCGAGCAGGTGATCGTTTACGCCTTTCTGGATTCGCCCAGCGTCACCGGCGCCTACCGCTTCATTATTGAACGGGTGGCCGGCGACGTGATCATGGACGTGGACGCGGCGCTGTACCCGCGCCAGCCCATCGAACGGCTGGGCGTGGCGCCACTGACCAGCATGTACCAGGTGGGCGAGAACAACCGCCGGGTGGCCTGGGACTGGCGCCCGGAAATCCACGATTCCGACGGTCTGGCGATACACAGCGGCGGCGGCGAGTGGATCTGGCGACCGCTGGTGAACCCGCCGCAACTGCGCTTCAACGCCTTCGCCGACAATAACCCGCGCGGTTTCGGCCTGCTGCAGCGCGACCGGAACTTCGACCACTATCAGGACGATGGCGTGTTCTACGAACGGCGGCCGAGCCTGTGGGTGACGCCCCGTGGCGGCTGGGGCAAGGGCAGTATCCAACTGGTGGAAATTCCCACCCTGGACGAAACCTTCGACAACATCGTCGCGTTCTGGAATCCCGAGAAACCGCTGCGGCCCGGCGAGGAAGCCCTGTTCGCCTACCGCCTGGCCTGGACCGGAAAGGCGCCGCGCCCGCCGCTGGGCCGTTGCGTGGCCACCCGCACCGGGCTCGGCGGCGTGGTCGGGCAGCCCCGCGAGTACTTCAGCTGGCGCTTCGCGGTGGACTTTCTGGGCGGGCCCATCGAGGGCCTGGACAGTGATGTGGAAGTAGTCCCGGTGATCGAACATTCTTCCGGCCGGGTGGAGATCACCTCGGCGCGGCCGCTGCACGCCATCAACGGCTATCGGGCCATGTTCGACCTGGTGCCGCCGGACGACGATCTGACGCCGATCAATGTGCGCCTTTACCTCAAGCGCAAGGACAGCGGCGAGCCGCTCACCGAAACCTGGCTCTATCAGTGGTCACCGCCGCCCCTGGACCAGCGCGACCTGCATAACCCGGCGCACCTTTAACCGGGCCCGTGTCTAGCGGGGCGGCCCCAGACACACCGGCAGGGTTTCGCTGACCCCCCGCGGCCGCAGGTCCAGGCTGGAGAAACCGTCCACCTCCCGGGCGGCCAGGTTGTCCTTGGCCATCAGCCACAGCTGATCCCGGGTCAGGGGCGGCGACGGCAGCAGCGACAGCGCCATCGCCAGGGCGTGCCAGAGCCCGAACGGCACCGGCAGGCGCGCCCGGCGGCGTCCCAGGTGGCGGCATACCGCGCTCACCAGTTCCCGGTAGCGCAGCGTCTCGGCGCCGCCCAGCTCATAGACCCCGGCGGCGGGCGCGGCGCGGTCCGCCAGCCGCGCCAGCGCCTCGGCCACATCCTCCACCCAGACCGGCTGCAACCGTGTCAGGCCGCGCCCGAACAGGGGAATCACCGGGGCCCGGGTCAGCAAGGCCAGGGAACGGAGCAAGGCGTCACCGGCGCCGAACAGGGAGGAAGGCCGCACCAGCACGGCGTCGGGGAAGGCGTCGAGCACCGCCGCTTCGCCCCGCGCCCGCGCGCGGATGTACGGCGACGGCGAGTGCCGGTCGACGCCGATACCGGAGACATGCAGCAACCGCGTCACCTTGGCCGCGCGCGCGGCGGCGGCCAGCCGCGCGGCGCCGTGCACATGGATCGCCTCGAAGGTCCGGTCGCCGCGCTCCGCGTAAAGGGATACCGCATTGACCACCACGCGGCTGCCGGCCACGGCGGCGCGCACCGCCTGATCGTCCGTGATATCCGCGGCATGGCGTTGCAGCCGCTGTTCCTGGTCCGCCGGGAAGCGGGCCCGTTGCGGGTGCCGGGCCACCAGCCTCACCCCGTGGCCCCGGGCCAGCAGCGCCCCGGTCACACGCTGGCCGAGAAAGCCGCTGCCGCCGAACACCGTGATCAGATCCTCTGTCATGCCGCCATCCTACCATACGGGCCCCGGCCGGCCCCGCGTTCAGCCGCGCCCGATGAAGGGCATGGCGGTGGCCATCAGCGTCATGAACTGCACATTGGCCTCGAGCGGCAGCGCCGCCATGTGCACCACCGCCTCGGCCACGTGCCGCACGTCCATGCGGTCCTCGACCAGGATCTCGCCGTTGGCCTGGGGCACGCCCCGGCGCATCGGTTCGGTCATCTCGGTGGCGGCGTTGCCGATGTCGATCTGACCGCAGGCGATCCGGTACTTCCGACCATCCAGGGAGGTGGACTTGGTGAGGCCGGTCATGGCGTGCTTGGTGGCCGTGTAGGGCGCCGAATCAGGTCGTGGCGACTGGGCGGAAATCGAGCCGTTGTTGATGATCCGCCCGCCTTGCGGATCCTGGTTTTTCATCACCCGGAAGGCCGCCTGGGTGCAATAGAAGGCACCGGACAGGTTGGTGTTCACCACCGCCAGCCATTGCGCCGGAGAAAGCTCTTCCAGGGGCACCGGCGGCGCCCCGGTGCCGGCGTTGTTGAACAGCAGGTCCACACGCCCGAACGCCGCCAGGGTGCGCTCGAACAAGGCGTCCACCGACGCCGGGTCGCTCACGTCCGTGGCCACCGCGATGGCCCGGTCCTCGTCCAGCCCGGCGTCCGCCAGGGTGCGCCGCAGACGGTCGCCGTCGCGCCCGGCGAAAGCGACGCGGTAGCCGGCCTCGACCAGCGCCAGCGCCGACGCCTTGCCGATGCCCGTGCCGGCACCGGTAACAATGGCTGCTTTGTTGTGTTCCACCATGATGATCCTTCCCGCCAGTACAAAGGCCCGATGATAGCACCCCTACCCCGCCGGACAGCGCTGATTGACACCTGCCAACAGTGTCTGGCGCCGCTCACCGGGACGGCAGTACATTGCCCCTATTGATAACGTTGACGGGAAACAATTATGGGTTCCATGGAAAGCGCCCAGCAAAGAGCGGCGCAGCTACCGAAGATGCCGCAGCGGAAACTGAACCATATCCCCGGCGATTACGGCTGGCCCCTGTTCGGGCAGACCCTGGCGTTTCTGCGCGACTACGAAAGCCTGGTGCACCGGCAGGCGCGCCGCTACGGCCCGGTGCACCGGAGCAGCATCCTGTTCCAGCATGGTGTCTCCCTGCTCGGCCCGGAGGCCAACGAGTTCGTGCTGCGCGACAAGGAGCATGTGTTCTCCAGCCGCGCCGCCTGGAACCCGCTCCTCGAGCGGCTGTTCACCGACGGCCTGATGCTGCGTGATTTCGCCGATCACAAGTTCCACCGCCGCATCATGCAGCAGGCCTTCAAGAAGCCGGCCCTGGCCAGTTATATCGACCGCATGGGGCCGCGGGTGGAGAACGGCCTGGCCACCTGGCCCACCGGCGAGACCTTCACCTTCTTCGACCGCATCAAGGCGCTGCTGCTGGACGTGGGCGCGCAGATTTTCTTCGGCCTGGATATGGGCCCCGAGGCGGACAAGGTGAACCAGTCGTTCATCGACGCGGCGGACGCCTCCCTGGCGATACTGCGCCTGCCGATTCCCGGCACCCTGTGGTACCGGGGTCTGCGGGGTCGCCGCTATCTGGAAGCGTTCGTCAACGACCTGATTCCGGAGAAACGCCGGGCCGACACCCCGGATTTCTTCAGCGAGCTGTGCAAGGCGGCGGAAGAGAAAGGCGGCCTCACCGACCAGGACGTCACCAATCACATGATCTTCCTGCTGTTCGCCGCCCACGACACCACCACCAGCACGCTCTGCTCGCTGATCTACCTGCTCTGCAAGCATCCGGAGTGGCAGGACGCCCTGGCCGGGGAAATGGACCAGGTGGCCGCCGCCGCGGAGCAGCCCGACCGGCTCGGCTACGACGACCTGGACAAGATGACCAAGACCGGCTGGGTGTTCCGGGAAACGCTGCGCATGCGCCCGGCGCTGACCACCTTCCCGCGCCGCACCACCGAGGAGGTGACCTTCCAGGGCCATCGCATCCCCAAGAACACCATGGTCAACCTGTCACCGCTGTACACCCACTACATGCCCGAATACTGGACCAATCCGGAGCGCTTCGACCCGGCCCGTTTCAGCGACGAACGGGCCGAGCACAAGCAACATCACTTTCAGTGGATTCCGTTCGGCGGCGGCCACCATAAATGCCTGGGGCTGAACTTCGCGGAACTGCAGACCAAGACGTTCCTGTTCCACTTCCTGCGCCGCTACCGGGTGCGGGTGCGCGACGGCTACGAAATGCCGGTGCAGCTGGTGCCCCTGGCGATGCCCAAGGACGGCCTGCCGGTGGAAATTTCGGCGCGCTGAACGCGCGCCTCTCGTTTGCGGGCGAGACAGGGGCTAGACTAGCCCCATGTCTCCTCTTCTTATTAAAACACTCCTCAGCCTGGCGGTGATCGTCGGCGCCCTGCTGCTTTCCGCCATGCTGCGCCGGATCGCGCGCCGCCTCGGCCAGCAGCGCGAATTCGCCCGCGCCCGCATTTTCCAGATGTCGGTGGTCATCAATGTGCTTTGCCTGACGGTGGCGTTGCTGTTGCTGGGCGCCGTCTGGGGGCTCAGCGGCGACGGCGTGATGGTCTTCGCCACCTCGCTGCTGGCCCTGTTGGGCGTGGCGCTGTTCGCCAGCTGGTCCATGCTGAGCAACGCCACGGCGTCGATCATTCTTTTCTTCAGCGCCCCGTACCGGATCGGCGACCGGATCCGCTTCCTCGACGGCGACAACACCATCACCGGCCGGGTGCGGCATATGGGCCTGGTGTTCATCATCCTTGAGGATGAACATGGCCACCACTACACCCTGCCCAACAACCTGCTGCTGCAGAAAACCGTGATCCGTCTGAACAGTGAAAACGACACCTTGCCCGCGGACCAGAAGCACTGCCGCTGAACGGCAAGACCGGGCTGAGCCGGGCCGGGGTTCCGGGTATGATGGTGGCCACCACCGCACAAGGAGAATCATCGATGCGTGTCCTGTTGATCCTGTCCGCCCTTGTCCTGACCCTGGCCGGCTGCCAGAGCGGACGCAACGCCCACCCCCTGCCGGAGGCCTGCCATCAGGCGCCCGACAGCGGCCAGTGCCGCGCCGCCATACCGGCCTACTACTACGACAGCGAAAGCGAGACCTGCCAGGAATTCACCTGGGGCGGCTGCCAGGGCACGGTGCCGTTTGAAACCCTGGACGCCTGCATGGCCAGTTGCTACGCACCGGCGCCGGACCTCACCGACCGGGAAATGCCGTGACCGAAAGCAGCGCGGAAACCCGCTCCCAACTGGTCAGGATAGCCTACGCCCTGATGCTGATCGGGCTGATCACCGGCGGCGTCACGGCGCTGGTGGGCGCGGTGATCGCCCACCTCCAGGCGCCGGACGCGCCGGAACCGCACAAGGCCCACTTCCGCTTTCAATACCGCACCTTCTGGATCGGCCTGCTGTATAACCTGATCGCCGGCATCACCACCCTGGCATTGATCGGCTGGCTGCTGCTGGTGATCATCGTGATCTGGTGGATCGTGCGCTGCGTGCGCGGGCTCAACAGCCTGGCCAACGGCGAGCCGCCGTCCAACCTGACCACCTGGGGGTTCTAGGGCCTGCTCACACTACTTGCATCACGCCTGTTGCGGCTAAAATACCACCCATCAAGGCGCGAGGAGAGAAGTTTGGTGACTCCAAATGAACGACGAGCAACGCGGAGGGGTGGCTTTTTAGCCGCAACCCGAAGGGCTGGAGCCCTTTTTGCCCCCAGCGTCGTTGTCGGTCGCTTATTTGGAGTCACCAAACGGCGCTCCCTCCGCCTAGCTGGAAGCAAAAAGGGCA
>CAZKWA010000041.1:0-29254 GCA_964556345.1 uncultured Alcanivorax sp.
GTCACCGCCGACGGTTACGAAGTGCTCACCGCCCGCCGGGAAGAAACCGATCTTTACTGACGCTCTTAACGCCGTTCTCGAGGCCACCCTGCTATGAATCTCGATCCGCCGATGAGCCAAGACTCGCTGCTCGACACCCTGCGCGACAGCGATCAGCCGGGCCTCGCCGCCCGGGAGTTCCTGGAGGCGGGCCAGGCACGGCTCGACGAGGCCTTTAACGAGGTGCCGATCACCGAGCTGGTGCACGGGCGCGCCCGGCTGGTGGACCGCGTACTGATCGCCGCCTGGTCCCTGTTCGGCCTGGACCGCTTCCAGCGCGTGGCCCTGGTGGCGGTGGGCGGCTACGGCCGTGGCGAGCTGCACCCCCACTCGGATGTGGATCTGATGGTGCTGTTCCGGGACGCCCCGGACCCGGAGGCCTGCTCCGCCCTGGAAGGCTTTGTCGCCTTTTTGTGGGACATCGGCCTGGAAATCGGACACAGCGTGCGCACCCTGGACGAGTGCGTGAGCCTGGCGGGCCAGGACATCACCGTGGCCACCAATATCATGGAAGCGCGCACCCTGGCCGGCGACGACCAGGTCCGCGCGGACCTGGAAGCACTGACCGGCCCGGACGCCATGTGGCCCAACGACCAGTTCTTCGCCGCCAAATGGGAAGAGCAAACCGCCCGCCACCGCAAGTTCAACGACACCGAATACAACCTCGAACCGGACATCAAGAACGCCCCCGGCGGCCTGCGCGACGTGCAGATGATCACCTGGGTGGCGAAGCGCCATTTCGGCGCCGACAGCCTGGAAGCCCTGGTCGATGCCGGCTTCCTGACCGCCGACGAGCACCGTGTGCTGAGCAAGTGCCTGGATTCGCTGTGGCGGATTCGCTGGCAGCTGCACGGCCTCACCGGACGCAACGAAAACCGTCTGCTGTTCGATCACCAGCGCCAGCTGGCCGAGCGCCTCGGCCATAAAGACTCCGACGCCAACCTGGCGGTGGAGCAACTGATGAAACGCTTCTACCGGGTGGCGCTGGCGCTCTCGGTGCTTAACGAGATGCTGCTGCAACTGTTCGACGAGGTGATCCTGCGCGCCGGCGAACCCGAGAAGGTCACGCCGCTCAACCGCCGGTTCCAGGTGCGCAACGACTACCTGGAGATCAGCGCCCCGGATGTCTTCCGCAAACGGCCCTCGGCGATTCTGGAAGTGTTCGTGTTGTTGGCCCAGAACCCGGACCTGAAAGGCGTGCGCGCCGCCACCGTGCGGGCGCTGATCGAATCCCGACCGCTGATCGACGACGCCTTCCGCCAGGAACCGGCCCACACCGCCCTGTTCATGCAGCTGTTGCGCAGCCCCCACGCGCTGTTTTCACAGCTGCGCCGCATGAAGCGCTACGGCATCCTCGGCAAGTACCTGCCCGAGTTCGGCCGCATCATCGGCATGATGCAGTACGACCTGTTCCATATTTACACCGTGGACGCGCACACCCTGCTGGTGATCAAGAACATGCGGCGGCTGCGTTACGACGACCAGCGCGACGAGTTCCCGGTGGCCTGCGAAGTCTTTTACCGGTTGCCCAAGCCCGAGCTGCTGTACGTGGCCGGGCTCTACCACGATATCGCCAAGGGGCGCGGCGGCGATCACTCCGAGCTGGGCGCCGACGACGCCATCGCCTTCTGCCAACGCCACGGCCTCACCAACTGGGACGCCAAGCTGGTGGCCTGGCTGGTGCGCAACCACCTGACCATGAGCGTGACCGCCCAGCGCAAGGACATTTCCGATCCCGACGTGGTGCATGAATTCGCGCGCACCGTGGGCGACCTGGTGCACCTGGATTATCTTTACGTGCTCACCGTGGCCGACATCAACGCCACCAACCCGGCGCTGTGGAACTCCTGGCGCGCCTCGCTGATGCGTCAACTCTATTTGGAAACCAAGCGCGCGCTGCGGCGTGGCCTGAACAACCCCCAGGACAAACAGGACTGGATCGACGAAACCCGCGACGACGCTCTCAAGCTGCTCACCGAGCGGGACCACGACCCGCACGCCATCGAAGCGCTGTGGGCCAGCATCGGCGACGAATATTTCCTGCGTGAAACGCCCTGGGACATCGCCTGGCACACCGAGGCGCTGCTGGAGCGCACCAACAAGGAAGACCCGCTGGTGCTGATCCGCGAATCGGAGACCAGCCCCGGCAACCTGGAAGGCGGCTCGCAGATCTTTATCTACACGCCCGACACCCGCAACCTGTTCGCCGCCACCGTGAACGCGCTGGACAGCCTCGGCCTGACCATCATGGACGCGCGCATTATCACCAGCGCCGATGGCTTCAGCCTGGACACCTATATCGTTCTGGATGAGCACGGCACGCCGATCGGCAACGACTGGCCACGCATCGAATACATCCGCAAGACCCTCACCGAAACGCTCAAGCAACCGGAAAACTTCGGCGCCACGGTGAGCCGCCGCATGCCGCGCCGCCACAAGCATTTCGATGTGCCCACCCAGGTGACGATCAGCAACGATATCGTCAACGACCGCTCGGTGGTGGAAGTGCACACCCTGGACCGCCCCGGCCTGCTGGCGCACATCGGGCGCATTTTCGTGCAGTTCGAACTGCTGGTGCAGAACGCGCGCATCGCCACGCTCGGCGAAAAGGCGGAGGACGTCTTCTTCGTCACCGACCTGGACGGCCAGCCGGTGTCCGACCCGGAGCTGTGTCAGCGCCTGCAGGCCACTCTGAAGCAAGAGCTGGACGACCACAGCAAAACCGATCCGATGTCGATCTCAATCTAAGGAACACCATGAATCCCGATCTGGAACGCCTGCATCCGTATCCGTTCGAGAAGCTGAGCACGCTATTCGCCGACCTGCCGGCCAGTGACAAAAGCCCGGTGGCGTTTTCCATCGGCGAACCGCAACACCCGGCGCCGGAGTTCGTCCAGCAGGCCCTCCGCGACAACACCGCGCTGCTCGCCAAGTACCCGGGTACCGCCGGTCTGCCGGAACTGCGCGAGGCCATCGCCGGCTGGCTGACCCGCCGCTTCAAATTGCAGCAGGTGAGCAGCGACCACCAGGTGCTGCCGGTAAACGGCACCCGCGAAGCGCTGTTCGCCTTCACCCAGGCAATGCTGGATCGCCAGCGCAGCCCGCTGGTGCTGATGCCCAACCCCTTCTATCAAATCTACGAAGGCGCCGCCCTGCTCGGCGGCGGCGAGCCGGTGTATCTGCCCTGCACCGACGGCACCGGCCTGCAACCGGACTTCGACGCCGTCGACGAAAGCACCTGGCTGCGCACCCAGGTGCTGTTCATCTGCACGCCGGGCAATCCCACCGGGGCCACCCTGAGCGGCGCGCAACTGAAAGCCCTGATCGACCTGGCGGACAAGTACGACTTCGTGATCGCCTCCGACGAATGCTATTCGGAAATTTACCGCGACCGCGCCCCCGCCGGGCTGCTGCAGGCCTGCGCCGAACTGGGCCGCCACGATTACCGCCGCTGCGTGGTGTTCCATTCGCTGTCCAAGCGCTCCAACCTACCCGGCCTGCGCTCCGGTTTCGTCGCTGGCGACGCGGAAATTCTGCGCCGCTTTTTGCGTTACCGGACCTACCACGGCTGCGCCATGCCCAACCACCATCAGGTGGCCAGCATCGCCGCCTGGAACGACGAAGAGCATGTGCGCGCCAACCGTGCGTTGTACGCGCGCAAGTTCGACGCGGTGCTGGACATTCTCGGCGAGCCACTTAAGGTAAGCGCCCCGGACGCGGGCTTCTACCTGTGGCCCAAGACCCCGGTGGACGATGAAACCTTTGCCCGCCGACTCAAGTCCGAAGAGAACGTGACCGTACTGCCCGGCCGTTACCTCTCCCGGACGGTACAGGGCCGCAACCCGGGCAAGAACCGGGTGCGCATGGCGCTGGTCGCGGAGCTGGATCAATGCGTGGAGGGCGCCAAGCGCATACGCGCCTTGATCGAGCGCCTGTAAACGTACCCAGGAGGAAGGCCCCCATGGCGATAACCGTGTACGGCATCAAGAACTGCGACACCATGAAAAAGGCGCTGAAATGGCTCGACCAGCAGGGCCTGGAGTATCATTTTCACGACTATAAAAAAGACGGCGTGCCGGAAGCCGACCTGCGGCGCTGGATCGATGCGCTGGGCTGGGAAACGGTGATCAACCGGCGCGGCACCACCTGGCGCAAGCTGGATCAGACCACACGCGACAACATGGACGCGGAAAGCGCGGTACGGGCGGCGCTAGACAACCCGTCGCTGATCAAACGCCCGATTCTGCACAGCGACAACGTGATCGACGCCGGCTTCGAAGAGGGCCGCTGGAAAACACTGCTGGGCTGAGCAACATACACCGCTGGACCGAGTAACAAAGGGAAGCAAACATGAGCAATATTTTCGCAATGGCACTGGGCTGCGGCAGCAAGAACCGCGACGACCAATGGCTGGAGGTGTTCTACCCGGACCCGGCCCTCAACCCGGACAGCAAACTGGTGGACGTGGTCAGCGAGGAAGTCGGCTACCAGGGCGGCAACGCGGCGCTGGAACTGACCCACCGGCAAATCCAGCACCTCGCCCGCGAATGGCGCGAGGCCGGCTTCGAACACGAAGCCAGCTATGCGGTGGCGTTCCAGGAATCCGAGCGCCCGGTGGTGCTGACCATCCTGGAAAGCGACGCGGAGCCGGCCTCCACCCCGGAAGCCTATCTCAAGCTGCACCTGCTCTCTCACCGTCTGGTAAGACCCCACGGCGTGGTACTCAGCGGTATTTTCCCGCTGCTGCCCAATGTGGCCTGGACCAACGAAGGCGCCGTCGACCTGGACGAACTGCCCGAGCGTCAGCTTCTCGCCCGCCTCAACGGCAAGGTGCTGGAAGTGAACAGCGTCGACAAATTCCCCAAGATGACCGACTACGTGGTACCCACCGGCGTGCGCATCGCCGACACCGCCCGTGTGCGCCTGGGCGCCTATGTGGGTGAAGGCACCACCGTCATGCATGAAGGCTTCATCAACTTCAACGCCGGCACCGAAGGGCCGGGCATGATCGAAGGCCGCATCTCCGCCGGCGTGTTCGTCGGCAAGGGCTCCGACCTGGGCGGCAGCTCCTCCACCATGGGCACCCTGTCCGGCGGCGGCAACATTGTCATCTCCCTGGGCGAAAACTGCCTGCTCGGCGCCAACGCCGGCACCGGCATTCCGCTCGGCGACCGCTGCACCATCGAAGCGGGCCTGTACATCACCGCCGGCACCAAGGTGGAAGTGCTGGACCAGAACGGCGAAGTGGCGGACACCGTCAAAGCCCGCGATCTGGCCGGCCAGTCCGATCTGTTGTTCCGCCGCAATTCGGTCAACGGCGCGGTGCAGTGCCAGACCAACAAAACCGCCGTGGCACTCAACGAAGAGCTGCATAAACACAACTAAGCAGCCGTGAGCCGGCCTGGCGAAGACCGGGCCGGCAAACCGCGACAACCGGAGCTTTATCCGTGAGCAAGACCCTCGAATACGCCAAGGCACTGATCAGTCGGCCCTCGGTAACCCCGGACGACCAAGGCTGTCAGGACTGGATGATCGAAAAGCTGGAAGCCCTGGGTTTCCAGTGTGAAACCCTGTGGTTCGAGGAAGTGCGCAATCTCTGGGCCCGGCGCGGTAACGACGGCCCGCTGTTCGTGTTCGCCGGACACACCGACGTGGTGCCCACCGGTGAGCCGGGCAACTGGCGTTACGACCCTTTCGTGCCCACCGAGGACGGCGACCTGCTTTACGGCCGCGGCGCGGCGGACATGAAAGGCTCCATCGCCGCCATGCTGGCGGCGGTGGAAGCGTTTATCGCCGCGCACCCCGACCACCCGGGCAGCATCGGCTTTCTGATCACCGCCGACGAGGAAGGCCCCTCGGTGAACGGTACCGTCAAGGTGGTGGAGACCCTGCAGGGCCGCGATGAACGGATCGATTACTGCCTGGTGGGCGAGCCCTCCTCCACGGACACCGTCGGCGACGTGATCAAAAACGGTCGCCGCGGCTCCCTGGGCGGCCTGCTCACCGTGAAAGGCGTGCAGGGCCACGTGGCCTACCCGCACCTGGCGCGCAACCCGGTGCACGAGGTGGCGCCGGCCCTGGCGGAGCTGACGGCGGCGGAATGGGACCGGGGCAACGATTTCTTCCCGGCCACCAGTTTCCAGATCTCCAACATCAACGCCGGCACCGGCGCCACCAACGTGATCCCCGGTGATTGCCAGGTGCTGTTCAACTTCCGCTTTTCCACCGAAGTCACCGACTTCGAACTGCGCCAGCGCACGGAAACCATCCTGCAAAGCCATGGCCTGGATTACGAGATCGAGTGGAAACTGTCCGGCCAGCCCTTCCTCACCGATCGCGGCGCCCTGGTGGACGCCACCGTGGCGGCGATCAAGGACCGCACCGGCGGCGACGCGCAATTGTCCACCGCCGGCGGCACCAGCGATGGCCGCTTCATCGCCCCCACCGGCGCCCAGGTGGTGGAGCTGGGCCCGGTCAACGCCACCATCCACAAAGTGGACGAGCACACCTCCATATCGGAGCTGGACACCCTCACCGATATCTACCAGGGCGTGCTCCGAAACCTGCTCGCCCGATAGCCACCCTGGCGGGGACGACGAGCAGGCCTCAGGTTTTAACCGGCCGCGTCCCCAGCACCACCAGATAGATCACACCGACGATGGGAATAAACGCCGCCACCAGGCCGGCCACCGCCGGCAGCAGCGGTTTCATTCCCTTGTTGCGCGCGATCAGGAAGCTCACCAGCGTGCACACCACTATCCAGGCGCCATAGAACGGCAACCAGGCGTTTAAATCCTCGATCATGATCTCTCCTGTTTGCGTACGACGATCAGAGTAGCAAAGTTTGACATCCCCGCCGTGGCAGGCGGCGGCGTCGCCATTCCCCGGCGCAAGGGCGTATGCTTCCATTATCCGCGTTTGCTACTTTGTTTATCGTCCATGGCCGGAGCCACGAGATGACCGTCACCGATATCAACCCCGCCACCGGCGCCGCCGTGGCCGAGCTCAACGAGACCGATCTGGCCGGCATGCCCGAGCGTATGGAGCGGGCCCGCGCCGCCCAGAAACAATGGGCGGCCAAGTCGTTCAAGGAGCGGGCCCGTCATATCGATTTGATGCGTCGCTACATCGTTGACCGGGCCGAGGACCTGGCCGCCACCGTCAGCGACAGCAACGGCAAGACCCGCATCGACGCCCTGGCCACGGAAGTGCTGCCCTGCGCCCTGGCTTGCAATTGGTACGCCAAGAACGCCGGCAAGGTGCTCGGCCCGCAAAAACGCGCCGCCGGCCATCTGTTGTTCGCCAACAAACGCACCGAGGTGAGCCATCTGCCGCTGGGCGTGGTGGGCATCATCAGCCCCTGGAATTACCCGCTGTCGATCCCGTTCGGTGAGATCGTCATGGCGCTGATGGCCGGCAACGCGGTGCTGCTCAAGGTCGCCGCCGCCACCCCGGCCGTGGGCCGCGCCATCGAACGCATCCTGGACGCCGGCGAACTGCCCGAGGGCCTGTTCCAGCACATCGTCGGTTCCGGCTCGCAAGTGGCCACCGCCTTCTTCGAGAACGGCATCGACAAGCTGTTCTTCACCGGCAGCGTACCGGCGGGAAAGACCCTGATGGCCCAGGCCGCGCAAACCCTGACGCCGCTCTCGCTGGAACTGGGCGGCAACGACGCCATGATCGTGCTCGCCGACGCCGACCTGGAACGCGCCACCAACGGCGCCGCCTGGGCCGGCTACCAGAACGCCGGGCAAAGCTGCGGCGGCGTGGAACGCATCTATGTGGAAGCCGCCGTCTACGACGACTTCGTGGAACGGCTGGCCAAGAAAACCCGCGCCCTGCGCCACGGCCCCGGCCACAACAAGGAAGTCACCGTCGACATCGGCAGCCTGACCACCGAAGGCCAGCTGCGCACCGTCCAGCAACACCTGGAAGACGCCCTCGCCAAGGGCGCGCGCGTCCAGGCCCAATCCCAACCGGTGGGCGACGTGGACAACGGCTACTTCTTCCCCGCCACCCTGCTCACCGAGGTGTCCGACGACATGCTCACCGTCTGCGAGGAAACCTTCGGGCCGATCGTCGCAGTGGAAAAAGTCGCCAACGCCGAACAGGCCCTGGAAAAAGCCAACCGCTCCAACCTGGCGCTGACCTCCTCGATCTGGACCGGCGACAACAAGCGCGGCCGCGAACTGGCCGCCCGCCTGGAAAGCGGCGTCACCACCATCAATGACCACCTCTACACCCACGGCCTCTCGGAAGCGCCCTGGGGCGGCTGGAAAGAATCCGGCATCGGCCGCACCCACGGCCCCGAAGGCCTGCTGGAAATGACCAACGCCAAGGTGATCAACTGGGACCTGCTGCCCGCCAAGCGCAACCTCTGGTGGTACCCGTTCGACCAGGCCACCTACAAGGGCCTGCTCAACGCCCTGCGCTTCGCCTTCCCCACCGGCATCGGGCAGTGGCTGGGCGCCAGCCTCAAGCTCACCCCCTTCCTGGTTCGCAAGATGTTCACCGGCTGGAAGGCGGACTAGCCTCACTTCAATCGACCGGGTTTCGCCGTACGGCGTAACCCGGCGCCGGGAACATCATGGTTCCCGAGCGAAGAAATACCGCATCTCCTGACCGGTTTCCTCATCGTAAATCTGGTCCATCCAGAAATGATCCGGTCCCACCCAGTGAAGAACCTGGACCGCTGTCTCTCCCGTGTCCGACTCTAGCAAAAGGACAGACGCTTTTTTGTCCTCGTGCAGCACACGGTAGTCATACGAAGACACCCAGCCCTCGATCTCCGTCTGCTTGCCCTCGTACTTGCAGTAGTGGCGCTCCACCTTATGCGTGAAACGCACCAGCTCAATCCGCAACCGTTCATGGTGGGCACTACACGCCAATAGCGTCACCGCGAGATCCGAATGACCAAGAACGGTGCTGTTGAACCAGACCGTTCTTTCCAGATCGACGCGCCAGCTCCCCTCGGCGCTCGCTGCAGCATAGGGACCAGCCAGCAACGCTGTCAGCAGGACGAGCCCCCTAAAGGCGGCCACGACTCCACTATTTGCATTTTTTATATTCTTCATTCCTGAGTACTTCTCTCACATACTTCCCAATCTCCTCGTCTGGACGAGTCTCCCCCATCTTTAAAAAATAAGTATTGAATAATGAAAGCTCCTCCTCCATCTATTTAAAAAGATAAACCACTCCGAACAAAAAACCATTCCCCTTACCCTTCGAATTTTTCGATTCCGAAACCAATATCTTAAGCACACTGCCGCAATGATGAAATACAATTTCACTATACCCCTCCCTTTCGACGGCGCTCCCGGGAGGAAACGCACGCCTTCCATACCCCAAACTTACCCTCTTCCTTCATCACCACTTTCCGAAGCATCAAGATACTCATTTAGGAGCAAATCACATCCATCCAGCCCGACCCACCCAATGGTCGCATTGGTTTTATAGTTCGGATAGAAAACCCAATACAATGAAGATTCTCTAGAATCTCGCCTCATAATGAACCGGAAGCTCTCACCTTCTCCTTCAACGACAAGGGCATGGGATCGCGTCGGATGGGAGCCACTCATTTTATTCGTTTCCGAAATAGCTGAAAGAGCGCTCCTCAAGCATTGACCTTCAGGCACGGCAACTTTGCCGCCATCAATATAGATAGAAGCGTCCTCAGCCATACTCTCGATCTGCCCTTGTAATTGCCAAACTGCTAATCGCATGACAAAAATGGAGAACAACAACAGGGAAACAGACACTACCAGAACAACGACAAAAAATTTTAAATAATCACGTTTTCCTGAAAAAGCCAAAAATAGAACAAAGCAGAAAGACAAAAAGACAAACCCGAGGAAAGCAAAAAGCGACTTCCCCAATACAGGAACAACCACCTCAAAAAAACCAATCATGGGCAAGCCTCTTCCTCAGGATTTGAATTATTGTATATTTCAGGAAATGTATCGGTAATATATCCAGACAAACCAAAAGGGAATCCCAAACCAACACCCAAACCACCATAAACACCCTTAAAGCCTTCCCCAAACATGCCTCCCATTTCGATAACAACTGGCGAAATACCTCCATCAACGCCCGTCTGACCTCCGATGCCTTCCAGATCATAGATGGTTTCGGCATCCGTATATTCGCCATTTATCGTCCCTGCAATCCCCGGCGTATCCCCGCCAATACCGTATGTGGTTTGAAGTCCGAAGTTCCCTTTATTATCAAAGACTAAATTCACTCCAGCAGTTCCACCCACGCCCCAACCACCACTAACATTAAAGCTAACGCCGACAGTAAACAGTCCCATAGGATCTGAATTTTTCACCGGATTGTCATCAGCATAAGAGTAGCCGTTCACGCCGCCAAACAGCCCTATCGGGTCAACTTCAAAAAATCGACCCCAGGTTGGCTCATAGTCCCGGAACCAATTCTGATGCAGGCCCGTCTCATCATCAAAATATTGCCCCGGGAACCGGAGTGGATTGGTGACCGTGTCGACTTGTATGTCGACCTCCCCGAAAGGCGACCGGATGCCGTCCCAGACGACATTCTGGTTCTCGTCGCTCAACTTCAGCGGACTACCCAGATGGTCGTTGTGGAAGTAATAAGCCTGCCCTCCACGAATAAGTGCGAGCGGCTTTCCGTCGAGGTATACGTACTCACGGATAGTCTGGCCACTGGCATCGTATTCTCCGATCAGTTGGCCATGCCGACCATAGATGAAATGGGTCTCCGCCCCTTCGTAATCCTTGTGGGCGCGTTGGCCCAGGGCATTGTACTCATACTGTGCCACCAGGTTTCCGTCGCGCTCCGTGGTCCGCCGGCGATTGCGGGCGCCATAAGTGAACGTATCTCCGTCCAGGGACAGCGTATTGCCGTTGGTGTCGTAGGAGATGCTTTGGCCACCGGCATTGAGCAGGCGGTTGCTGTCATTGGCGTAGTTATAATCCGTGATCACGCCATCATCGGTGAGCCGGGTGCGGTTACCGACCGCATCGTACTGATACTGCTTGGTGCCATAGGCCCCCGTAGCGGTGGTGAGACGTCCGAGAGCGTCATAGGCAAAGGTCTGGCTTCGCGGCTGGGAGCTGGCCAGATCCTGTATATCGGCAATATTGCCGACAGCGTCGTAGGACCAGCTCAGGTCTTGGATTGGATTCACCGTTTGCGTTTGGTAGCGACCGGCGCGGTCGTAGGTCCGGCTCAATACCAAACCGTTACCGTAGGTCAGGTCGGTGACGCCGCCGAAGGCCTGATATTGAATCTGGCTGGCCAGTGTCTTGACCGAGCCACTCAAGGTGGCTTCGACCATGGTGACCCGGCCCATGAGATCCCGGCCAAGATCGACGCGCATACCGCTGGGATAGATGATCGACGCGACGTTATCCGCGGAGTCATAGCCATACTGAAGCGCGAAGCTGGCGTTTCCGCTGCTTTGGGTGCGGCTCAGTACATTACCCCGGGGATCGCGGGTAAGTGTGGTGGTGCCACTGGCATCGGTGAATGCCGTGAGACGGCCCGCGCCAAAGGCCCCTTGATCGTATTCGTACTGGATATCATCATCGGTTCCCGGATAATCCACACCGATTAACCGGTTCAAGGCATCATAGCTATAGGTTGCGGTAATGCCACGGGCATCGGTTTTCGTCAGTCGATTACCCGCTTCGTCATAGGTATACGTACTGGTTCCAGCATCCGGGCTTTGTTCCTTGACCACATCGCCAAAGGCGTTGTTTTCGTAGACCGTCGTCACACCACGGGGGTCAACCACCTGGGTGAGATTATCCAGCGCATCGTAGTGGTAGGTGGTTTCGCCGTCGAGCGCATCGGTCACCTCGATCAACCGGTCCAGCGCGTCGTAACCAAAGGCGGTAACGTAAGAGGCCGCGTCCTCGGTTTCAGTGCGATTGCCGACGGGATCATAAAGATGTTCGGTGCGGTCCCCCACGCCATTGATCTCGGCCACCAGGCGGCTGAGTTGATCGTATTCCCTCGCCCTCTCGCGGAGCAAAGCACCGCTCGAGCCAAGAACTTGCTCCTCGATACGGTTGCCAGCGGCATCCAGGGTGTACTCGATTCGATTGCCCAATGCATCTTCCACGGCTACGAGGCGATGGGCGGCATCGTACTCAAAGCCAATCCAGGCGCCGTCCGGTGGCGTGATCTTCGCCACTTCGCCGGTGGCGTCGTAATCAAAGTCCGTCACCGCTTCTTCCGGCAATCCGGCGGCCCGGGTATGGCGAATCAATCGGTCGCGGGCATCGTATTCAAGCTCGGTGATCACGCCATTGGCATCCTCGATTCGGGTGGGACGCCCCGTTGCGTCATAGGCGAGGAATTCGGTTACCTGGCCCAAACTATTGGTGATGGTATGGAGATCGCCTTTTCGGTAGAGGCAACTTCCTGTGTCACAACCCGAGTGGTTCGCCGGGTAATACTCGTAGGTGGTAATGTCGTTCACCGCCTGACGCGGGCCGTCGACTTCGGTGAGCAGCCCCTCCAATGGGCAGGAGCCCGCGGCCACCTCGGACTGTTCGCAATATTGGAAGGTCGTGGTCCGGCTGGCACCGGTTTGCGGATCCGTTTCGGTGCGGGTCAAGGGTTGTCCCCGGCCATTGCGGGTCCAAGCGGTGCTGTGAATCAGGGTGCCGGCCGCATCATAGGTACGGCGCTCCACCGGTACATGGAAGGTCGGATGCCAGTCCTGCTCGATGGTCCGCTCAGAGCTTGAACCCGACGCTTCGGTGCGGCGTATCTCATGCCCTTCCGTATTGTAGTCGTAGTCGGTGATCCGGCCGTTGAAGTCGGTGTGCTGATCCGGGTAGCCATTGTCATCGTAGCTTCGGGATTGCACTTCTCCACCACTACAACTGGAACAGGCCTGATCGGAGCTGGTGAGCTTGGCGCGACCGTAATCGATCTCATAACCATAGGTAACGACATTGCCCAGCGGATGAGTGACCTGGGTCTGGCTATCGCCGTAGGACAGGGACACCCTGTCGATATCACTGCCGCTGCCACCGTGCCAACTGGTGATGGCCCTGCCTTCACCATCGTATTCCCAGGTCGCATAACGTTGGCCCTTCTCGTCGATAATACCGGTGAGCAAAGTCCCGTCATCGGCGTTTTCATAGAGATATTGAAGGGTTTCGGAAGCACCAGCGGCCGGGTAGCGGACTTCCACCAGACGATCCGAGTCGTAAGCGTATTCGAGGACTTCGCCATCCGGCCGAGTCACCGTCTCCAGAAGGCCGTTTTGGTAGGTAAAACTCAGCGCACGGCCGCGGCGGTTCGCCACTTGCACCAGACGATCGCTGCTGTCATAGGTCAGCGTGACCGCATCTCCGTTCAAATTGGTGATACTGGTCAAGCGCCCCGAGGCATCAAAGCGCTCAATACGATTGTCGGGTGTATAAACCCGCCAACCACTTAGCGAGCCGTTCGTAGTCAGTCTTTCCAGCCGATAACGAACGTCGGCATCCGGTACCCAGTCACTGCCGTCTTCACGAAACACGTAGCTGTTACCACTGGGACGATTAAGGCGGCGGATAGCGGCGCCCTCTTCCGTATCCTCCAGGAGCGCGATCTGGAAAGCGTGCCGCCAACGGGCTCCCAGCACTGTACCGGGATTATGTTCCAGGGTGCTGCTGCTGTAATGGCGGCTGAACGTCAGCAGGCCGAATGGGTCCTCGAAATCCGTGACCTGTTCCACCTTATTGCCAAGGAACATGTTGATCGGGTTACCGGCCTGGTTGGGACCCGTGGCCGGGCCGCACCCGTTATTCTTTTCCGGATCGGCCTCCTCTTCTTCGGGGAGCTGTCCTCCGCAGTAGGCGTCAATGATGTCGGGATTGGAACAGTGGTAAGTCGACAGGTCGAAATCGGCCAGCGTTGCGTAAAGCTCACAACTCGGATCACCGGGATAAGCTCCGCCATCCTGATAGATTTCAACGCACTCGCCAGGCACCTCCACGGCGCCGACGGAATTAAACACAGACAGAAAGAACAGGAATAGAACCGCGAATAAGCGCATTCCCTTGCCCCCTTTTTTATGGCTTCCATTTTTACGCCATCAAACTAAAAGGCAATCGATCTTTTTTTCTGGAAATAGTTCACAGAAATACGTTAAGGAAATATTAATTTAGCGACACGGATAAGCATTGGGATAATGCATAAAATCGAAACATTCTTTTCTCCATCATGAAATCGCCAACCACAGCAACCTTTTGGTCTTCTTCATCGAATCTTCATGTCACGGTTATCGTTTCGTTAACCCCACTCTGCATCCTCGCGCTCAAACAATCTCCCGAAAGCGAGAGGATGCAGCATGCTCCCTATGACACGACATTCCTGGCTGGCCCTGTCCCTGGTGGGCGGCCTGACCCTCACCGGCTGCGGTGGCGACGACGACAATAATCCGGCCGGCGACGCCGGGCCCGCCCCGGCCGTGGTGGACCTGCGCCTGATGGAAACCACGGACATCCACGCCAATGTGATGGACTACAACTATTACGGCGACCAGCCCGATGCCACCGTGGGGCTGGTGCGCACCGCCACACTCGTGAAACAGGCCCGCGAAGCCCTGGACTACCCGGATAACAGCTTCCTGGTGGACAACGGCGATCTGATCCAGGGCAGCCCCATGGGCGACTGGCGTGAAGCCCAGGGCCTGGCCCCCGACGAAGTGCATCCGGTCTACAAGGCCATGAACGAGATGGACTACGACGTGGCCAACTACGGCAATCACGAATTCAACTACGGGCTGTCCTTTCTCGCCGAAAGCGTCAACGATGCCGTCTTCCCCTATATCAGCGCCAACATCTTTATCGACGACGGCGACGACAACCCCGATAACGACCGGCTCTACTTCGACCCCTACCGGCTGGTCACCAAGGCAGTGCGCGACCGGGACGGCAACACCCATGAAGTCACCGTCGGCTTCATCGGCTTCGTGCCGCCGCAGATCATGCAGTGGGACAAAAGCCATCTGGAAGGCCAGGTCACCACCAAGGACATCAAGGCCATGGCCGAGCGCTATGTGCCGCAAATGAAGGACGAAGGCGCCGACATCGTGGTGGCCATCCCCCACTCCGGCCTCAGCACCAACGCCTATTCCCCGGACGACAAGGCGGAAAACAGCAGTTGGTACCTGGCGGAAGTGGACGGCATCGACGCCATCCTGTTCGGCCACAGCCACCTGGTGTTTCCCTCCGACAGCTTCACCGACACCCCGGAAGTCGACGTCGCCGCCGGCACCATCAAAGGGGTGCCGGCGGTGATGCCCGGCTACTGGGGCAGTCACCTGGGGGTGATCGACCTGACCCTGGAACGCGACGCCGACCAATGGCGTGTCACCGGCAGCCAGGTGGAAGCCCGCCCCATCTTCGCCAACGACCAGCCCACGGTAGAAGCCGACGCCGCCCTGGTGAGCAAGCTGGCCGAGGACCACCAGCACACCATCGACTTCATGAACCAGCCCATTGGCGAAACCACCGACGACATCTACAGCTTTCTCGCGGTGGTCAAGGACGACCCTTCCATCCAGATCGTCAACGACGCCCAGAAGGCCTACGTGGAAGAACTGATCCAGGGCGACGTCAATCTGGAAGGCCTGCCCGTGCTCTCCGCCGCCGCCCCCTTTAAGGTCTGCGACCGCGACGGCGACTGTTCCGATGAAGGCAGCTTCACCGTGGTGCCCCAGGGCGAACTGAAAGTGAAAAACGCCGCCGATCTCTACCTCTACCCCAACACCCTGAAAGCGGTGAAGGTCACCGGCGCGGAACTCAAGCAATGGCTGGAATGCGCCGCGTCCCAGTTCTTCCAGATCGACCCGGCCAGCACGGCGCGACAGGAGCTGGTGGACTTCACCGGCTTCCCAACTTACAACTTCGACGTCATCGACGGCGTCACCTACCGGATCGATGTCGCCCAGCCACCCCGCTACGACCGGGGTTGCAAGGTGATCAACGACGACGCCAGCCGCATCGCCGGCCTGCAATACCAAGGGGCCGCCGTGGACCCGGACCGGGAATTCATCATCGCCACCAACAACTACCGCGCCGACAGCGGCGTCTTCCCCGGCACCGGCACCGACCACGTGGTGATCAACTCCCCGAACGCCAACCGCACGGTGCTGGCCGACTACATTCAAGAAAACAGCCCGGTCACCCCCACCGCCGACGGCAACTGGTCCTTCGCCCCCATCAACACCGCCACGGACCTGGAAGTGGTGTTCCGCGTGCCCAACACGGACCGGGCGCGCAACTTCGTGGCGGCCCAGGCCCCGGACGCCACCTTCCTGGAAGTGAACGACAACGACGAAGCAGTGTATGAACTGAACCTTGCCCCCTGAAACGAGCGCGGGCCACCTAGAAAGTGGCCCGCAAGATGTTCACCGGCTGGAAGGCGGATCAGGTCTTGGGTACGCGGCCGCCGGTGACCACCAGCAGGCCACTTACCACGATCAGCGCGATGCCGGTCCAGGTGAAGGCGTCAGGGAAATCGCCGAACACCAGCCAGCCCACGGCCACCGCGGACACCATCTCCATATAGCTGACCGGCGAGAGCACCGGTGCGGGGGCGTATTCGAAAGCGCTGATAATCAGGAAGTGGGCGAGTGCGCCCACCAGGCCCATGATCAGCATCAGCCCCCAGTCGGCCAGGTCCGGCGACGTCCAGAGCGGCGCCACCACCAGGCTGAGCACCACGAAGCCGAACACCGAGGTATAGAACAGCGTCACCGAGGCGCGGCCGCTGCCGGACAGCTGCCGGGTGGTGAGCTGGTAAAGCCCGTAGGAGACGCCGGCGGCCACGCCCAGCAGCGAGCCCCACTCAAACGCCGCCAGGCCGGGCCGGATCACCACCAGGGTGCCGGCGAAGCCGATCATCACCGCCAGCCAGCGGCGTGGTCCGGCGTGCTCGCCGAGCAGCCAGGGCGCCAGGGCGGTGCTCACCAGCGGCCCGATGAACGCCAGCGCCAGGGCATTGGCCAGCGGCAGGAACGAGATGGCGCCGAAGTAGCACAGCGTGGTGGACAGCAGAAAGGCGCTGCGCAGCACTTGCAGGCGGGGGTGGCGGGGAATCAGTTCGCGCAACGGCAGGCGCCACAGCAGCAACGCGGCGAGCAGCACGAAGTGGAACAGGTAGCGCGCCCAGGTGACCTGGACCACGTGGTATTCGGCGCTCAGGTATTTGGCCAGTCCGTCCATCACCGGCAGGATGCCCACGCCCAGGGCCATCAAGGCGACACCCAGCAGCGGGTGGGCGGCGTCCGGCCGCGTGGTGTTCACAGGGTGGCCAGCCACTCCCGCGTGGGCGCGTACCACCAGGACCCGGTGACCGGCTGGGAGAAATCCAGCAGGCGGTCACGGATACCGTCGTCGGTAAGGCCGTACATGCGGCGCAACAGATAGTCGAAGCGGTCCAGCTCACAGCTGAACGCGATAAAATAGAGCCCGTACTCGGTGGTGTTGCCGTAGGGCACGGAACGTCGCCAGATTTTCTGCGGCACGCCGTGGCGATCCACGTCGGTACGCCCCACATGGGCGTCGGCGGGCATGCGGTCGTCGTCGTATTCCACCGCGTCAGCCTTGGTGCGGCCGAATACGTTCTCCTGTTCCTGTTCCGGCAGTTTGTGGAAGTCCTCGAGGCCGGTGTGGACCCACTTCTGGGTCAGCACCCAGCTGCCGCCGGCCGCCGGGTGCGGCTCGGCGATGATCGCCGCCTCCTTGGCGCGCTCGCCCTCCGGATTGCCGATGCCGTCGACGAAGCCGGACAGGTCGCGCAGGTCGTGGTAGACGAACGCCTGCACTTCCAGTTGCAGGTCCAGCTCCCGCGCCAGAATACGGTGCACCTTGAGGCCGGCGTCGAACAGGGCGCTGCGGTTGTCCGCCTGGATCCAGACCAGCAGGTCGCCCTGGGTGGCGGGCACCATCCCTTCCAGGGAGAACGGCGGAAAGTCGAAGCCCTCACCGAGACGGTCCCACAGCCCCGGGCCGAACGCCATCAGCACCGGGGTGCGTTCCGCCGCCACGGCCAGGGCTTCGCGCAGGGCGCCGCGTACCGATTCGACCGAATGGCCGCCGCCCAGGGCGAATTCCAGAAACAGATGCTCGGTGAAACTGCGGTCGAAAATGCCGGCTTGGTGCTCGGACACGGCGGACTCCCTCTGCAACCCATGGAAAGACCGGAATTGTAGCAATATCCCGCCCCTCCGGCAGGTGCTACCTTAAGCCCGCTCCGCCGTTCGCAAAACGGTAACATCTTGCAATATCCGGTGATGTCCGGGGGGCCGGCCTTTAGGTAGAATTCACCAACCTTTTCCCACAGTTTCGGCCCTTATGACGCCCTGGTTAGGACTTGATCGACTCTTTTTCCTGCTGATTCGCGCGTTCATGCGCCTGTGCACGCGGATCCGGGCGCTGCCCGGCGATCCCGACGAGCTGCAGCTGAATCCGGACATACCGGTGGTGTATGTGCTGCGCGACCGCTCCCTGGCGGACGCGGCGGTGGCCGACCAGGCGGCGCGCCGGCTCGGGCTGCGGGCGCCCAAGGCGTCGCTGACCCTGGGCAAGCAGCACCTGTCGCGCAGTTACTTCCATCTCTATAAGCGGGAAACCACCATCAGCCGCCAGCGCCGCGCGATCACGCCGGCCCGCCTGCAGCGGCTGGTGTCCGGCCTCAAGCACAACCCGGAGCTGGATGTGCAGCTGGTGCCGGTCTCGGTGTTCTGGGGCCGGCAGCCGGAAAAAGAGAACTCTCTGTGGCGGATCATCTTTTCCGACAACTGGTCCCCGCCGGGCTTCATCAAGAAATTCCTGATCGTGCTGACCCAGGGCCGCGACCTGTACGTGCAGTTCAGCTCGCCCATGTCCCTGCGCCAGTTGGTGGACCAGTGCCGCTCCGACGACCAGGTGGTACGCAAGACCTCCCGGATTCTGCGCGTGCATTTCCGTCGCCAGCAGGAAGCGGCCATCGGTCCGGATCTGTCGCATCGCCGCACCCTGACCAATTCGATCATGGAAGCCGCCTCGGTGCGCGAAGCGATCCAGCACACCGCCGAGGAAAACAAGGAAAGCGAGGACAAAACCCTGGCGCGGGCCCGCGGCTACGCCATGGAAATCGCGGCGGATTATTCGCACACCACCATCCGCGCCCTGGAGCTGTTCCTGAACTGGTTGTGGAACCGGCTCTACGACGGCATCCGTCTGTATAATCTCGACAATCTCAAGCAGGTAGCGCACGACCACGAAATCATCTACGTGCCCTGCCACCGCAGCCACATCGACTATCTGTTGCTGTCGTTCGTGGTCTACCGCAACGGGCTGGTACCGCCGCACATCGCCGCCGGCATCAACCTGAACCTGCCGGTGGTGGGCACCATTCTGCGCCGTGGCGGCGCCTTCTTCATGCGCCGCAGCTTCCGCGATAATCCGCTGTACGCGGCGGTGTTCTACGAATACCTGCACAGCATCACCACCCAGGGCTTTTCCATTGAATACTTCGTGGAAGGCGGACGCAGCCGCAGCGGGCGCATGCTGCAACCGCGCACCGGCATGCTGGCGATGACGGTGCGCAGCTTCCTGCGCGACGCGCGCAAGCCGATTGCGTTCGTGCCGGTCTACATCGGCTATGAAAAAGTCATCGAAGGCGGCTCCTACATCGGCGAGCTGCACGGCGGCAAGAAGAAGAAAGAGTCCGTGGGCGGATTGATGAAGTCGCTCAAGGTGCTGCGCAGTCATTTCGGCCAGGTGCATGTGAACTTCGGCGAGCCGATCAAGCTGGTGGACTACCTCGACAACCACCGCGAAGGCTGGCGCAACGAGGAACTGTCGGTGCACGAAACGCCGGACTGGTTCAAAACCACCATCAACAATCTGGGCCGCGACGTGGTCACCGGCATCAACGCCGCCGCCGTGGCCAACCCGGTCAATCTGATCAGCCTGGCGCTGCTGGCCACGCCCAAGCACACCATGGATCTGCAGCAGCTGCGCCAACAGCTTCAGCTGTACATCAACCTGCTCGACCAGGCGCCCTACAGCGACACCGCCCGGCTAGCGGAAGACGACCCGGACGTGATCATCGAATACGGCCTGGAGCATGAATTCCTGATCCGCGTCGCCCACCCGCTCGGCGACGTGGTGACCACCGATCCGAAAACCGCCCTGCAGATGGCCTATGTGCGCAACAACAGCCTGCACCTGTTCGTGCTGCCCGGGCTGATCTGCTCGCTGTTCCTGAACGCGCGCAGCATCCGCATGGACATGCTGCAAAGCATGATCGCCCTGCTCTACCCGTTCTTCCGCAACGAGTATCTGCTGCACTGGCGCGAGGACGGCGAATTGCCGGCGGCGGTGGAACGCATCGCTTCGGTGCTCGAAGAGCATGGCCTGGTCAGCCGCGAGGGCGACTGCCTGCACGGCGCCGCGATTCACACCCACGCCTCGGACATGCTGGCGCATCTGGGACAAACCGTGATGCCGTCCCTGGAGCGCTTTTACCTCACCATCCGGCTGCTGGTGCAATACGGCAGCGGCAAGCTGGACGCCGACGCGCTCAGCGAGCTGGCGCACCACACCGCGCAGCGGCTGTCACTGTTGTACGAGTTCAATTCGCCGGAGTTCTTCGACAAGGTGGTGCTGCGCAATTTCATTAATCAGTTGCGCGACACCGATCTGGTCTGGCAGGACGACCGCAAGGCGCTTTGTTTCGGCGATAACCTGCGCGCCCTGGACGACGAGGCGCGCCGTATCCTCAGCCCGGACATCAGCCAGGCGATCCAGCGCGTCACCCGCGTGCCGGAGCTGGAACGGGCGCTGGCGGAAACCGCCGAGTACGAAGAGCACGAAGACGGCAACCCCGCCAAAGGCACTGAAGCCGACAGGTAGGAGTGGGCCCCGCCCGCGAAAGGGTGGCGCCAGCCACCCGGCGGGATACCAGAGACCCCGTTAGAACCCCGCTTTTGACCTCTCTGGTATCCTGCCGGCCGGCTTTGCCGGCCTTTCGCTTGCAAGGCAAGCTCCTACAAACCCAGCGACAAAGCGCCGTTGTAGACGTCGAAGCGGACGGTCTTGCCTTCCAGGACATGGTGCGGCGCGCGGCCGGCCAGGGGCGGCGCGCGGCGCGGCCGTTTCACCACCACTTTGCGGGCCGGCACGGACAGCGCCACCTCCAGCAGGCGACGCTCCTCATCCTGGTCCGGATAGGGGCAAAGCTGCTGCAGCCACTGCAGGTCCTGCTTCACCGCCGCGCTTTTGCCGCGCGCCGGGAACATCGGGTCCAGGTATACCGCGTGCCAGGGACCGCCGGGCAGTCCCAGATTAACGGCGTCGCCGTTATCCAGCAGCGTCAGACGCGCGGCGGCGCCCTCCCCCTTCGCCCGATCGAGCGCATCGGCGATCAATGCGTGCAGCACCGGCTGGCGCTCCACCATGCGGACCGGATAGCCGGCGGCGGCCATCAGCGCCGCGTCCCGGGCCAGACCCGCGGTAAGGTCCAGAACGCCCTCAATGCCATCGCGGGGGCGCCCCAGCGCCTTCACCAGCCGCTCATGGCGGGCCCGGTCGGCGGCCAGCCGGTAGCCCTGCCGGCCGGCCAGGAAATCCACGCTCAGGGGCGTCGCCCGGTCCGCCGGGTCCCACAGGGACAGCGCGCCGCCGTCACCGGCCGGCCCCAGCACCAGGACCTGACCGTCGTCGCGCGCGGCCTGCGGCGAGGCCACCGGCACAGTACCCGCCACGGCGGGCGCGCCGGGCAGGCGGCCCACGGCGATCACACGAACCACACCACCAGCACCGCGCCGAGCAGCAGGCGGTAGAGCATGAACGGCAGCATGCCGATACGGTCGAGCAGACGCAGGAACAGCATGATGGTGAGGTAAGCGGTCACCGCGCTGACCACCACGCCCAGGCCCATGTGGGCCCAATCCACCGGTACCGTGCTCTCCAGCAGGTCCTTGGTTTTCAGCAGGCCGGCACCGAGGATCACCGGAATCGACAGCAGGAAGGAAAAGCGCGCCGCGTCTTCGCGGCGAAAGCCCAGCGCCAGGGCGGCGGTGATGGTGATGCCGCTGCGCGAGGTGCCGGGAATCAGCGCCACCGCCTGGGCCAGGCCGATCAGCAGGGCGCTGCCCACGCCCAGCTCCGCCACCGCCCGCTTACGCGCGCCGTAAACGTCCGCCAGCCACAGCAGCACGCCGAACACCACGGTGGTCGCCGCGATCACCGCCGCCGAGCGCAGTTCGTTCTCGATCAGATCCTTGGCCAGAAAACCCGCCGCCACCGCCGGCACCGTGGCGAGCACCACCAGCAGTCCCAGGCGCAGGTCCGGGTTCATGCGCCGGTGCGCGACGCCATCGCCGGCGCCCCGGGCCATGGCCCAGAGGTCGCGGCGGTAATAGGCCACCACCGCCAGCAGCGTGCCCAGATGCACCGCCACGTCGAACGCCAGCCCCTGATCCGGCCAGCCGAACATCTGCGACGGCAGGATCAAATGGGCGGAACTGGAGATCGGCAGAAACTCAGTGAAGCCCTGAATCAAAGCCAGGATCAACGCCTGAAGATTGTCCATTCAGAAAGGTCCTTTATTCCTTCGCGGTCGGCTGGTAGCCGGCGAGAAACTCCGGCGGCATGCGGCGCGGCTTGCCCGAGTCCAGCGCCACGCACACCCACTTGGTGCGGCCGCGCAGCAGGGTCAGGCCGTCGCTCTCGCGCACGATCTGGTAGCGGCGCGTAATGCTGATGCGCTGATCGTTCTCCACGATCCAGGTGCCGATCAACAGCTTTTCGCCTTCGAACGCCGGCGCCAGATAGTCCACTTCGGTGCGGCGCGCCACCATGCAGCGGTTCAGCCGCTGGTACTCGTCCCAGCCGAGGCCCAGCACCTGGGTGTGCTGCCAGGCGATCTTTTCCATGAAGCGAAGGTATTCCGTGTTATTGACGTGACCCAGCACATCAATGGATTCCGGCGTCACCACCACTTCGATCTGGTGCACGTCCGGCAGGTCCCAATTGATCATCGCGATTGCTCTCCCTTTAGATGCGAGCCGCAAACCAGCGGCTCAATTCACGACCCGGTCGCGCAGGTAGACAGGCTGGGCCTGTTCCGCCGGCACGGTGCGGCCCTGCTCCACCATCGGCAGCGCCAGGCGGGCCACGGCGCCGGCGCGGGGCGCCACGTCGCCGTCCACTTCCGCCAGGTGCACCCGGGCGCCAATCCGCGCCTGATACACCACCCCGGACCCGGCCAGCAGCCAGTCGTCGCCGTCCAGTGCCGGCACCGCGTCCGGGTCGAACAGACCGTCGGCGAGCAGCGCTTCGACGCCGTCGGCGCTGCATTGGTAAGCGCCCAGATAGAGCTCCCCCATGCGCGCGTCGAACGCGGCCAGCACACGGGGCCGGTTCGGATGCAGGTCGAACGCCGCCAGCGCGCAGGCCGCCAGGGTGGACACCCCGGCCACCGGCAGGTCGCGGGCGAAGGCCAGGCCCTGCACCACCGAGGTGGCCACGCGTACGCCGGTGAAAGCACCGGGGCCATGGCCGAACGCCAGGGCGTCCACCGCCGCCAGGGTGAGGCCGGCGTCCGCCAGCAGCTCATCCACCAGCGGCAGAATCCGCTCGGTCTGGCGGCGCGCGCCGGGCTCGAAACGCTCTTGGATCTCGCCGTTGCGGTAGAGCGCCACGGAGCAGGCGTCGGTGGCGGTTTCAAGGGCCAGAATGCAGGTCATTGAAGGTGCTCGCGGTTGGCAATATAGGTGAAAAACCGTTGCACGACCTCCGCCTTGCGGGTGCGGGTCATGCCCGGCAGGCTGTCCAGAAACAGGCGCCCGTAGCCCTTGGTGATCAGGCGCGGATCGCCCACCACCAGCAGGCCGGTGTCGCTGGGGTCGCGGATCAAGCGGCCGGCGCCCTGGCGCAAGGCCAGTACCGCCTGGGGCAGTTGATAGTCACGGAAGGCATTGCCGCCGCTGCTGTTGATGTGCTCGATACGCGCCGCCGCCACCGGGTCGCCCGGGGAGCCGAACGGCAACTTGTCGATGATCACACAGCTGAGGGTCTCACCGCGCACGTCGATGCCCTCCCAGAAACTGCTGGTGCCCAGCAACACCGCGTTACCCAGACTGCGGAAGTTATCCAGCAGTTCCCGGCGGCCGGCTTCGCCCTGCACCAGCAGCGGGTACTCGAGCTGCGCCTGGCGCAGCAGGCCGGCGGCTTCGCGCAGGGCGCGGTGGCTGGTGAACAGGAAAAAGGTGCGGCCGCCGGCGGCGCGGATCACCGGAATCATGGCGGCGGTCAGCGTGGCGGTGTAGTCCGGCGAAGACGGCGCCGGCATGCCTTCGGGCACGTAGAACACCGCCTGGCGCTTGAAGTCGAACGGGCTTTCCAGGCGCAGGGTGTACGCCTCCTCCAGGCCCAGCCGTTTCTGCAGATGTTCAAAGCGCCCGGCCACCGACAGGGTGGCGGAGGTGAGAATCCAGGTGCAGGGGTGCTTCTCGCGCTGGGCGCGCAGCTGGGCGGCCACCGACAACGGCGTGCTGTGCAGCACCAGGGTGCGCCGGAAGGTCTCGAACCAGTACACCCGGTTGGGTGCCGACCCGTCGAGGATCGTTTTCAGGGTGATCACCTGCTCGGCGGCGCGCCGGGCGCAGGCGTCCAGCCCCCGGCTGGTCTTGGCCTGCGGGGCCAGGGCGCCTTCCAGCTCCGCCAGGGCGTCCAGCAAGGCGGCGCCGGCGTCACGCACCGCCGGGCTGTCGTGGACCTCCGACCAGGGGGCGCGCCGCTCCGCCTCGCCGAGGCTCAGACGCAGGTCCTGGCAGGCCTTGTCCACCGCCGCCACGGTCTGGTTCAGGGCCGCCAGGTCCAGCGCCGAATGGGCCGCCTCGGACAGGGCGTCGCGGCCCAGCTCCTGCACCTGGCGGGTGCTCAGGGAGTCACCGAAGAAATTGGCGGCGATCTCCGGCAACTGATGGGCTTCGTCGAAGATCACCGTATTGGCGCTGGGCAGCAGCTCGGAAACGCCCTCGCCGCGCAAGGCCGCGTCGGCGAAAAACAGATGATGATTGACCACCACCAGGTCGGCCTCCTGGGCCTCCTTGCGGGCGTTCATCAGCGGGCATTCGCTGTACTTGGGGCACTCGGTGCCCAGGCAGTTGTCCGCGGTGCTGGTGACCCAGGGCCACACCGGCGCGTCCTCGGGCAGTTGCTTGAGCTCGGCGATGTCGCCGGTGCGGGTGCGCCCGGCCCAATGGGCCACCACCTGCATCTGTTCGGCGGTCTCCCGGGTGAGGAAACGGGCCTCTTCCTGGTGCAGTTCCAGACGGTAGGGGCAGAGGTAATTGGCGCGACCTTTCAGCAAAGCCGCCTTGCGCGCCATGCCCAGCACCTTAAGGACCATCGGCAGGTCCTTGAAGAACAACTGGTCCTGCAGGCTCTTGGTGCCGGTGGACACCAGGGTGGGGCCGTCGGACAGCAGCGCCGGCAGCAAATAGGCGAGCGTCTTGCCGGTGCCGGTTTCCGCTTCCACCAGCAGGGTGCCGCGGGCGTCGATGGCCTCGGCCACCGCGTCCGCCATGCGCAACTGCGCCTCGCGGGGGCGGTAACCCTCCAGCAGGCCACCGAAGCGGGCGCTATCGTTCAGATAATCGCGGGCACTGTGATAATCACGGACGCTGTTCACTCACTGTCTCTCGGGTCTCGCCATGCGGGGGAACACCCGCCTTCGGGGCTGAGAGGATAGCGGATAACCCGGCCCGCGCCCAACAGGACCACGCAAAAACGACAATGCCCGCGCGCGGCGGGCATTGTCGTTCAGTGAAGCATAAAGCGGGATCAGGCGGTCACGTCCTGGATCTGCTTCATCAGCTGCTTCTGCTCGTCGGTGGGCTGGGCGGACTGCAGCGCCATCAGCTTGCTCATGTCGCCCTCGATCTTGATCTGGCCGCTCATGAAGCCTTGCATGCCGGCGGACTGATCGCCTTCGATGAAGATGCGCTTGGCCAGATCGGCGGGCAGCACCAGGGTGGTGGGGGCGTCGTCGTGGTGCCCCTCTTCGATCATGCCACCGGCCAGCGCCATGTGCTTCTCGCCGTCGTCGGTTTTCACGCTGATGTTGATCACCAGATCCGCCAGCGCGGCGGGCGCTTCCACATCCCCGGCGGCCTCACGGATTTCCTTAACCTTTGCAAACCACTCGTCGGACAAAAATTCCAGGCTCATTGTTATCTCCTTGGTTGCGATGGTCTCGACGCCCGGGTCAATGGGCCGCTCGGTACGCATGAGCGATATTCAAACGAGCGTTCGAAACTTTCCTGTACCTTATAGAAAGGCCCTGAGGCTGACAATGCCTTCCTTACGGTCGAAATGGGCCAAACGGTCATACCCCTGGTCCGGTGCCGCGCAGCACGGCCCGATAGTGCTCGATGCAATCAATATCCTCGCGGGGATACTCCGGGGCCAGGCTTTCCAGCAGATCCGCGAGCAGGCCGGCCACCCGGGCCCGGGCGGCCGGCTTGTCATCATTGGGAATCAGGTGCCAGGGCGCGTGGTCGGTGTGGGTGGCGGTGAGGGTTTCATTGACCAGCGCCAGATAGCGGTCCCGGGCCCGCCAGCTTTCAATGTCGGAAGGGTCGAACTTCCAGCGCTTGCGCGGCTTGTCCAGGCGTTTGAGCAGGCGCCGACGCTGTTCGTCCTCGGAGGTGTTGAGCCACACCTTGATCACGCGCGTGCCCTCGCGATGCAGATGGCCCTCGAACTCCTTGATGGCCCGGTAGCGGCCGCGCCAGTCCGGTTCGGTCTCGCCGGTCGGCCACAATCGTTCCGCCAGCACCGCCTCGTAGTGGCTGCGGTTGAACGCCACCACCTCGCCCCGCTCCGGCAGATGACGCCATACCCGCCACAGGAAGTCGTGATGAACCTCCTCGCCCAACGGACGGGCAAACGAATGGGCGCGGAACGCGGCCGGGTCCATGGCCCGGGCCAGGGTGCGAATCAGGCTGTCCTTGCCGGCGGCGTCCAGGCCCTGGACCACCAGCAGCACAGCGTGGCGGCGGCCGGCGTAGAGCCGGCGCTGGTGTTCATGAATACGGTCCAGGCTGTCGGCCAGGGGCGCCACGCCGTTCGCCGCCGCCGTGGTGGGCAGCTGGCGAACGTCCAGGGCACCGGCCCGGGGCCAGCCGTAAGGGTCCAGGTCCATGGAAGCTCCTCATGAGGGTGTTCCCATGAGCATACTGGACCCCGGGCGGCGACGTCAGAGGTCGTAGCCACGCTCTTCGTGCAGGGCGATATCCAGGCCCTGGGCCTCTTCCTCGGCGGTGACCCGCAACGGCGTGAACAGACCCACCAGCTTGAGCAGCAGGAAAGTGACCACGGCGGTGTAAGCGAACGTCGCCACGACGCCCAGCGCCTGCACACCGACCTGATCAAGCATGCCGTATTCCGGCCTGGCGAAGCCGTAGCCGGAAAACACGCCCAATTCCGTGGACGCGAACACGCCGGCCAGCAAGGTGCCCAGCACGCCGCCGACGCCGTGCACCGGGAAAACGTCCAGGGAATCGTCGATGCGCCACTTCTGCTTGACCACCAGCACCATGTAGAAACAGATCACGCCGGCGGCCAGGCCGATCAGCAGCGCGCCGCCGGGGCCGACGAAACCGGACGCCGGGGTGATGGTGCCCAGGCCCGCCACCATGCCGGTGGCGATGCCCAGGGCGGAGGGCTTACCGAACTTGATCGATTCCAGCGTCACCCAGGCCAGGGAGCCGGCGGCGGCGGAAATGTGGGTCACCAGCATCGCCATCGAAGCGTTGCCGTCGGCGGCCAGGGCGGAGCCGCCGTTGAAGCCGAACCAGCCCACCCACAGCATGCCGGCGCCCATCACCGTCATGGTCATGTTGTGCGGCTTCATGGCCTGGCCGGGCCAGTCCCGGCGACGGCCCATCACCACCGCCGCCACCAGCGCGGCGACGCCGGCGGTAATGTGCACCACGGTGCCGCCGGCGAAATCGTCCAGGCCCAGCTCGGCCAGCCAGCCGCCGCCCCACACCCAGTGGCAGACCGGCACGTACACGCCCAGCACCCACAGCACCGAAAACGCCAGCATGGCGCCGAACCGCATGCGCTCGGCGAAGGCGCCGACAATCAGCGCCGGCGTAATAATGGCGAAGGTCATCTGGAACAGCCCGTGCAGGCTTTTCGGCAGGCTGCCCTCCAGGGTGTCGCGGCCGATGCCGTCGAAGAACACATGGCTGAGCCCGCCGATCCAGGCGTTGGCCGCGCCGCCATGGGAAAACGCCAGGGAGTAACCGATGATCAGCCATACCAGCGACACCGCGCAGGCGATGGCGAAACACTGCATCAACACCGACAGCACGTTCTTGTTGCGCACCAGGCCACCGTAGAACAGGGCCAGGCCCGGCAGCGTCATGAACAACACCAGCGCGGTGGCGGTGAGAATCCAGGCGCTGTCACTCTTGTCCAGAGTATCGGCCAGGGCCAGAGACGGGGTCAGGGCCAGCAGGCCCGCAATCAGATATCGCATGGGGCCTCCTTACAGGGCGTCACGGTCGGTTTCGCCGGTGCGGATGCGCAGCACCTGCTCCAGCGCGGTGATGAAGATCTTGCCGTCACCGATCTTGCCGCTGCCGGCGGCCTGGGTGATAGCATCCACGGCCTGGTCGACACGCTCGTCGACCACCGCCAGCTCCAGTTTGACCTTGGGCACGAAGTCCACCACGTACTCGGCGCCGCGATAGAGCTCGGTGTGGCCCTTCTGACGGCCGAAGCCTTTTACTTCGGTGACGGTCATGCCTTGAACGCCGATCTGCGCCAGGGCGTCACGCACGTCGTCCACTTTGAACGGTTTGATTACCGCCGTGATCATTTTCATAGCTATTGATCCCTAGTCCTCGAAGCCGCCGGGCGGCCGGAATTGCACCAGCGGGAAGCAGCCCGCCGGAATTGCACCGGACAAGGGCATACAAGAATCGGGCCAGGACAGGGAGCGCCAGAAAACGGGGCATCGGGAGGGTTAAGCGGCGCCGTGGCGCCTGTTTTGCACTATTGGCGTGCACTAAATGGGCCGCAGTCACCAATCTTGTGCACGACCGGTAGGCAGGCCTGCGCCATGTGAAGGCAGCGGGCCTTGTGGGAGCGTTGTGGGAGCGGGCCCCGCCCGCGAAAGGCAAGCGGAGCTTGCCGGCAGGATGCCAGAGAAATTTCTG
>CAZKWA010000042.1:0-27420 GCA_964556345.1 uncultured Alcanivorax sp.
CTAATAGCAAGAAAAAGCGTTGTGGGAGCGGGCCCTGCCCGCGAAAGGGAGCGAAGCTCCCGGCGGGATTCCAGAGACCTTTCTAACGGTAGTACAAACAGCCTCTCTGGGATCCTGCCGGCCGGCTAGAGCCGCCCTTTCGCGGGCGAGGCCCGCTCCCACAAGAGCTTCAGGACTGGCGTTCGATGAGCATGGCGACGCCCTGGCCGACGCCGATACAGAGGCTGACCAGGGCGTAGCGGCCGCCGGTGCGCTCGAGCTGGCGCAGGGCGGTGAGGGCCACGCGCACGCCGGAGGCGCCCAGGGGATGGCCGACGGCGATGGCGCCGCCGTTGGGGTTGAGGCGCTCGTCGTCACCCTGCAGGCCAAGTTGTTTGCAGCAGCCGAGCACCTGGGCGGCGAAGGCCTCGTTGATTTCGATCACGTCCATGTCGTCGAGGGTGAGGCCGGCGCGCTGCAGGACTTTGTTGCAGGCGTGCACCGGGCCCAGGCCCATGACGCGGGGCGGCACGCCGGCGACGCCGCCGGCGATGATGCGTGCGCGGGGGGCGATACCGGCTTTTTCGCCGGCGGCGCGGGAGCCGATGATCAGAGCGCCGGCGCCGTCGTTAACGCCGGAGGCGTTGCCGGCGGTGATCACGCCACCTTCGACGATGGCGGGCAGTTTGGCGAGCTTGTCGACGCCGGTGCCGGGGCGCGGGTGTTCGTCTTCGTTGACGGTGAGCGGCGGCTTCTTGCGGCCCTGGGGCACGTCCACCGGCAGTATCTCACCCTTGAAGAAGCCGTCGGCGCGGGCGTCTTCGTAGCGGCGCTGGGACTGGGCGGCGTAGGCGTCCGCCTGCTCGCGGCTGATGCCCAGGTCGGACGCCACGTTCTGGGCGGTTTCCGGCATGGTGTCGCCGCCGAACTGCTTGAGGATCTTGGGATTGGGGAAGCGCGCGCCGATGGTGGAATCGAACATCGGCATGCTGCGGCTGTAGGGGCTTTCCGCCTTGGCCATGACGAACGGCGCGCGGCTCATGGACTCGACGCCGCCGGCGATCACCAGCTGGCCTTCGTCCACGGTGACCATGCGCGCCGCGTCCAGGGTGGCGGCCAGGCCGGAACCGCACAGGCGGTTGACGGTGAGGCCGGCCACGGATTCCGGCAGCCCGGCCAGCAGCGCCGCGTGGCGGGCCACGTTGCGGGCGTCTTCACCGGCCTGGTTGGTGTTGCCGGCGACCACGTCCTCGATCAGGGCCGGGTCGAAGGGGTTACGGGCAATCAGAGCGCGAATGACGTCGGCGAGCAGGTCGTCCGGGCGGACCGGCGCGAGGGCGCCGGCATGGCGGCCGAAGGGGGTGCGCAGGCCGTCGTAGATGTAGGCGTCTAGCATGAATAAGGTCCTCGTCCGCTAGGCGGAACATTGTTCCGAAACTTGACGAAAAGCATAGGTCGTGACAGAGTTCGATGCAATACGCTCTCTAAAAACCAACCACAGAAAAAGCCCATGATTCGCGATCAGGAAGTACTCAACCAACTCGTCGATACCATCCACCGTTTTGTCCGCGACCGCCTGATTCCAGCGGAGCAATCCGTGGCCGAAAACGATGCCATCCCCGAGGACATCGCCGGGGAAATGAAAGAGATGGGCCTGTTCGGTTTGTCGATTCCCGAGGAGTATGGCGGCCTGGGTCTGACCATGGAAGAGGAAGCCCTGGTGGCGTTCGAGATCGGCCATACGTCGCCGGCGTTCCGCTCCTTTTTCGGCACCAACAACGGCATCGGCGCCCAGGGTATTCTGATCGACGGCACCGACGAACAGAAACAGAAGTACGTGCCCAAGCTGGCCACCGGCGAAGTGATCAGCTCGTTCTGTCTGACCGAACCGGACGTGGGGTCCGACGCGGCGAGCCTGAAAACCCGCGCGGACAAGGACGGCGACCACTACATTCTCAACGGCACCAAGCGTTACATCACCAACGGCCCGGAAGCCGGCCTGTACACGGTGATGGCGCGCACCGATCAGAACAACAAGGGCGCCGGCGGTATCAGCGCCTTTATCGTGGAAGGCGATACGCCGGGGCTGATCCGTGGCAAGCCGGACGTGAAGATGGGCCAGAAAGGCGCCCATGTCTGCGACATCACCTTCGAGGATTGCCGGGTGCCCGCCGAGAACATTATCGGCGGCAAGGAAGGCCAGGGGTTCAAGACCGCCATGAAGGTGCTGGACCGGGGCCGTCTGCATATCTCGGCGGTGTGCGTGGGCGTGGCCGAGCGTCTGATCGAGGACGCGCTGCGCTTCGCCATGGAGCGCAAACAGTTCGGCGCGCCGCTGGCGGACCACCAATTGATCCAGGCGATGCTGGCCGATTCCCGCGCGGAAGCGTTCGCGGGCCGCTCCATGGTGCTGGAAGCGGCGCGCAGCAAGGACGCCGGCAAGACCGTCAGCCTCGACGCCTCCTGCTGCAAGTTATTCTGCGCCGAAATGGTGGGCCGCGTGGCCGACCGGGCGGTGCAGATTCACGGCGGCGCCGGCTACATGGCCGAGTACGCGGTGGAGCGCTTCTACCGCGACGTGCGGCTGTTCCGGATCTACGAAGGCACCACCCAGATCCAGCAGATCGTGATCGCCCGGGGCATGGTCCGCGACGCCTCCTGAGCCGCAAGCTGGCTTTGCTTATGGCACCGGGCATGGCTCAAGGCTTGTGCGAGCGGGCCCTGCCCGCGAAAGGCAAGCGAAGCTTGCCGGCAGGATTCCAGAGAGGTCTCTAACGGACGCACCAACAACGTCTCTGGGATCCTGCCGGGAGCTGCGCTCCCTTTCGCGGGCAAGGCCCGCTCCTACAAGATCCGTGAAATAACAATGCTGAGATTTTCCCTGCCGATCTGCATGATCGGCACCTTACTGGCGCTCACCGCCGACAGCGAGTTCGGGCTATGGATGGCCCGTCCCGCACTTCTTCTTTACCTGATCGTCCAGTGGCCCCGCCAGGGGCTTATGGCCCGAGGGCTGCAGCTTGTGGCGCTGACCCTGGCGTCCGCCGTGGCCGTGTTTCACGCCGACCCGCTGCCGATTCTGCTCGACGCCTGGGACCGCTTCTGTTTTTTCGCCACCTTCGTTTCCGCCCTGGGGTTATTGCGCGTGTCCGCGATGCGTTCGCCGTTGATCCGCGACGCCGGCCAGGTGCTGATCCGCCAGCGTCCCGCCTGGCGCTACCCTACCCTGTCCCTGGGCAGTGCCCTGTTCGGCATGATCGTCAATATCGGCGTGCTCAATCTGTTCGGCGCCATGATCCAGCGCAGCAACAGCCTCAAGGCGGCGGGCGGCGACCGGGCGATCCAGGCGGTGCGCGAGCGGCGCATGATGATGGCGATGCTGCGCGGCTTTTCCCTGGCGCCGCTGGTGTCGCCGCTGGGCGTGACCCTGGCGGTGATTCTTTCCAGCATGCCGCAGCTGAGCTGGTCGACGCTGGCGCCGGTGGCCTTTCCCACGGCGGCGAGCGTGTTCGTGCTGGGTTGGGCGCTGGACTGGTGGCTGCGTCCGCGCCATTTGACCGCGCCGGTGGTGACGCGTCCGTCGCCGCGACCGCTGTTCCGTTTTATCGCGCTGGCGCTGGGCATCACGGTGCTGGTGTTCGCGGTCAGCTTCGCCCTGGAGGTGCGGCTGCCGGTGGCGGTGCTGATCGCCTGCCCGCTCAGCGCGGTGGCGTGGATGGCGGTGCAGCGGCGGCGGCTGGGCGGGGGCACCGGGGTGGTGCGGGCGGTGACGATGCTGGGTCGGCATTCGCGGCTGATCTTCGGCGCCAGCCGCAATGAGATCGCGGTGCTGGGCGGCTCGGCGTTTCTGGGTGGGCTGTTGATTCCGCTGGTCGACCAGGAGCGCCTCGGCGCGCTGCTGATCGCCACCGGCCTGCACGGCGCGCCGGCGGCGGTGACAGCGATGCTGGTGGTGCTGCTGCTGGCGCAGGTGGGGCTCAACCCGATTGTGTCGGTGACACTGATCGCCGGGCTGTTCGCCGACACCCAGGCCATCGGCCTGGAGCCGCGCGTGCTGGCGGTGGCGCTGATGAGCGCCTGGAGCCTGGCGATGATCTCGTCGCCGTTCACCGCCGCCATGATGGTGCTGGCGCAGCTCACCGGGCGGTCGCCCTATACCCTGGCCTGGCGCTGGGACGGCCTTTTCTTTTTGCTGCTGCTGCCGCTGATCAGCGCCTGGTTGTTCGTGGTCGATTGGTTGTATTGAGGCGCAGGCTGCCGCCAGCGGAATGCCGCCCAGCGGGGTGCCGCCCAGCCATTTTATACAATGCAAAGAACATTCTTGCGGGTATGTTCTTTGTAGGAGCGGGCCCTGCCCGCGAAAGGGTGGCTTATAGCCACCCGGCAGGATTCCAGAGAGGTTGTTTGTGCCACTTAGAAAGGCCTCTGGAATCCTGCCGGCAAGCAAAGCTTGCCTTTCGCGGGCGAGGCCCGCTCCCACAAGGCCCGCTCCCACAAAGGCCCGCTCCCACAGTCAGGCGCTGAAGTAGAGGCGCCCGTCGCGCTCCTGGCGGCTGACGCGGCCGGTGGCCAGCAGGCAGTTGAGATGGGCGATGCTTTCGCCCATGGCGAACATCAGCTGGTGGCTGTCCAGCTTGCGCTTGAACAGCACCGGCAGCAGGTCGTGAGCCGTGATCGGCTGTTGCCGGCAGGCCTCCTCGGCGGCGTCCAGTTGCTCGCGGTGGTGCTCGCAGAGATCGTCGACGCGGGCGTGCAGGCCGTGGAACGGCAAACCGTGGGCGGGCAGCACCAGCGTGTCCTCGCCCATGGCGTCGCGCAGGGCGCGCAGGGAATCGGTGAAGGCGGTGACCGGATCGTCTTCCGGGTCCAGCGCGCGCACCGTCAGGTTGCTGGAGATTTTCGGCAGCACCTGGTCGCCGCTGATCAGCACGCCGTCGTGCTCGCGGTAGAGGCAGGCGTGCTCCGGGGCATGGCCACGGCCGATGTGCACCCGCCAGGTATCGCCGTTAATGGTGACCGCATCGCCGGCGGCCAGGGTGTCCGGCCGGGGCGGCAGTTCCGGCAGAATCTTGCGGAAGGTGTTGCCGCGCGCCGCCAGAATTTCCAGGTCGTCACCGGGCACACCGTGGCGGCCGAAGAAGGCGCGGAAGCCGTCACCGATTTCCTGATCGCTGGCGGCGTGCAGCTGGGTGGTAAGCGCCCACTCGCCGCGGGTCATCCAGACCGGGGCCTGGAAGTGACGCGCCAGCCAGCCGGCCTGACCGATGTGGTCCGGGTGGTAGTGGGTAACAATGATACGGTGGATGGGCCGGCCATCCAGGGCGTCCCGGAACGCGGTCCGCCACATTTCCCGGGTATCACGGGAGGCAAAGCCCGTGTCCACCAGGGTCCAGCCGTCGCCGTCCTCGAGCAGCCACAGGTTGATGTGGTCGAGGGCGAACGGCAGAGGAAAGTTCAACCAATGCACGCCGGGGGCCACTTCCCGGCGCTGGCCGGGTTCCGGGGCCTGATCGAACGGGTACCGAAGCAGGTCGGTCATAACAAAACATCCGTAGCAGGGAGACGAGAATGCAAGCGTGGCAAATCCAAGACGACCACACGATGAAGCTGGCGTCCATGACCACACCGGAGCCGGGGCCGGACCAGGTGCGCGTGAAAGTGCGCGCCATGGGCGTGAACCGGGCGGATATCTTGCAAGTGAAAGGGCTTTACCCGGCGCCGCCAGGGTTCGACTCCAGCGTGCCGGGGCTGGAATACGCCGGTGAAATCGAGGCGGTGGGCAGCCAGGTGATGGGCCGCAAAGTCGGCGACCGGGTGATGGGCCTGATTCCGGGCTGCGCCTATTCCGAGTATCTGGTCACCCACGAGCGCGAGACCCTGACGCTGCCGGACGAGATCGACTTCGCCACCGGCGCCACCATTCCCGAAGCGTTTCTCACCGCCTACCGGGCGATGTTCCTGGAAGCGGGCCTGCAGCCGGGGCAATGGGTGCTGGTGCGCCCGGCCACCGCCGGCGTCGGCCTGGCGGGCGTGCAATTGGCCAATGCGCTGGGCGCGCGGCCGATCGGCTCGAGCCGCAACCTGGACAACCTGGCCACCGCCCGCGACATGGGCCTGGTGGAAGGGGTGCTGGAAGACGACACCCTGCCCGAGCGCTTGAAGGCGATTACCGGCGACGGCGTGGCGGTGATCTTCGACATGGTGGGCCCGGACTGGAACCAACTGCTCAAGGGCCTGCGCATCGAGGGCACGCTGGTGATGATCGGCGTGCTGGGCGGCACCAAGACCGAGCTGGACCTGCGCGGCATGATGCAGCGCCGGCAAACGCTCACCGCCATGACCATGCGCAGCCAGCCGCTGGAAAAGCGTATCGCCATCGCCAACGTATTCAACGACCGCCTGGCACCGCTGTTCGCCAACGGCCGTCTGCGGCCGCTGCCGCTGAAAACCTTCCCGTTCAGCGACGCGCCGGCGGCGCACGCGCATATGGTGGAAGACGGGTTCAGCGGCAAGCGGGTGCTGGTGGTTGACTGACATAAGATCAACGTACTTGTTATATTAATGAAACACTATTTCACAACAATAGAGGTGCCGCAATGACCGAAGCTACCGCGACTCGCCAGAGTCAGATGAGCCAGGCTGAGTGGGAAGTGCGCAAGGATCTGGCCGCCGCTTACCGTCTGGTCGCCCTGTACGGCTGGGAAGACCTGGTGTTCACCCACCTGTCCGCGCGCGTGCCCGGGCCGGAGCATCATTTCCTGATCAACCCCTACGGCTGGCTGTTCGACGAGATCACCGCGTCGTCGCTGATCAAGGTGGATTCCGAAGGTGAGATCGTCGATCCCGGCGCCACCAACCGGGTCAACCCGGCCGGCTTCACCATCCACAGCGCGGTGCACATGGCCCGCGAGGAAGCGGGCGCGGTGCTGCACCTGCACGCCGCCGACGGTGTCGCCGTGAGCGCGCACAAGGAAGGCCTGCTGCCACTCAGCCAGACCGCCATGCTGTGCCTGGACCACATCAGCTTCCACGACTATGAAGGCGTGGCGCTGAACCTGGACGAGCGCGAGCGGCTGGTGAAGGACCTGGGCGACAAGAACATGATGCTGCTGCGCAACCACGGCACCCTGACCGTGGGCAAGGACGTGGCGGAAGCCTTCACCTACATGTACTTCCTGATGAAGGCCAGCGAGATCCAGGTGCGCACCCTGGGCCAGGGCGAGCCCTACCTGCCTTCCCAGGCCGCCATCGACACCACCAGCGACCAGTCCAAGCAGCTGGGCATGGCCAGCCAGCTCACCTGGCCCGCCCTGCTCCGCAAGCTCGAGCGCATCGGCAGCGACTACGCCACCTGATCGCGCGAGCGGGCCTTGTGGGAGCGGGCCCTTGTGGGAGCGGGCCCTGCCCGCGAAAGGCAAGCTTTGCTTGCCGGCAGGATTCCAGAGACGCTGTTTGTGCTGCCTTTAAATAGCTCTCTGGAATCCTGCCGGCCGGCGTAGCCGGCCTTTCGCGGGCGGGGCCCGCTCCCACAAGGGCCCGCTCCTACAAGAAAATCAGCTTCGGCTGACAGAGAATCGGGCCACTGCAGGTTAGCGTGGTGCCTCCAATGGAAAGGAGGTATCACTCATGCCAAGGAAGGCCCAATCCCACCGTTTGCGTATCGGTCGCGTCAGCGAATCGGGGCGCGTCTATCTGATCACCATCACTTGCCATCAGCGACACGCACACTTCTCCGCCTTGCAAAGCGGTCGCTGCTTTGTACAGGCCTTGCGTGCCTGCACCGCGCACGCGGTCACCCTCAGCTATGTGGTGATGCCCGACCATGTTCACTGGCTGATGGCTCTTCGTGAGCACGCCGATTTATCCATCACCGTACAAAAAGCCAAATCCCTGACCACTCAGCGTTGGCGTCGCGCGGGCCGGGGCGACAACGAACGTCTCTGGCATGCCGGCTTTCATGACCGTGCGCTACGCCGCGAAGAAGACCTAGTGGCCATGGCCCGCTATATCGTGGCCAACCCCCTCCGCGCCGGACTCGTTAACGATATCGGCAACTACCCGCATTGGGATTCCGCTTGGCTTCTTTAAGGCGCCATCGGGATCCATGATCAATCTCAAGGAGGTAGCGAAATGAAATTGTTCGCCAAAATATTCAAGGCCTCTCGCAGCCAAACGGTACGTCTGCCGAAAGAACTGCGGTTCGAAGGGACGGAAGTGATCGCACGCCGCTTCGGCAATGGCGTATTGCTACTGCCGGCCGAGGACCCCTGGCTGGTGATGCGTGAAGCCTTGGATGAGTTCGAACCCGGTTTGGAGCTTGAGCGAGACCAACCTGAAGTTCAGGCCCGGGCCAGACTCGACTGACCGATTCTAAAAGCGCGCTTGTGGCGGCGGGCTTTCTTGTGGGAGCGGGCCCTTGTAGGAGCGGGCCTTGCCCGCGAAAGGGAGCGAAATTGTGCGAGCGGGCCCCGCCCGCGAAAGGGAGCGAAGCTCCCGGCGGGATTCCAGAGAGCTATCTAACGGCAGCACAACCAGCCTCTCGGGGACCCTGCGGGGTGGCTAAAAGCCACCCTTTCGCGGGCGGGGCCCGCTCCCACAAGGCCCGCTCGCACAGTGGAGCAATTCAGGCGCGCATGCGGAGGGCGGCGAGCATGGTTTCCAGGCGCGGGACGGGGACGCCGTGTTGCTGGGCGATGGCGACCACGTTGCCGAGGATGGCGTCGAGCTCGATGGGGCGGTCGTTGAGGTAGTCGAGCGCCATGCTGTTTTTGTAGGCGGGCATTTTGCGGGTGCCTTCGATGTTGCTGTCGATGATCTGCGGCGGCAACGGGTGGCCGTCGGCTTCGGCGGCGGCGATCACCTCTTCCATCATTTCACGCACCAGTTTTTCCCCGCCGGGAGTGTCCAGCATGGTGTAGGTGTCGGCGCCGTTGGCGAGCACCGAGAGCGGGTTGAAGGGGGTGTTCCAGACGCATTTGAGCCAGCGTTCACGGACCACTTCCTCGGTGAGTTTGATGTCGATGCCACCTTCCACGAACAGGTCGCGCAGGGCCTGGCAGTGGTCGTCGAGGCCGCTGGGGTAGCGGCCCATGACCAGCCGGCCGTAGGCGTTGTGTTTGATTTCGCCGGGGGCCACGCGGCTCACGGCGATGAACGCCAGGCAGCTGATGATGGGGTTGTCGGGGAAGGCGTCGGCCAGCTCCCGTTCGATGTCCAGGCCGTTCTGGATCAGCACGATGTTGGTGCCCTCACCCACCCAGGGGCGGACCAGGGCGGCGCGGTCGCTGCCGGGCAGCACCTTGGTGGCGAGGATCACGTAGTCCGGGGTGCTGTCGGGGCGGTCACCGTCCTTGTAGAGGTAATCCGGCTTCCAGGAAATATCACCCAGCGGGCTTTCAAAGCGGAAGCCGTGTGCCTTGACGGCGTCGTATTCGGAACGCACCACGGCGCTGACGGTGCAGCCGGCGCGCTTGAGAATGGCGCCGTAAAAGCTGCCGATGGCGCCGGCACCGATGATCAGCGCATGGGGTTTCAGGTTACTCATTGAAAAACTCTCCTGTATTTAAATTCTTGCCTGTCGGAGCGCTGTGCGAGCGGGCTCTTGTGGGAGCGGGCCCCGCCCGCGAAAGGCAAGCGTTGCTTGCCGGCAGGATCCCAGAGCCCTCTCTACACGCTCAATAAAAGCGTCTCTGGAATCCTGCCGGCCGGCGTAGCCGGCCTTTCGCTTGCAGGGCAAGCTCCCACAAGGCCCGCTCCCATAGGCCGCTGGCACAAAAGCAGCGAAGTCAGCGCGCGCCGATAAGCCCGCGCCGCATACTTCGCAGCGGCCAGAGCGCTACCAGATAAACAATCAAAAGCATCAAAAAGGCGTCGTCGAACCCGACCTCGAAGGCGTGCGGGTGACCGGCTTCCGGGTGAGCTTGCCAGTAACGGTCACTGAAAAATTGTACGCAGATGGCGCTCAGGTTCACGCCGATGGCGCCGCCGGTCTGGCGCCCGAAATTAATAATGCCCGAGCCCTGGGGGATCAACGCCGGCGGCAGTAGCGTCAGGCTGCCGGTGGTCACCGGCGGCATGATCAGGCCCAGCCCGACCCGGCCGAGGGCGGCCCAGGCCACCAGCCAGATCGCGGCGGTGGTCTGGTCGGCGGCGCGCATCAGGACCATGCTGGCGATGAAAAACGCCAGGCCGCCGGCGATCATGCGGGCCAGGGGGATGCGGTCGGTCAGGTAGCCGACAAACGGAAATATGAACGCCATGGCGAGACCGGCGGGCATCAGCATGAGCCCCGCGCTGGAGGCGCTGAAGCCGGACACCTGCTGGAAATACAGCGGCATCATGTAGGTGGAACCGAACACGCCGGCGCCCATGACGATGGACAGCAGGAAGCCGCCGGTGAACCCGGGCGCGCCGAACACACGCAGATCGAACAACGGGTTCGGACAGTGCCGCTGCCAGAGCGCGAACAGAACCAGCAGCAAGGGCCCGCCGAGCAGCGCCGAAAACAGCAGCGGCTCCAGCCAGCCGCGCCGCATCCCCGACGCCAGCGCCCAGAGCGTGGCCACCAGACCCAGACTGAGCAGCAACAGCCCACCCCAATCCAGCGGTGGCGGTTGTTCCTCGCGATGGTCGGGCAGGAAACGCCCGGCGATCACCATGGCCAGCAGGCAGGCGGGCAGCACCACGAAGAACACCGCCCGCCAGGACCAGGCGTCCACCAGCACGCCGCCCAGGGCGGGCGCCATGGCGGGGCCGAGAATCACGCCCATGCCGTAGATGCCCATGGCCTGGCCACGCTTGTGCAGCGGAAAGACCTGGAAGATGGTGATCATGGCGTGGGGCTGGATCATGCCGGCCGTCACGCCCTGCACCACCCTGGCCAGCACCAGCAAACCGAAGCTGTCGCTGACGCCGCCCATCAGGGAGGCCACGATGAAAACCGCCATGGCGAGCAGGAAGGCGCGCCGGGAGCCGAACCGGGCTACCGCCCAGGCGTTGAGCAGCATGCCCACGGTCATGGCGGCGAGAAACCCGGTGGCGATCCAGTGCACCTGGTCCTGTTCGAGCCGGTACTCGGCCATGATGGCGGGCACCGCCACATTGATGATGGTGGACGCCAGCACCACGGACAGGGTGCCGAGCATCACCGTGACGGTGGCGTACCATCGATAGGCCGGCCCATAGCGCTCGAACAGACGCTCTATGGCGGGGTTTTCGGGCATCGGGGCTGCCGGTTATTTTTTAGTCGGGTCGTCGCCGACCTGGATCAGCAGCTTGCCGCGGTTTTTACCCTGAAGCAGACCCTGGAAGGCGCTGACCGCGTTTTCCAGACCCTCGACCACGTCTTCCTGGTATTTGACCTTGCCGTCGCGGATCCACGCCGGCATGTCCTTGAGGAAGTCGCCCTGGCGGTTGATGTAGTCGAACTGAATAAAGCCTTTGATCAGCAGACGCTTGACCAGCACCTTGCCCATGAAACCGGGCAGACGGTCCGGGCCTTCCGGCATGGACGTGTCGTTGTAGTGGGCGATGCGGCCGCACACCGGGATACGGGCGAAGTCGTTGACCAGTTCCATGACCGCGTCGAAGGTCTCGCCGCCGACGTTCTCGAAGTAGACGTCGATGCCGTCCGGGCAGGCCTTCTTGAGCTGGTCGCGGAAGTCGGCGTCCTTGTAGTTGACGCAGGCGTCGAAGCCGTAGGCGCCGACCACGTGCTTGCACTTGTCCTCGGCACCGGCCACGCCGACCACGCGGCAGCCCTTGAGCTTGGCGATCTGGCCGACCACCTGGCCGACGGCACCGGCGGCGGCGGACACCACCACGGTTTCACCTTTCTGCGGCTTGCCGATTTCATCCAGGCCCACGTAGGCGGTGAAGCCGGGCATGCCGAGCACGCCCACGGCGGTGCTGATCGGCGCCTGGTCCGGATCGAGTTTGCGCATTGCCTTGGGCGAGTTGACGGAGTATTCCTGCCAGCCGCCCGGGCACAGCACATAGTCGCCCTGCTTGAAGTCGCCGCTGCGGGATTCCACCACCTGGCCGACGGTGGCGCCGTCGATCACGGCGCCCTCTTCCACGCTGGCGGCGTAGGACTTGGCGGCGCTCATGCGGCCGCGCATATAAGGGTCCAGGGACAGGTAGATGGTACGGACCAGCACCTGGCCTTCACCCACTTCGGGGACAGTGCCTTCCTGGAGCTTGAGGTTTTCGTCACCGGGCATGCCGGTGGGGCGTTTGGCGAGAATGATTTGACGATTGGCGGACATGGTTGGAGCTCTCCCGAATGTTGATTGTTATTTGCTGTGGGAGCGGGCCTTGCCCGCGAAAGGCCGGTGTACCCGGCCGGCAGGATGCCAGAGAGCTATCTAGCGGTAGAAAAACAAACTCTCTGGGATCCTGCCGGGGGCGTCGCCCCCTTTCGCGGGCGGGGCCCGCTCCTACAAGTTAACTAAAAAGGGCGGCCCGAGGGCCGCCCTTTTTTCATGCTGCGTGATCGTCCACGTCGATCAGGTCTTCGAGAACACCGAGGTGGTATTCCCGATCGCCCAACCAGTGGTCGATCATGACGATGCGTTTGGCGTAATGGGAGACCGGGGTCTCTTCCATCATGCCCATGCCGCCGAACAGCTGGATCGCTTCCTCGGCGACCTTGCGGCCGGATTTGCCCACCTGGGCCTTGGCGGCGGAGATGCGCTTCTTGCGCAGGTCCGGGTCCACGTCCAGGCTGCAGGCGGCGAGCATGGTGATGGAACGTACTTTTTCCAGCTCCATGCGCATTTCCACCATGCGGTGCTGCAGGGCCTGGAACTTGCCGATCGGCACGCCGAACTGCTGACGTTCCTTGATGTAGTCCAGGGTCTGGTCGCAGGCCACTTCCATGGCGCCGGAGGCTTCCGCGCACAGGGTGATCAGGGCGAGATCCAGGGTCGCTTCCAGGGCCTCGAGGGCTTTGCCTTCGTCACCGAGCAGCGCGTCGGCGCCGACCTTCACGTCGTTAAAGGTGATCTCGGCGGCGTGCAGGCCATCGATGGTCGGGTAGCCGCGGCGGCTGACGCCGTCGGCGCCGGCGTCGACGATAAAGGCGCTGAGGCCGTCTTTGTCGTTGCCGCTGCCGCCGGTGCGGGCGATCACCACCAGCTGATCGGCGCTGTCACCGTGCAGAACCACGGCTTTGGCGCCGTTGATCACATAGCCGTCGCCGTCCTTCTTGGCGGTGGTTTCCACGAAGCGATGGTCGTAACGACCTTTGGTTTCGTAGTTGGCCAGGGCGAAGCGGGTTTCGCCGCCAATGATGGCGGGCAGCCACTGCTCTTTCTGGGTGTCGTTGCCGAGCTTGTCGATCAGCACGCCGGAGAGCACCACGGTGGCCAGGTAGGGTTCCACCACCAGGCCACGGCCGAAGCCTTCGGCCACCACCATCAGTTCCGGGCCGCCGCCGTTGAAGCCGCCGGCGTCTTCGGAGAACGGCACGCCCAGCAGGCCCAGTTCGGCGAACTGGTTCCAGACCTCGGTGCTGAAGCCCTGGTCGCTTTCCAGTGCCTTGTTGCGGGCGTCGAAGGTGTAGCTGTCACGGACCAGACGACCCACGGTCTCTTCGAGCATGCGCTGCTCGTCGCTGAGTTTGAAATCCATGTTCGTCTCCTTACAGACCGAGAATCATCTTGGAGATGATGTTCTTCTGAATTTCGTTGGAGCCCCCAAAGATGGAGAGCTTGCGGAAGTTGAAGTAACGGCTGGCCACGGACCCGGCGAACTCGGGGCCGACGGTTTCGCCGTCGAAATCACCGGCGAGCTGTTCGGGCAGGAACGGCAGCGCGTGGGGGCCGGCGGCGCGGCGGAACAGGTCGGTGATCTCCTGGCGCAGCTCGGTGCCCATGATCTTCAGGAAGGAGCTTTCCGCGCCCGGTACACCACCGGCTTCCGCGGCGGCCACGGTGCGCAGGTTGGTCATTTCCAGGGACATCAGCTCCATTTCCACGTCCGCCAGGCGGCTGCGGAAGTGCGGCTCTTCGATCAGCGGCTTGCCGTTGACCTGCTGCTCGCGGGCCACCTGCTTGAGGTGCGCCAGGGCGGCCTTGGAGCTGCCCACGCCGGCGATGCCGGTACGTTCGAAGGTGAGCAGGTACTTGGCGCAGGTCCAGCCTTTGTTTTCTTCGCCGACCAGGTTCTCCACCGGCACCTTGACGTCGTCGAAGAACACTTCGTTGACCTCGTGCTCGCCGTCCAGGGTGATCAGCGGACGCACGGTGATGCCTTCGCTCTTCTCCATGTCGATGAGCAGGAAGGAAATGCCTTCCTGTTTCTTGGCGTCCGGGTCGGTGCGCACCAGACAGAAAATCATGTTGGCGTGCTGGCCCAGGGTGGTCCAGGTTTTCTGGCCGTTGACGATGTAGTGGTCACCGTCGCGCACGGCGCGGGTTTTCAGGCCGGCCAGGTCGGAACCGGCGCCCGGCTCGGAATAACCCTGGCACCACCAGTCGTCGCTGCGCAGGATGCGCGGCAGGTAGTAGTCTTTTTGTTCCTGGGTGCCGAACTTGATGATCACCGGGGCGACCATGTTGACGCCGAACGGCAGCACGGTGGGGGCGCCGGCTTCCGCGCACTCTTCCTCGAAGATGTGCTTCTGAATCGGGCTCCAGCCGGTGCCGCCGTACTCTTTCGGCCAGTGCAGGGCCAGCCAGCCCTGCTCGTTGAGAATTTTCTGCCAGCGGATCGTGTCTTCCTTGCCCAGACGCTTGTGTTCCTTGACCTTGCGGGCAATATCCTTGGGCAGTTTGTCGTTCAGGAAGGTGCGCACTTCGTCACGGAAGGCGCGCTCTTCGGGGGTGTAATTAATGTCCATAATAACCTCTGTGTCTTAGGCGGCGGCCTTCAGCCGTAAAAGCCCTTGCCTTCTTTGGCCAGTTTTTCCAGCAGCGCGGCCGGCTTCCAGGTGTCGGAACCGGTTTCCTGGTGAATCTGGCTTACCTTGTCGTAAATGGTCTTGAGGCCCACGGAGTCGGCCCAGAACAGAATACCGCCACGGTAAACCGGGAAGCCGTAGCCGTAGATCCAGATCACGTCCACGTCCAGCGGGCGGGCGGCGATGCCCTCTTCCAGGATCCTGGCGCCTTCATTGACCATCACGTACATGCAGCGCTCAAGAATCTCCTGATCGGAGATATCCCGGGATTGAATGCCGTTCTCTTCGCGGAACTTGGCGATCAGGGCGTCGACTTCGGATGACGGCACCGGGGTACGGTCGCCTTCCTTGTAGTCGAAGACGCCGGCCTGGGTTTTCTGGCCCAGACGGCCCTGCTCGACCAGATCGTCGGTCCAGTTGCGCGGCGGGGCGTTGTCCGGGTCTTCCTTGCGCAGCTCTTCACGGATGCGGTAACCCACGTCCATGCCGGCCAGGTCGGACATGGCGAACGGGCCCATGGGGAAGCCGAAGTCGAACAACACCTTGTCCACCTGCGCCGGGTTGGCGCCTTCGTTGACCAGCTGCACGGCTTCCGCCTGACGCTTGTGCAGCATGCGGTTGCCGACGAAGCCGTGGCACACACCCACCAGCACGCCGACCTTGCCGATGCGGCGGCTCAGGTCCATGACAGTGGCCACCACCTCGTCGGAGGTTTTCTCGCCGCGCACGTTTTCCAGCAGCTTCATGACGTTGGCGGGGCTGAAGAAGTGCATGCCCACCACGTCCTCGGGACGCTGGGTGAAGGCGGCGATGCGGTTCACGTCCAGGGTGGAGGTGTTGGTGGCGAGGATCGCGCCGGGCTTGCAGACCCGGTCCAGCTCGGTGAACACGGCTTTCTTGACGTCCATGTTCTCGAACACCGCCTCGATCACCAGATCCACGTCGCCCAGATCGTCATAGCTGAGGGTGGGCTGGATCAGCGCCATGCGCTGTTCCACCTGTTCCTTGGTGATACGGCCTTTCTTGGCGGTGTTTTCGTAGTTCTTGCGGATCACGGCGATGCCGCGCTCCAGCGCCTCTTCCTTCACCTCGAGGATCTTCACCGGAATGCCGGCGTTGGCGAAGTTCATGGCGATGCCGCCGCCCATGGTGCCGGCGCCGATGATGGCGGCGCTGTTGATGTCACGCTTGGCGGTGTCCTTGGGCAGGCCCGGCACCTTGGCCACTTCGCGCTCGGCGAAGAAGACGTGGCGCTGGGCGCGGGACTCGGGGCTCACCAGCAGCTCGGCGAACAGCTCGCGTTCGCGCTTCATGCCGTCTTCGAAGGGCAGCTCCACGGCGGCCTGGACCGCTTTTATGCAGTGGAACGGGGCTTTGAAGCCGCGCTGTTTGCGGGCGATGGATTTTTCGTAGTTGGTGAACAGATCCGCGTCTTCTTTCTTGACGTCGAGATCGCGGATCTTGCGCAGCGGGGCGTTGTCGGCCACCAGCTTGCGGGCATAGGCCAGCGCGCCTTCGAGCAGGTCGCCGCCAACCACTTCGTCGACGATGCCGACCTTGAAGGCGTCCTTGGCTTTCACCGGATTGCCGCCGACGATCATGTCGAGGGCGGCCTGGGCGCCGACCAGGCGCGGCAGGCGCTGGGTGCCGCCGGCGCCGGGCAGCAGGCCCAGTTTCACTTCCGGCAGACCCACTTTGGCGGAATCCAGGGCCACGCGGTAGTCACAGCCCAGCGCCACTTCCAGGCCGCCGCCCAGGGCGGTGCCATGGATGGCGGCGATCACCAGCTTGTCGCTGCTTTCGTATTCGTTGATGACGTCCGGCAGGGCGGGCCCGGCGGGCGCTTTGCCGAATTCGCGGATGTCGGCGCCGGCGGGGAAGGTGCGGCCTTCACCGATCACCACCAGAGCCTTGGCCTGGTCGTCCTCCAGGCCCTGGCGCAGGCAGTTGACCAGCCCTTCGCGCACACCCTGGCCGAGGGCATTGACCGGCGGATAGTTGACGCCGATAACACCGATGTCGCCTTCAAGACGGTAGCTGACTACCTCGCTCATGATTCCTCCTTCTGCGGGGGACCCGCGGTGCGGCGGCCGGAGGGCCGCGATGGCGCCGCGCATCCCGTGGAAACGGTTCTCTCCCGGACCTGCCAGTATAAGAAAATCCGGGCCATTATCAATTATTTCGGAATTAGGTTTTATCTAGCGGACCAACTCTGTTGGCTACGCCCTATGGGAGCGGACCTTGTGGGAGCGGGCCTTGCCCGCGAAAGGGAGCGAAGCTCCCGGCAGGATTCCAGAGGCGTTGCTAACGGCAGCATAAAACAGCGTCTCTGGTATCCCGCCGGCAAGCGGAGCTTGCCTTTCGCGGGCAGGGCCCGCTCGCACAAGCCCGCTCGCACAGCTCTCTATAACCATAAAAGGGCACCACCAGGGTGCCCTTTTATGGCGTTGCTTCACAGTGTGAGGCGCGGCGTTTACTCGGTGATTTCGGACAGCCTGCGCAGTACCACTTCACCGTCGACCACCTCGGCGATCTGCGGATCGGCGCCCAGGTTGCCGGCTTCGTCGATGCCGTCCACGTCGTAGGGGTTGTGCTCCACGGACACCTTGTCCATGGCGGAAGCGATGGCGGCGCGGATTGCCTTGGCGTCGTCCACGGTGCCGGCTTCCTGCATCGCCTGGACGATCAGGTACATGGCGAAGTAGTTGTACGCGGTTTCGGAGGTGGCCACGCCGTTGTGATCCTTTCTCCACTTCTCAAGGAACAGCTTGGCGCCTTCGTTCTCGTACTTGTCCAGGGGCACCACGCCCACGGAGCCTTCCAGGGACTTGATGCCGCCGGAAACCTTGGCCACTTCGTCCATCTTGGCCTGATCCATCAGGATGAAGCCGCCCTTGAAGCCCAGCTCGCGGGCCTGACGCACCACCAGACCGGTGGGTTCGGAGGCGCCGCCGACGAACATCACGTCGGGATTCTCGGACAGCACCTTGCTGACGCCGGTGTAGAAGTCGGCGGACTTGTTGTAGTCCATCGGGTTCATGGCCGCCACTTCGCCACCGAGCTTACGCCACACCGGCACGAACTCCTTGGTCCAGTACTTGGCGTAGTCGTGGGTGGCATTGGCGACGCCCAGCCGGTTGCCGAAGCGCTCCATGGTGATCTTGGAGAACGGCTCGATGTAGTCGGTGAAGTTGGGCGGAATCTTCACGGTCAGCTTGTTGCCCTTGGCGGTCACCGCGGGCACCGAGGTGTAGGACATCACCAGGAAGCCATCACGCTCGTTGAACGCCTGCAGGGCGAAGGTGCCACCCGAGTGCGGGGTGAAGATCACCGGCGCGTTGTACTGCTGCACCAGACGCTTGCCGTTGACGGCCGCCTGGCTGGGCGAGTATTTGTCGTCCAGGGCCTGGATGTTGATGGTGTGCTTCTCACCGTCGACGGTGAAACCACCGCTGGCGTTGATCTCCTCGGCGGCCATGCGCAGGCCTTCCAGGGTATTTTCGCCGTACAGCGCGGCGCCGCCGCTGAGCGGGCCGGTGAAACCGATGTTGATTTCGTCGGCGTGGGCGGTGCCACCGATGGCGAGGGCAACGGCGCTGGCCGCGGCCAGGCGCCGGAAGGATTTCAATACGTTCATGCTCTTTCTCTCCCTATCTTTATTGTTTGGGATGTTATCGGAAAATAAATCATCTTCGCGGCCTCAGGCACCGATGTAAGCCTTGCGTACCGCTTCATTACCCAGCATGGCGTCCCTGTCGCCTTCCATCACCAAGCGACCGTTTTCCATCACATAGGCGCGGGTGGCGATTTTCAGTGCCGCGAACGCGTTCTGCTCCGCCAGCAGCACCGAGGTTCCTTCTTTGTTGATGGTCTGCACGGCCTCGAACACCTGCTTGACCACCAGCGGCGCCAGGCCCAGCGACGGCTCATCCAGCAGCAGCAGCTTGGGCCGACCCATCAGGGCGCGGCCGATGGCCACCATCTGCTGTTGGCCGCCGCTCAAGGAACCGGCGGGCTGATCCTTTTTCTCGTCTAAAATGGGGAACATTGCAAGGACATGCTCAAGCGTTTTCTTCATACCCGCCTTATCGCGGCGGTGTACGTAGGCGCCCAGCCAGAGGTTTTTCAGCACCGACATCTCCGGGAACAGCTTGCGGCCTTCCGGGCACTGCACCACGCCGGCCTGCACCAGGGCGGAGGGCTTTCTGCCGGTGACGTCCTCGCCGTTGAGCATGATCTTGCCGGCGGAGGCCTTGAGCAGGCCGCTGATGGTGTTGAACAGCGTGCTCTTGCCGGCGCCGTTGGCGCCCAGCAGCACCACCAGCTCGCCCTGCTCCACGGTCATGGAAACACTGTCCAGGGCCTTGAAGCTGTCGTACTTGGCGTCCACGTTCTCAAGCTTCAACATCTTCTTCACTCCCCAGATAAGCTTCGATGACCACCGGATCGTTCTTGATCTGTTCCGGCGTGCCTTCGGCGATTTTCTCGCCGTGGTCCAACACCATGATCTTGTCGGCCAGGCTCATGATCATGTCCATTTTGTGCTCGATCAGGCAAACGGTGATGCCGTGGTCGACCATCTTGCGGATCAGCGCCGCCAGGTTCTCGGTTTCCTCCGGGTTGATGCCGCCGGCGGGTTCGTCCAGCAGCACCAGTTCCGGGTCGGTGGCCATGGCCAGGGCGAAGGCCACCCGCTTGCGCTCTTCCTGGGTGGTATCGGCGATGTAGCGGTGCCCGATGTGGCTGAGGCCCACGAAGTCGAGCACTTCGGCGGCCTTGGAACGGCACTTCTTCTCTTCGTCGCGCAGCCGCTTGGAGTTGATGATCACGTCCCACAGCCGCGATTGCGTGCGCAGCCGGTGACCGACGATCAGGTTATCCAGCACCGTGGACTGCTCGAACAGCTTGGTGGTCTGGAAGGTCCGCGCGATACCGAGACGGGCGATGCGGTCCGGCGCCATGCCAGTCACGTCCATGCCGTTGAACTCGATGCTGCCGGAGCTGGGCGGCATGGCGCCGGCCACCAGGTTGAAGAAGGTGGTCTTGCCGGCGCCGTTGGGGCCGATAATGGCGTTGATCTGGCCGGCGGCGAATTCCACGCTCACGTCATTGACCGCCGCCAGGCCGCCGAAGCGCTTGGTGAGATTATTGATCTTAAGCATTGTCGCTGGCCTCCTTGGACGAAGTGGCGCTGTCGCCGACACGGGTCTGGCCCTCTTTGGCCGGCGCTTTGCTCGCCAGACGGCGGCCGCGCCAGGTCAGGAAGGTGCCGACCACGCCCTTGGGCATGAAGATCACCAGCAGTACCAGCATGGGACCGAAGACGATCATCCGGTACTCCTCGAAGGACTGCACCGCCTGGGTCAGCCAGGTGATCATCATGGTGCCCACCAGCGGGCCCATCAGGGTGCCGATACCGCCCACCAGCAGGTAGGTGATGATGTCGAAGGTGTGCACCACCTCGGCTTCCGCCGGGCCGATAAAGCGCACCACGCCGGCGTACAGACCACCGGCGAGACCGGCGTAGACGGTGGACAGCACGAACGCCAGCACCTTGTTGCGCATCAGGTTGATGCCCAGGGACTGAGCCAGATCGTCGCTGATACGGATCGCCAGGAAAGTACGCCCCACCAATGAGCTGGAAATGCGGCTCACCAGCACGATCGCCAGCACCAGGAAGAACAGCACCAGGTAGTAGAACGGAATGGTCTTGGTGAAATCGACCAGCCCGAAGCCTTCCGGCGGCGCGATATTGATGATGCCCAGGGAACCGTGAGTGAGCGCTTCCCACTTATCCAGCAGCAGGTAGATGATGAAGCCCACGCACAGGGTAAAGATGGCGAAGTAGTGCTCCTTGAGACGCAGGGACACGATACCCACCAGGAAACCGAATACCGCAGAGAACACGCCGGAGACCACGAAGGCGGGCCAGAACGCCCAGCCGTGATCCACGGTGAGGATCGCCACCACATAGGCGCCGATGGCGAAGAAGCCGCCGTGGGCCAGGTTCAACTGACCACAGAAACCGGTGATGATGTTCAGACCGTACACGGCGATGGCCCAGATGAAGGCCAGGGCCATCACGTAGATCTGGTACTCACTGCCCGCGATCAGCGGGAAGATCAGGGCGAACGCCAGCAGCACGATCTTCATGGCCGGGCTGGCGAAGAAGTTGGCAATGCGGTCCATTAGCGCACCCCCTTGGTGAACAGGCCGGTGGGCTTGATGGAGAGAATCACCACCAGCAGAACGAAGGCGATCAGATCCTTATAGGTGCTGGACACGTAATAGCCGCCCAGCGCCTCGGCGAAGCCGATGATCAGACCGCCGACAATGGCACCGGGGATGCTGCCCATGCCGCCGAGAATAATGATCACGAAGGCCTTCATGATCACCAGGTGCCCCATGGCCGGGTACACCAGGTTGATCGGCGCGAACAGGCTGGCGCCCACCGCCGCCAGGAAACCGGCGATGGCGAAGGTCATCATCGCCACGCGGTTGGCGTCGATGCCGACCAGGAAGGCGCCTTCCCGGTTCTGCGCCATGGCGATAATGGTGGAGCCGGTCATGGTCTTCTTCAGGTACAGGTGCAGCGCGCCCATGATGCTGAAGGCGCCGACAATGATCAGCAGCCGCTGGGCCGGCAGCACCAGACCACCGAACTCAAGGATGCCGGTGTAGGGGGTGGGCATGCGGCGGAAATCGGAGCCCCAGTACATCTGCACCACCGCTTCCAGGAACAGCAGGATGCCGATGGCGGCGATCTTGTCGTGGATCGGCGGCGCGTGCCGCAACGGGTGGAAGACCAGGCGTTCGCAGAGCACGGACAGGCCGGCCACGAAAATGCCGGCGCCGAGCATGGCGATCCAGTAGTTGAGCCCCAGATCCACCATGATGTAGTAACTGATGTAGGCCCCTACCATGTAGAGGGCGCCGTGGGCAAAATTGGGAACGTGCAAAATGCCGTACACCAGGGTCAGACCCAGGGCCACGAGGCCGTAGATGCTGCCCAGAGTGAGGCCATTAAGCGCTTGCTGAAGAAACGCGTCCAAGGCTGAGCCTCCTGTTCGTCTTATTTAAGAAACAACATCCCAGCGAGCGGCGAGGGTCCCATCCGCGTCGGTCGAAATGCGGGAAGTCGTTCCGGTTTTTATTACTCTCCCGGGTCGCCTATACAGGGCGTCTCAGGGCGAGGCTGACGCTAGCAGCGGCGGCCGCTAGCGTCAATATTCGGAATAGCATTTCACTATACGGAGAGGGCTGATCCGTGCAAAAAGCTAGGCTTTTTGCTTCTGTTCGGCCCATTCCTCTTCCTGCAGGGCGCGCCACATCACCTTGCCGGTGGGCGAACGCGGCAGCTCATCGCGGAATTCAACGATCTGCGGCACCTTGTAGGCGGCCATCTGATCCTTGCACCAGGCGATGATGTCTTCCTCGCTGACCTTGCCTTTGTGGTCGGCGGCCAGCACCACGCAGGCTTTCACGGTTTCGCCGCGGCGCTCGTGGGGCGCGGAGATGACACAGCTTTCCTGGATCGCAGGGTGCCGGTACATCAGACTTTCGACCTCGGCGGGCCAAACTTTAAAACCGGACGCGTTGATCATGCGTTTGACACGGTCGACGATGAAGAAGTAGCCCTCTTCGTCGTAGTAGCCCATGTCGCCGGTGCGGAAGAAGCGCTCGCCGTCGATTTCGATGAAGGCCTTCTGGGTCTCCAGCGGACGGTTCCAGTAACCCTGGAAGATCTGCGGCCCCCGCGAAATGATCTCGCCCACTTCGCCGACGCCCATCTCCTTGCCGGTGTCCACGTCGATCACCCGCGAGTCCACGTCAAACACCGGAATGCCCAGGCATTGCTTCTTGGGCTTCTCCGAAGGGTTGATGTGGGTGGCGGCGATGGTTTCGGACAGGCCGTAGCCTTCGATGTAGCGCAGGCCGGTGAGCTTGAACAGCTTGTCGGAGACCGCTTCGGGCATGGCCGCCCCGCCGCCGCCGATATTCTGCAGGCTGGACAGGTCGAAGCTTTCCACGTCCGGGTCGGAGAGCAGGTCAATCGCCATGGTGACGATGTTGGTCCAGCTGGTCACTTTGTAGCGCTCGATCAGCTTGGCGGCGGTGCGGCGGTCCCAGCGGGTCATCAGCACGATGCACGAGCCCACGAAGATGGGGCCGTTCATGGCGCCCTGCATGCCGGTGACGTGGAAATACGGCAGCGTCGACAGGGTCACGCCCTCGCGGCCGCCACCGGTGCGCCAGGCGGCGCCGTGCACGCAGGTGGCCATCACCGAGCGGTGGGTGTGCATGCAGCCCTTGGGCGCGCCGGTGGTGCCGGAGCTGTAGGGAAACACGGCCAGATCGTCCGGGCCCACCAGCAGTTCGCCGGGTTGGTGACCGGCGCTGAGCGCGTCGCCCCAGGCGATGGCGCCGGCGGTGTTCAACGGCTGGGCCGGGGCGGCGACTTCGGCGGGCAGCTCGAGGTCGGTCCGCGGGTCGATGTAATCGCTGTAGGCGGCGACGATGACGTGACGCAGGCGCTCCTGGCCGATCAGCGGCTCGATGTGCGGGAAGACTTCCTGGCTGCACAGGCACACGGAAGCCTGGGTGTCCTGCAGGTAGTGTTCCAGCTCGGCGCTGCGGTTCATCGGGTTGATCGGCACGACAATGGCGTTGGCGCGCAGAATCGCGTAGTAGCCGATGATGAACTGGGGCGCGTTCTGCATGAACAACATCACCCGGTCGCCCTTCTCCACGCCCAGATGCTGGAGCTCGCCGGCCAGGGCATCCACTTGCTGCTTGAGTGCCCGGTAGGTGATTGGCGCATCGTAGTAGATGATGGCATTCTCATCCGGGTAACGCAGAGCGGAAATGTCGAGGTTACTGTAAAGGCTGGTTTCCGGAAGCTTGAGCTGGTGGGGCAACCCCTCCGGCCAGACGGCAAAATGCCGATCGAACATGCCTGTGCTCTCCCTTTGGATTGTTGTAAGACCCGCGATACGCGGACAGTACCGGCCCTTGACCCGCGCCGTTGTTAACGCGGATACAGAACCAGTACCAAAGTTGACCAAGCGGTCAATCTGACATGGCGCCCCGGGGGCGTCAATACTATTTTGGAATATGGTTTCGCATTTGGCCTGTAGGAGCGGGCCTTGTGGGAGCGGGCCCCGCCCGCGAAAGGTCTTGTGCGAGCGGGCCTTGCCCGCGAAAGGGAGCGCAGCTCCCGGCAGGATTCCAGAGATTACTCTAACGGCCGCACAAACAGCCTCTCTGGAATCCTGCCGGGTGGCTGAAAGCCACCCTTTCGCGGGCGGGGCCCGCTCCCACAAGCCCGCTTCTACACGCCGCCCTGGACGTCGTCGTTGAGCGGGGGAAGGGGGACATAGTCGCCGGGCTCGCCGGTTTTGCCGGCGGTAACGGCGGCCATGACTTCCTCGCTGTGCAGCATGCCGGCGTTCCAGGTGACCACGTAATCGAGGCTGTCGGCGGTGTTGTGGTCGCGGGCGTAGGTGATCATGCGCTTGCAGCCGTGGACCGCCAGCGGCGACTTTTCCGCGATTTCCTTTGCCACTGCCAGGGCCCGTTCCAGGGCCGCTTCCTTGCTGTCCAGTATTTCGTTGAACAGACCGCGGCGTTCCGCTTCCTCGGCGCCCATGCGGCGGCCGGTATAGGCAAGCTCGCGGACGATGCCTTCGGGCAGCAGTTTGCACAGCCGGGGGAAGGTGCCGACGTCGGCGGTCAGGCCGACGTTGATTTCGTAGACGGTGAGGTAGGCGTCGCGGCTGGCGTAGCGCAGGTCGCAGGCGCTGATCAGGTCCACGCCGCCACCGATGCAGCCGCCGTGCAACGCGGCGATCACCGGCACACGGCAGTCTTCCAGGGCGCTGAAGGTCTGCTGCATGAGCGCGGTGTTGTGGCGGAAGCGCGCTGCTTTCTGCACCCGGGCGGTGACGTCGGCCGGGTCCGGCGGGGTGCCGAACATGCCCAGATCGAGGCCGGCGGTGAAGTGCTTGCCGTTGGCGTCGATGACGATGGCGCGGATGTTGCCGCTCGCGTCCAACGCCCGCACCGCCGCCGGCAGCTCGTTCCAGAAGTCGGCGTTCATGGCGTTGAGCTTGTCGGGCCGGTCCAGGGTGATCCTGGCGACATGGCCGTCAACGGCGATGGTGAGTGTTTTGTAGGTCATGACGGTTCCTCGTGATCTTGGACGGCGGGCACCTTGTGGGAGCGGGCCTTGCCCGCGAAAGGCCGGCTTTAGCCGGCCGGCGGGATGCCAGAGACGTTGTTTTGTGCTTCTGTCAGAAGCCTCTCTGGGATCCTGCCGGCAAGCTTCGCTTGCCTTTCGCGGGCGGGGCCCGCTCCCACAGCCCGCTCCCACAAGAGGCCCGCTCCCACAACAGAGCCGGGCTTAGCTCTTCTCGTTGAACATGGCGATGCGGCCGCCGTCGACGACCAGGTCGTGGCTGTTGATGAAGCTGCCTTCGTCGCTGGCCAGGAAGACGGCGGCGAAGGCGATGTCGTCGGCCAGGCCGGCGCGGGGAAGCGGCGTGGCTTTGGCGAGATTGGCTTCGAGCTTTTCCATCTTGCGCTGGTTTTCTTCGTCGCTGAGCGTTTGCGCGCGCTGGGAGCCGCCCCAGAAGATCGGCGTGGCGACGGCGCCGGGGGAGATGGCGTTGACGCGGATGTTGTGCGCGCCCAGGTCGGCGCCGGCGAGACGGGTCATATGCGCCACGGCAGCCTTGGCGCTGGAATACAGGTAGCCGCCCTGGTTAAGGCGGTGGCCGGCGATGCTGGCATTGTTGATGATGCTGCCGCCGCCGCTGTCTTTCATGACGCGGGCGGCGTGCTTGATGCCGAACGCGGGAGCGCCGACCAGCAGGCGCATGATGCGCGCGAATTCGTCTTCGTCGAAGCTGTCCACGCTGGTGCGGTCACCGGCGCCGGCGTTGTTGAACAGGCAGTCCAGGCGGCCGAATTTTTGCACGGTGAAATCCACCAGGGCGGCGATGTCGTCTTCGCGCATGATGTCGGTGCGTTTGAACACGGCGCGTTCGCCGAGCTCTTTCGCCAGGGCTTCGCCCTTCTCTTCGGAGCGCCCCGCCAGGACCACGGTGGCGCCCTCTTCGATAAAGCGCCGCGCGGTGGCCTCGCCGATGCCACTGGTGGCGCCGGTGATCACGGTAATTTTATTTGCCAAACGATTTGCCATGGTTGTTCTCCTTAAACTGGGCACCCTGTGGGAGCTTGCTTGCAAGCGAAAGGGTGGCTTTAGCCACCCGGCGGGATACCAGAGACGCCGTTTGTGCTGCGGTTAAAAAGGTCTCTGGAATCCTGCCGGGAGCTTCGCTCCCTTTCGCGGGCAGGGCCCGCTCCCACAAAGCAAGCTTCCACAAGGGGTTGTCTTAAAACGCCGAGACACCGCCGTCAACGGCGATGGCCTGGCCGTTCATGAAGGTGTTGGCCGGCGACAGCAGCATCAGCATGACGGCGACGATTTCTTCCGGTTCGCCGATGCGCTTCATGGGCGTGCCGGCGGCCATCATCGCCAGGGTCTGGTCCGCTTCGCCGCCGCTGGCCAGGCCGTCACTTTCCAGCATGGGCGTGCGGGTGTAGTAGGGACAGATGGCATTGACGCGGATGTTCTTGCGGCCGCTTTCCACGGCGGCGGTGCGCGTGAGCCCGATCACCGCGTGCTTGGAGGCGGCGTAGGCGCCGATCTTGGGGCCGCCGCCGATGCCGGCCATGGAGCTGGTGTTGACGATGGCGCCGCCACCGCTGGCTTTCATGGCCGGGATCTGGTGCTTCATACCGAACATCACGCCTTTGACGTTGACGTTCATCTGCTGATCCAGCAACTCGCCGGTGAGTTCGTGGATGGGAATGAAGCCGTGGGCGATGCCGGCATTGTTCACCGCCATATCCAGACGGCCAAACTGTTCCACGGCGGTGTCCACCATGGCTTTGCAGTCCGCTTCCGAGGACACGTCGCAGCGGCGCGACAGGGCGGTGACGCCCTGCCCTTCCAGATCGGCGGCCAGTTTATCGAGGGCGTCCATATTGATGTCGCCCAGCACCAGCCGCGCGCCACGCTGACCAAGCTCAGCGGCGAGCAGCTTGCCGAAGCCGCTGGCGGCGCCGGTGATCAGTGCCACCTTGCCAGTGAAATCCAGCATCGGATCCATACAACCTCCAGGCGGTCTTAGATGGTGAAACCACCGTCGACGACGACACATTCACCGGTGACATAGCTGGACGCGTCCGATACCAGGTACAGCACGGTGCCGGCCATTTCCTTGGGTTCCGCGTGGCGGTGCATGGGAATCTGAGCGATGGCGCTCTTGTAGATCTCTTCCTGCTGGAACAGCGCCCCGGCGAACTTGGTCTTGGTGAGACCGGGCAGCAGCGCGTTGACGCGCACGTTGAACTCGGCGCATTCCATGGCGAAGGATTTGGTCATGCTGATCACCGCCGCCTTGGAGATCGAGTAGATGCCCTGCATGTTGCCCGGCGACAGGCCGTTGATGGAGGCGATCCGCGAGGTGACC
>CAZKWA010000042.1:27430-27947 GCA_964556345.1 uncultured Alcanivorax sp.
CGGTGTTGACGATGGCGCCGAATCCGTTGTCGCGCATCAGTTTGGCGCCTTCCACGGACATGTAGAAATAGCCGCGCAGGTTCACGTCCACGGTTTTGTCGAAGGCCGATACCGGGGTGTCGAGAATGTGCCCGAAGTAGGGGTTGGCGGCGGCGTTGTTGACCAGGATATCGAGTTTGCCGTGGCTGTCCTTGATGTGGCCGAACACCGCTTCGATCTGCGCCATTTCACCGATGTGGCAGGCGAAGGCTTCGGCGGAGCCGCCGTCGGCCTTGATGGCGTCGGCGACGGTCTGGCAGTCGTCGATCTTGCGGCTGGAAACGATCACGTGGGCGCCCTGCTCGGCCAGCAGCCGGGCGATCTCTTCGCCGATGCCACGGCTGGCGCCGGTGACCAGGGCGATTTTTCCGTTCAAATCAAACAATTTGGTACTCATAAATTCTCTCCCGAATCGATTGTGTCGTGGGAGCGGGCCTTGCCCGCGAAAGGGAGCGAAGCTCCCGGCAGGATTCCAGAG
>CAZKWA010000043.1:0-27797 GCA_964556345.1 uncultured Alcanivorax sp.
CGGAGGTCAAAATGGCATCCAGCAGGCGTGATGCAAGTAGTGTGAACAGGCCCTAAACTGCATTCTTGGAGTCGGATATCCGACACCTGATTACGTGTTGAACACGCTTACGGAGCACACGGATGAAATCGACCCTCACCACGCTTTTGACCGGCGCCGCCCTGGCCCTGTCACTGGCCGGCTGCGCGCTCAGCCCCCAGCAAATCGAAGTGAAGCCCAACGCCGATATCCAGGCCGCCAACCGGGGAAACAACCAGCCCGTGGAGGTGATTGCCGTGGATTCCCGCAACCGCAAGGAATTCGGCTCCCGGGGCGGCGTCTACAAGGACACCTCCCTGGTGCAGCCGGCCAATGACCTGCGCCCGGCGATCGCGGACGCCGTTCGCAAGGGGCTGCAGACCCTGGGCTACAACGCCTTCAACCCGGGGGCCGACGCCACCACCCTGGAAGTCCGCCTGGAAAAACTGGATTACATCCCGGAAGAGGGGTCGGTGGTCAACGAGGTGACCCTGAATCTGGAGCTGGTGGCCGAAGCGCGGCGCGGTAATACCACCCATGTCGGCACCTACAAGAGCAGCGTGCAGCACGATCTGCCCTTCACGCCGTCGGCGGCGCGCAACCAGGAAATGGTCAACGATATCCTCAGCCGCTCCATCGAGCGCATGCTCACCGACCCGGAAATGCAGGCCTTCCTGGCCGGCAACGACAACCCCTGAGGCCGTCGCGAGCCGGTTAGAGGTTTTCCGCCTCCACCGACACCGAGGGCGCCTCGGGGTCGGTGAGGTCGACGCTGAGCACCAGGGGCCGGCAGCAAATGTGGCAGTCCTCCACATACTCCTGGTCCCCCTGGGACGGATCCACCAGAGCCTCGAAGTGTTGCCAGCAGTGCGGGCACTGCACGTCCACGGCGATTAATTCCATCACCCCTCCTCGGGCAGCGACAGACGCGCCAGCCAGTCCGGTTCACCGTCAACGGGCAGGGGCTCGCCCCGCCCCCACACCGGCCCGGGCCAGCAGGGATCGTCGCGGAAACGGGCGATGATGTGCACGTGCAGCTGCGGCACCAGATTCCCCAGCGCCCCCAGGTTGATCTTGTCGGCGCCGGTTACCCTTTCCAACTCGCCCGCCAGGTGATTCACCGTCGCCAGCAGGCTGTGCTGCTCGGGCCCGGGCAAGTGGTGCCATTCACGCAAACCGTCGCGCTTGGGCACCACGATCAGCCAGGGGAACCGGGCGTCGCGCATCCAGCGCAACCAGCACAGTCGCGTTTCGCCCAGGGCGCCGGTGTCGGCGGCCAGGCGCGGGTGTAATTCGGTCATCTGAGGCTCCCACGGTTAGACCATTGGCGCGGTCCGGCGGCAAGAAGATGCGATCAGCGGTAAAAAGCTCTAGGATGATACGCAAAAATAACAGTAGGTCGGTACTTTCCATTCTCCGTCGGCACTACGATACCTGTTTGGGGGAAGGTCATGGAATGGGTTGCCATCGTTACCGTCGTGGCGCTGCTGCAGTGCGCTCTGTTCAGCTTTGTGGTGGGCCGCGCGCGGGTCAAGTACCAGGTCCGCGCGCCCGCGGTACAGGGCCACGAATTGTTCGAACGCAGCCTGCGCATCCACGCCAACACCGTGGAGCAGCTGATGCTGTTTCTGCCCGGCTTGTGGTTGTGCGGCTGGTATCTGGAACCGCACGCCGCCGCGGCGCTGGGGGCGGTGTTCGTGATCGGCCGGCAGCTGTATTTCAACGCCTACCTGGAATCGCCGCAAGAACGGGGGCGCGGCTTTCTGGTCGGCTTCCTGGCCACTCTGACGTTGCTGCTGGGCGGGCTGGGCGGCGCGCTCGCCGACCTGATCGCCTCGCTGTGAGCGCGCGCGCTCAGCGGTAGTCGGACGGGCTCCGGCCGGTCCAGCGCCGGAAGGCGCGGGCGAAATTGGAGGCATCCGAGTACCCCAGGGCCAGGGCGATATCGTCCACCGAACGGCCGCTCTGCGTCAGGTACTCCACCGCCAGGCCCTTGCGCAAATCATCCAGCAGCTTCTGGTAGCTGGTGCCCAGCTGTTGAAGTTTGCGCTTGAGGGTCCGCGACGACATGTGCAGCTCCGACGCCACATCCTCGACCCCTGGGAAACCGCCGGAACCGGCCAGCATGATGCGCCGTACCTGCCCGAGCAGCGCCGGCGGGGCCTTGATCTGCTCCATTTCCTGCTCGCACTGGGCGGCGGCCATCTGCGCCAGACGCGGGTCGGCGAAGCGCAGACGCCGCTGCAGCCGCTCGGCCGGGAAGCGCATCTGGCTGTAGGCGCAGTCGAAGTAAATCGGCACCGGGATCAGCGGCCGCAGGCGCGCGAAATACTCGGGCTCGGGGTAAGCGAAACGCAGCTCGCCGAGGATCTCGATATCCGGCATCAACTGCAGCCCCATGAAATGGAAGCTGGAGAACAGGCTCTCCGTGAGCAGCGGCGCGTGCTCGCCCAGAGAAAGCATTTCGTTGAGCTGCAGCACTGCCCAGTCGCCCTCCACGAAAGCCTCGAGCTGCATGATGGTGCCCCGGGTCCGGAAGTATTTCACCGCCAGCTCAATGGCGTCACCGAGGGTGTTGCTGCTCATCGCCGCGTAACCCAGAAAGCCGTGCGACGACAGCGGCATGGAGGCACCCAGTTCCCAACCGATCCAGGGCTCGCCGGTGAGCGCCACCAGACGCCGGGCGAAGCGCTTGAACGTCAAAGCGGTGACCCGGGCCTTGGGGTCGCGCCAGCAACCCGGCTCGATCTGCGTACCGGCCAGCGCCTCTTGCTCGCCGATCCCCCTCTTCCGCAGGACCTCCAGCATCGGACCCAGGTATTCGGCGGAGAGGGTGTAATCCTCCGCGGTCATTTTTAGAATTGTCATACTCTCAGCCCGTTCTCACCAACCCGTTTTCTCGCCCGGTCGGGGCGCGGATCCACCGCACCCGATGGCCCAAAATGACCAGGAAGACCACAAGATACCCGCTTCTCAAGCGCGGGAGCAAGTCCCGCCCCCGGGGAGCCATTACCCGCTCGTTTGTGTATTGCCGCCCCGTGCCGGGTCTTGCTAGCGTGAATCTTCATTCATCGGCGCCGAGGATCCGGCCATGACCACCGCCACCCTGAAAGGAAAAACCCTGTTCATCACCGGTGCCAGCCGTGGCATCGGCAAAGCCATCGGCGTGCGCGCCGCCCGTGACGGTGCCCGGGTGGTACTGTTCGCCAAGACCACCGAGCCGCACCCCAAACTGCCCGGCACGCTCTACACCGCCGCCGAGGAGATCGAGGAGGCCGGCGGCGAGGCGCTGGTGTGCGTCGGCGACATTCGCTACGAAGATCAGGTACAGGCCGCCGTGGACCAGGCGGAGGCCAGATTCGGCGGCATCGATATCCTGGTCAATAACGCCAGCGCCATCGCCCTGACGCCCACCGAAGGCACCACCATGAAGTCCTACGATCTGATGAATCAGGTCAACAGCCGAGGCACCTTCATGACCAGCAAGCTGTGCCTGCCGCTGCTGCGCCGGGCGGACAACCCGCATATCCTCAATCTGTCCCCGCCGCTGAATATGAACCCGGCCTGGTTCGGCCGCCATCTGGCTTACACCATGGCCAAATACGGCATGAGCCTCTGCGTGCTGGGGATGGCGGACGAATACGCCGGCAAGGTGGGCGTCAACGCGCTCTGGCCGCGCACGGCCATCAACACCGCCGCGGTACGCAATCACCTGGGCGGTGAAATGGCGGTGCGGGCGGCGCGGCAGCCGGAGATCATGGCCGACGCGGCGCACTGGATTCTCACCCAACCGCAAGCGGAGTGCAGCGGCAATTTCTTTATCGACGACGAAGTGGTTCGCAAGGCCGGCGTCACCGATTTGTCGGTGTACAAGGTGGACCCACAGCTTTCCGACGACCAGTTATTGCCTGATTTCTTCCTGGATTGAAGGCCCCGCACGGCACTGGCAAAGATTGTCACATCCTGCCGACGCGCGCCGGCGACCACCGGCGCGCCCCTTCCCTCCCCAACCAACCCGCTGATTTGCAAGCTAAAATTTTTTTATAGGCTTTGGCATGGTTCTCGCTTCCACCCCGGCAAGCAACGGGCAGAGCACTATGAGCAAAGTCATCAGAATCGAAACGCGGCATCCGGAAACCGCCCTGGAAAACCTCAACCGGCTCACCGGGCTGGATTTTCAGGATTGGCCGGAGTCCTTGCTGGAGGGTGGCGAAGAGCTCACCGCCGGGGAAGACCGCAACGCTTACCCGAAGCGTCGGGGGGAACGGGCCTTGCCGCCACGGCGGCGGGCCCACCAAGGGGGCTAGGGAGTCAGTCAAGACTCCCTGGACCCCGGGACGCCGGGCCCGCATAAGGGGAGCGGGCCCCGGCGGCCTTTTTATCGACGTCAGTAATTGGAAATCAGTTTGTCCTGAGGACGCAGCGCGGCGCCTCGCCGCTGCATGTACAGCTCTTCCACCACATAGCGCATGGCCGGATCCGACAACCGCAGGGACACCTGAACCTGCTCCACGCTCTCGTTAAAGCGCAGGCGCACCAACCCCGAGAGCAAAGCGCTGCCGTCGCCGTTCACCTCCGCGGCGTCGACCAGAATCGCCTGATCGTTGCCGGTGTCCAGATAGCGCACCAGCAACTGGACGGTGCCCGGCTTTCCGGAAATCCGCGCCCAGGCGGCCACATTGAACTCGGCGTCCCATTGCCGCGCTCGGGCCGGGCGCCCATCCGCCCAAATCCTGCTGGGCACCTTGGCAATGAATTTTTCTATCATGAATTAGTATCTCTGCCGGTTAGTACTTTCCTATGGAGTGTAAGCGCTTGGTCCGGGTTCCCGCCACGTTGAACTTGGCGGCCGGGCTGGGAATTCCGTCACACGCCTTCACATTCATTGCCTGAATCGTTGTCTGATTGTAGGACAAACAATCTCTCGTCGCCCCAGCGATCCCCCTATGATGCTCCCCATAACCGCGCGGCCGCTCCGGTCGCCGACATACTCCAGAAGAGGGAGGAACGATCATGGGTGAACTGAAAGAGATTCGTGAACAGCAGGACAATGTGATTCAGCGTGCCAAGGCGCTGGGCAACAAACTGTATCTGGCGGGCCTGGGCGCCTACAGCAAAGCCGGCGACAGCTCGGAAGAGCTCTACGAGAAGTACGTCCAGACCGGCCAGGAAGCCTATGGCGACCAGGCCGAAGGCAAATCCAAAATACAACTGGCGGGCCGCGGCCTGGTAGTGAGCACTCGCAAACTTATTGATGAAGCGCCCCGCAAGCGTCAGGAGCTGTACGAACAGTTCGTCACCAGCGGCAAGCAGGAACGCGGCGAGAAAGCCGATGAGACCAATGAGTTCGTACTGGCCGGCCTGGGCGCGGTAAGCACGTTGCGCGAGCAGAGCCAGAAGCTGTTCGACGATCTGGTCAGCACCGGCGAGAAAGAACGCGCCTGATTTCAGAATTTCTGCCTACTCTCCTTTGATGGGGCCCTTCCGGGCCCCTTTTTTTGCGCCGCTTTGGCCCGAATACCCGATGACAGTGGCGCGACACCGGACTAGTCTCTGCCTCTCGGGACGGCGTGCGAACCCGCCGTCGGACTTTGATCACGGGAAGAGACCAGCATGGCAAAACGCGGACGGGAACGGCGCCCCGCTTCCACCACCGGGCGGCTTTGGAAACTTACCGGCATGACCACGTCCATTGCCACCCGTGTCGCCTCCCATCAGGTGAAAGGCTGGTTCCAGTCGGACCAGGACCGGGCCACCAGCCGCGAGGCCTTGATGCGTCACATCGGCCAGGAGGTGGCGGCCACCCTGGGGCAGATGAAAGGCGCGGTGATGAAAGTCGGGCAGATCGCCTCGCAAATGCAGGATGTGCTGCCCCGGGAAATCAGCGAGCAACTGGCGGTGCTGCAGAACGCCTCGGCGCCCATGCCCTTCCATGTGATCCGCCGCCAGCTGGAAAAGGAACTGGGCGGCCCGGTCGGCGACTACTTCCAGGCTTTCGACGAGGCGCCCTTCGCCGCCGCGTCAATCGGGCAGGTGCACCGGGCCACCACCTTGCAGGGCGACGATGTGGTGGTGAAGGTTCAGTATCCGGCGGTCAAGGCGTCCATCGACTCCGACATGAAGCACCTCAAGCGCATCCTCAAACTGGGCAGTTTGCTGCGCGTGGACGAGCGGGCGCTGGATGCGGTGTTCATGGAGATCCGCGCGCAACTGGCGGAAGAACTGGATTACTTTCGCGAGGCGGATAACGTGCGCCTGTTCCAGGCCTTCCATCAAGACGATCGGGACGTGGTGATCCCCACGGTATTCGCCGATCTGTCCGGCGCCACGGTGCTCACCCTGAGTTTCGAGGGCGGCGTTCCCCTGGAAAAGGTCAACGACGAGAACGGCTTCGATCAGGTATTGCGAAACCGGCTGGGCGAGCGCCTGTTCGATATTATCGGACGGCAGATTTTCGAGCTGCGCACGGTGCACTGTGATCCGCATCCGGGTAACTTCGCGTTCCGCACCGACGGCAGCATCGTCCTTTACGATTTCGGCGCGGTGAAACGGCTGCCGGAAGAGGACGTGCGTCTGATGGCGACCCTGGTGCGGGCCTCGCTGGACGGGGACTGGCGGGCGCTGGACCGGGCCCTGGTGGCGATTGGAGCGCGACGCACCGACAGTGAAGTGCCGGACCGCCTCTACCAGACCTGGGTCCCCCTGTTGCTGAAGGCGTTCGGCGATAAGCCGTTTGATTTCGGCCAGGCCAGTTTGCATCAGGACGTGGTGCAACAGGCGCGGCGCACACCGTTGGATGAGATGCTCAAGTTCCAGCCCAGTTCACGTACTTTGCTGGTACAACGGGTGGTGGGCGGACATTACTGGACCATGAAGAACCTGGGCGTGGCCACCGCCTTCCGGCCCAGACTGGAAAAACTGCTGGCACAGGAAAGCTGATTCCGATGCCGACAGCAAAACGCCGGCTTGCGCCGGCGTTGTCGGAAACGGCGGGCGTGCTGTTCAGAAGGCCGAACGCAGCCCCACGCTGACCGCGGAAATTTCTTCCTCGTCCTGGTCGTAGTAGCGCATGTATTCAAGGTTGGCGCCCAGGGTATCGGTGATATTGAAATCCAGGCCGGCACCGTAGGATTCGTCCTCGAAGTCTTCGCTCTCATCGGTGCTGACGCCCGCGACGGTATACTTAACGTCGGCCTTCATTTTGCTGTAGCCGCCGATCACATAGGGGTGAACGGTCTCCGACAGCGGAGCGGAAAGCTTCAGGTAGCCGCCGTACATATGGTCCATATCGTACTCAAACGTCCCCAACGGGGCATCCTTGGAGTCCCCGTCGAGGCCGGTGCCGCCGCGCGCTTCCAGGGCGATGAAATCGTTGAATTCGAAACCGGCACGCAGCGTCACGCCATCCACTTTCAGAGTGTCCTCATCGACGTCGTCGTTGTCGTACTGAATCTGGTTATAGTTGGCGCCGATGTACGGCCCCGCGGCGAAGGCGCCACCGGCCATCATCGAACAGGACAACACCATTGCACTACTCAGGATTTTGATCTTCATGGGCCTCTCCATTGCGTCAGAAGTCAGTATTTTGAACCTACGCGCCTGGAGCCGTTCCGCCCGCCCGGTTAAATACGGTAAAAGGGCAGTGACCCGGTTCACGCTTTGCGAGGGGTGCGGATAATGCGGGGACTTTCATGGTGGGCGAAGTTCGCCGGGTTGCTGTTTTTTCTGACTCCCGTGGCGGCGCAGACCCTGGAGCTGGGCACCGGCGTGGACCACTACAGGGCGGCGCCGGAGCTGCGCTGGCTGGAGGCCGGTCAGGACGAACTGTCTCCCGACCAGGCCCTGGCGGCGTTACGCAGCGGCAAGGGGCAACGCCTGGCGAGCGAATACCCGGCCATGGGCTTCCGCGAACAGGACCAGTGGTTTCTGCTGAATCTGGACAATCAGTCCGATACCCGGCTCTGGTATCTGCGCGCCGGCCGGCCGCATCTGGACTATCTGGATCTGTATATTTATGGCCCCCAGGGCAACCTGCTGGGCCATCAGCGCAGCGGTGACCGGGTGCCGTTCACGGAACGCCCCCTGCCCCACCATCAGTTGGTTTTCCCGATCAACATTCCCGAACAGGCGCAATGGTCCATCCTGTTCCGGGCACGTGGCGACAATGTCATCGACTTCCCGCTCTCGCTTCGCTCTCCGGACGCCTTCAATCAGCACGACGGCCAGCTGAAACTCAGCTACGGCTTCTATTTCGGCTCCGTGCTGATCATGTGCGTGTTCAACTTGCTGATTTTTTTCTCTATCCGTGAACCCAGCTATCTGCTGTATGTGCTTTACCTGGGTATTTTCGGGCTCAACCTTTTCGCGCGCGAGGGCCTTGCGTATCAGTGGCTCTGGCCGGGCGCCAGCGAGTGGAACCATCGCAGCCTGCCGGTGCTGAATCTGCTCACGCTGGCGTTTTCGATCTTTTTTTCCTGCTCGTTTCTGGAGCTGAAAAAAGCGGCGCCGGCGCTGAACCGGGTGCTTGTCCTCGGCGGGCTTGCGCTGGTGGCGCTGACCCCGTTCACCTTTCTTAACTTTAAGTTCTTTATCCAGTTTTCGTCCGCCGTGGTGCTTCCCTGGCCGTTCATCGCCGTCGCCCTGGCGGTCTGGTCGATCCGCCGGGGTTATCAGCCGGCGCGCTTCTTCCTGATCGCCTTCAGCGCGGTGGGGCTGGCCTCCTCGGTCTACATTCTCAAGACCTTCAACCTGATCGGCGGAAGCTGGCTGATCGAGAACGCGCTGCAGCTGGGCACCGTGACCGAGGCGGTGCTGCTGTCGTTCGCACTGGCCCACCGCATGACCACCTTGAAGTCGGAAAACGAACGCATGCACAAAGAAGCCCAGGAGGCGCTCGAGCGACGGGTGGAGGAACGCACCCACGAGCTTAATACCGCGCTCAGCGCGCGCAGCGAATTCCTGGCGGTGATGAGTCACGAAATACGCACGCCGCTCAACGGTATTATCGGTACCGTGGATATGCTGCGCGACACGGATCTCGATGACACCCAGCGACGTCACCTGCACGTGATTGAGCAATCCGGCAACACCCTGCTCGATTTGATCAACGATGTGCTGGACTACTCCCGTCTGGATGCCGGCAAGATGCCGATCGAGCAGACCCAGCTGGACTTGCCGGCGCTGATTGGCGAGTGCGTCGCTCTGTTCGAACACCGCGCGCGTCTCAACGCCAATTCGCTTCGCCAGCGTCTGGACCCCGAGCTGGGGGAGTACTGTATCGGCGACCCGATGCGCCTGCGTCAGATACTGGTCAACCTGATCAGCAATGCGGTCAAGTTCACCGAGAACGGCCACATTGAGGTGGTCGCGCGACGGGACGCGGCCAACCGGGACTATGTGCTGTTCGAGGTCGTCGACTCCGGTATCGGCATACCCACCGATCAGCACGCGCGCTTGTTCGACTACTTCCAACAGGGCGATCAAAGCAGCCGGCGCCGTTACGGCGGCACCGGCCTGGGCCTGGCCATCTGTCGCCAGCTGGCGGAAATCATGGGCGGGGAGATCGGTTTTCAAAGCAGCGAATCCAGCGGCTCCTGCTTCTGGGTCCGGCTGCCGCTACCGGCCGGCGACGCCCAGAACGAACCGCCGGCGACGGAAACCGGACGAGCGCGGAACAGCACCGGCGCCCGGCTGCTCATCGTGGACGACAACCATATCAATCTGCTGGTCGCCGAAGGGCTTTGCGGCAAGCTGGGCCATCAATGCGAGACGGCCGAGAGCGGCGCCGAGGCGCTGGCCGTTCTCTTGTCCCGGCCGGCGCACTTCGATCTTATCCTGATGGATTGCGAGATGCCGGACATGGACGGCTTTGAAACCACCCGGGCGATACAGGACCTGCAGCGCCAGGGGCGCCTGCCGGTGATTCCGGTCATCGCCCTGACCGCCCACGCGGTGCCGGATAAAATCGCCGCCTGTCACGACGCGGGCATGGTCGGCCACATCGCCAAGCCGGTGAACCTGCGGCGCCTGGACGAGGCCCTCAGTGGCGCCCTCCAAGGGGTGGCGGCCAGCCGCTAAACGTTCTTGAGCAGATAGTCGGTGAAGCGGCTGAGGTCGTTAAGGGAGGCGCAGCGGCGGGCGGCGCGGCAATACGGCTGGTAGCGGGCCATGATGGCGTCGCCGCTGTTCCAGCGCGCCGGCGGTTCCGGGTTGAGCCAGAACACCTGTTTGGCGCGGCGCGATACCTCCGCCAGGTGCTGCTCGCCGGCCGGCAGGTCGTTGTTACGGGCATCCCCCAGAATGATCACGGTGGTGTGGCGATCAATCTCGGAGCCGCACAGCGCCACGAACTCCTCGAACATGGTGCCGTAATCGGTGCCGCTGCCCGAAACCCGGTCGAGAATCCTGCCCACCGCCACATCCGGCGAATAGCGATCAAAATCACCGGTCACTTCATCAAAGCGGGCCGCGAACGCGAAGCTGCGCACGCGCGGCAGCACATCGGTCATGGCGTACAGGAACTGCAGTAAAAAGCGGGCCGCGTCACGCACCGAACTGGATACGTCACAGATCACCAGCACCTTGGATTTGAGTCGCCGTTTCTGGCGCCAGTGCAACTGCACCGGCACGGCGTTGTAACGCAGGCTGGACGCCAGGGTCCGGCGCGCATCCAGAGCCCCGCGTTTGGCCTTCTTCTGGCGTCGCTGATGGAGGCTCGCCAGCCGCCGCGCCATGCGCCGCACCAGCGTCTGCACTTGCTGAAACTCACGCAGCTCACGGAAGTGAGCGGCGCGCATGGTGTGCTCCCGCAGCGCCCGGCCATGAGCCTTGCCGTGCAAATTGAACTGACGCCGCACATGGCTCACCGCCAGCTCGCGTACCTGCTGGCGCCACTCACGAAGGGCGCCGGCGCGGCGCTGGTCGGCGCCGCGCGGCGAGGCGTCCAGGCGCAGAATCTCGTCATCCACCGCGCCCATGCCCATGTTCATCAACAGCCGGCGCGCGTACAGCCCCTGCTGCGTGATCACCTCCATATCGGTGAAGTCCATGTTGCCGGCGGTGCGCGCCAGGGTCTGCTCCAGCTGGCGCGCGTCCTGCCCCACCAGCTCCGCCGCCTGCTCGGCCAGGCCGTCGCCGTCCTGCGGCGACAACGCCCGGGCGTCGTCGCCCTGCTCGTCCGGGTCGTCGCTGTCCGCCGATTCAAAGTGGAAAAAAGCCTCGAAGCAGGCGTCGAACTCCGGGCGCTCCACCTGGCTTTTCACCAGCGTCAGCGCCAGGGTTTCGCGGAACTGGTCGCGGGGGTAATAGCCGATCAACGCGGCGGCCCGGAACGCCTCCTCCGCCTCCGTGGGGGAAACGCGCACGCCCGCGCCGCGAAGGGCGCGAACGAATTCATGCAGGCGGCGGTCGGCCATGGCAAGGCGCCTCAGGCGGAACGGGGTTTGCGGAACCAGTGCGGCAGCAGGTCCCGGGCCAGGGCCACGTCCTGCTCGTTCTTCAGCACCAACGCCAGGGTCTGCTCAACCAGCTCCGGGTCCAGGGTGTCCGCGTGCAACAGGACCAGCGCGCGTGCCCAATCCAGCGTCTCCGAGATCGCCGGCAGCTTTTTCATATCCTGTTCGCGCAAATGCTGGATAAAGGCCACCAGTTGCTCACGCAGCTGCTCACCCAGCTCCGGCACGCGCTCGGCCAGGATGCGCCGTTCCAGCGCGGCGTCCGGATAGGGGATATAGAGGTGGAGACAACGCCGTTTGAGCGCGTCGGACAGTTCCCGCTGGTCATTACTGGTCAGAAACACCAGCGGCTGATGCCGGGCGCGCACGGTGCCCATTTCCGGAATGGAGATCTGGAAATCGGACAGCAGTTCAAGCAGGAAGGCCTCGAACTCCTGGTCGGCCTTGTCGATCTCATCGATCAGCAGCACCACCGGCTCGTCGGCGCGCAGGGCGCGCAGCAGCGGGCGGGGCTCCAGAAAGGTTTCGCTATAGAAGGCGTCGCCCAGGTCACCGAGGCGCTCCATGCTCTGCTCGAGACTCTCGGTCTCCGCCAGCATGCCGCCCAGTTTGTCGCGCAACAGCTGGGTGTACAGAAGCTGCTTGCCGTACTTCCATTCGTAAAGCGCGCGGCTTTCATCCAGGCCTTCGTAGCATTGCAACCGGATCAGCGGCGCTTCCAGGAACGCGGAAGCGGCCTTCGCCAGCTCCGTCTTGCCCACCCCGGGCGGGCCTTCCACCAGCACCGGCTTGTGCAGTTGCGCCGCCAGGTACACCGCCAGGGCGGTGCGCTGGTCACAGATATAGCCCTGCCCGGCGAAGCTGGAAATAACGTCGTCGAGTGAATCGATGCGGGTTTTCATGATGGGTCTGGCTCCCGGCCGCCGGCGCCCGGCTCAGTGCAGGGTGGTGCCTTCGGCCACTTCCACGGCCGGCGGTTCCACCACCGGCTCGCCGTCTTCGTCGGTAACGTCGAAGCGCATGGAGTGCACTTCGCCGTCAATCATGTCGGGAATCCGGTCCAGGAAAGCGTCCAGGTGATCGGAATCGAAATGACGTTCCAGATCGTCCAGGGTTTTCCATTGCTGCCACAGCATGATCACCCTGGGGGTGTCCGCCTTGACGTACACCTCGTAGGACACACAGCCGTGCTCGGCGCGGGCCTGGCTGGCCAGCTCCTGGGCCAGCGCCACCGCGCTCTCGCGCAGCGTATCGCGGACCGGAATCACACCTTTTACGATGACCATATTGCCCCGGGGGTAGGAAAATAGCCGGTCAGTGTAACACAAGCGGCGCCCTCCCTCATCCCGGCGGCAGCGTCGGCGCCCTAGAGCGCCGCCTTGAAAGACACCGAATCCGCCAGCGGCGCGCGGCCCACCCGGGTCCGGTTGGCCGCCACCTCCGGGTCTTCATAGCCGAAACTGATGCCCACCAGGATCGCGGTGGAATCCGGTTCACCGAATACCTCGCGCACGTCGTTGGGGAAGTAACGCATGCTGCCCTGGGCGCAGGACCCGACACCGTGGGCGGTCATCGCCAGCATCAGGGACTGGATATACATGCCCACATCCAGCGCCACGGTGGGGCCGAAGTCGCGCTCCATACCGATGAACACCACGTGCGGCGCGTCAAACAGCTCGAAATTACGCAGTTGCGCGCGCATGCGGCCGGGCTTGTCATCGCGGTCAATGCCCATGTTGTTGTACAGTTCCACCGCGCAATCCACCTGGCGCTGGCGGTAAACGCCGCTGAACTTGCCGGCATTGGGTTCGAAATCCGGCTCCATGGGCACCCCGGCGGTCACCTTTTCCACCATCCGCCGGCGCAGTTCATCCCGCACTTCGCCGGATGCCACGAACACCTTCCAGGGCTGGATGTTGCAGTTGGAGGGCGCCAGTTGGGCGAGTTCGAATATCCGCGTGAGGGTTTCTTCAGGCACCGGCTTATCCAGGAAGCCGCGCACCGAGCGACGCGAACGGAGGGCGTCGGCCAGGGACAGGGTTTCAGCGCTCATGAACCTACCTTCTAATTATGGAATAGTGTTCCATCCTAGCGCCTGGCGCGGTGAATTTCGATCCTTCCGGTCATAACCGGTCCCCGGCGGCCCAGCGCCGCCCTCCCAGGGCGATAATCTCCACCTGGTCACCGGCGTTTTCGGTCAGCTCGCGCCGGCGCGCCGGCGACACATCGAGCATGGCGATCCCGAGACTGAACATCACCGCGATGGCGGCCTCGGCTTCCCGTTGCGCCGGCACCGGTGGGCGGTCCTGGGCGGCCACGGCCTCGCGCACGTCCTCGGCCAGTTCATTGACCATCAATTGCAGTTCGCCGTGTATGCGCCGGCGGTAACTGGCGCTGCGTCCCAGGCGCTGCTGGACCAGCAGGCGGAATTCGTTCTCGTAGTCCTGCTGGAACCGCACGAAACGGGCCACCAGTTCGCGCACCGCGCGCGCCGCGCCCACCTCGATCATGCTTCGCCGCCCCTCCGCCATGGAGGCGCGCAGGTGAAAACAGGCGCGGTCAATCAGGGCCAGGCCCAAGGCTTCCATATCCGGAAAATGGTTGTACAAGGAGGTGGCCGCCAGCCCCGCCTCACGGGCCACCTCGCGGAGCCCGAGACTGTCCAGGCCACGGCCGTCGGCCATCAACCGGCCCGCGGCATCCAGGATCCGCTCACGGGTCTGCTTCTTCTGTTGCTGACGGGCACTTTCGCTCATTCCACGAACACTCGTTAGTCACTTAATCCGCCATATAGCCATATAACTCAATCGTAACGCAAGATTTCAAAAAATATTTGACTAACAATTGTTCATAAAAGAGAATGCCGAACACCTGTTAGTTGAAAGCAATGCAGACGGGGCCAACACTGGTCCTTTATTCACCGGCGGCGCATTATCGGAAGGTCGCCGCCATCAAGAACAACACCAGGTGCCGGCCCGGCCGTGGCCACCAGGGATGACAGAAAGGGGTTTTCGCATGAACTACTTCGTTACCGGCGCAACCGGCTTCATTGGACGTTTTCTGGTGGCGCGTTTGCTCAGACGCGAAGGCGCCCGGGTGTTCGCCCTGGTGCGGCCCGGTTCGGAATACAAGCTGGATGCCATGCGCCGGCGGCTGTGCGTGGAAGAAAGCCGTCTGGTACCGATCACCGGCGACCTCACCAAGAAACTGCTGGGCGTGAGCAAACGGGACCAGGACGACCTGGTGGGCCAGGTCGATCATTTCTTCCATCTGGCCGCCATCTACGACCTCAGCGCGGACGAAAATACCCAGCGCTACATCAATATCGAAGGCACCCGGCAAACCCTGAAGCTGGCGGAAAAGCTCAACGCCAAAGCCTTCCACCACGTGTCGTCGGTGGCCGCCGCCGGGCTCTACGAAGGCACCTTCAGCGAAGACATGTTCGAAGAAGCCGGCGTGCTGAACGACCCCTATCTGCTTACCAAACACGAATCCGAAGCGCTGGTCCGCCAGGAAAGCCGCATCCCCTGGCGGATTTACCGGCCGTCCCTGGTGGTGGGTCACTCGCAAACCGGCGAGATGGACAAGATCGACGGCCCCTACTATTTCTTCAAGCTGATTCAAAAGCTCAAGGACTTCCTGCCCAACTGGATGCCCCTGGTCGGGGTGGAAAGCGGCCACTTCAACATCGTGCCGGTGGATTTCGTCGCCGACGCGCTGGACCATATCGCCCACCAGGACGAGGGCAACGGCCAGTGCTTCCACCTCACCGCAGATCGCAGTTACAACCTCGGCGAGGTGATGGACATCATCGCCAGCGCCGCCCAGGCGCCGCGCATGCCGGTGCGTATCGATCAGCGCATGTTCGACGCGGTGCCCGGCTTCGTGCGCAAAGGCGTCAGCGCCCTGACCCCCCGGCTGCTGATCAACCAGGCGCTGGAGAACCTGGATATCCCGCCCACGCTGATCAAGTTCCTGACGTTCCCGACCGAGTACGACAACCGGCGCGCCGCCGCCGCACTGGAGGGCAGCGGCATCGAAGTACCGGAACTGGAAAGCTACGTGCAGCAGCTCTGGGATTTCTGGGAAAACCACCTGGACCCGGACCGCGACCAGCGCGAAGACGAGCTGCAGCCGTTACCGTCCCTGCCGGAGCGGGTCGAGGACAAGATCGTCCTGATCACCGGCGCCACCTCGGGGATCGGCAAGGCCTCGGCCCTGAAGCTGGCGCGCGCCGGCGCCACCGTGCTGGTGGTGGCGCGCACCCCGGAGAAGCTCGAAGAGACGCTCCACGAAATCAAGCAGGTGGGTGGCCACGCCCGCGCCTACCGGTGCGATGTCGCCAAGCTGGAGGCGGTGGACGAACTGGTCGAACAGGTGCTGGCCGACTACGGGCGGGTGGATATTCTGGTCAACAACGCCGGCCACTCAATCCGGCGCTCGGTGGTGCATTCCTTCCACCGCTTCCACGATTTCGAACGCACCATGCAGCTGAACTATTTCGGTTCGCTGCGGCTGATCATGCGGCTGATGCCGGGGATGATCGAGCGGGGCTTCGGCCATGTGATCAATATCTCCAGTATCGGCGTGCTGACCAACGCACCGCGCTTTTCCGCCTATGTGGCCTCCAAGGCGGCGCTGGATTCCTTCACCCGCTGCGCCGCCAGCGAGATGGCGCACCAGGGAATCCATTTCACCACCATCAACATGCCGCTGGTGCGCACGCCCATGATCGCGCCCACCAAGCTCTATAACCACGTGCCCACGATCAGCCCGAACCAGGCCGCCGACATGATTGGCGACGCCATCGTGCGGCGACCCAAGCGCATCGCCACCAGCCTGGGCATCATGGGCCAGGTGATGCACTTCCTGACACCCAAGGTCACCGAGACGATCATGAACACCGGCTATAAGATCTTCTCGGATTCCGCCGCCGCCATGGGCGGCAAAGAGAAAACGCCCAAGAAGATCAGCCGCGAACAGGCCGCCTTCTCACGGCTGTTCAAAGGGATTCACTGGTAAGCCGGCGTCGCGGCTCTTCGGGCCGGTTTGACCCGGCCCGCAGAGCGTCGCTGCGGGCCGGGTCAAGCACCCGCCCGGGGAACCCCTACACTGCCTGCATGGCTGATCAAACCTCTCTAACACGCAACCGCACCGCCCGGGCGCTGACCGCGTCGCTGTTTCCCGCCGGGCGCCGGCTACCGGCGATGGACGTCGACGCCCTGCTCTCCCGGGTCGGCGAGCACGCTCTTCTGGCGCGGGCTCTCGGGCTCGGCCTGCTGTGGCTGGACGCGCGCCATCTGATCCGCCATGGCCGGCGTTTCCACCGCGGCGCGGCGCCCCATCGGGCGCGCTTTCTGGCGCGGCTATCGCGAACCCCGGTCTCCGGCAAGTTGCTTCGCGCCGTGAGCCTGCCCCTCAAAGCCCACTATGTGTTTGATCGCGATGTGGAAGCCCGCACCGGCTGCCGTCCGCCGGTGCAGTTGCCCAGCCAGGTGGAGCATTTCCGCTGGCAGCAGCAGATCACCGCCGCCGGGGAGTGCGACGAGGACCTGGAACTGGAAGCGGACGTGGTGGTGATCGGCAGTGGCGCCGGCGGCGCGGCGGCGGCCTACGAGCTGGCCAGCCGCGGCCTGGCGGTGGTGATCGTGGAGGAAGGCCAGTATTACGACCGGTCCCATTTCAACGGCCGGCTCACCGAGGTGATCCCCAAACTGTACCGGGCGCTGGGCGGCAACTGCGCCACCGGCAACGCGCTTATTCCGGTGCCGGTGGGGCGTAACGTGGGCGGCACCACCACCATTAATTCCGGCACCTGCATGCGCACGCCCGAGGAGGTGCTGGCCGACTGGCGGGCGCGCGGGCTGGGCGATTTCACCCCGGAGCGGATGGCCCCCTGGTTCGAACAGGTGGAGGAAGTGCTCAAGGTGCAGGCCGCGCGCCCGGAGCATGTGGGCCCGATCGGCGACGTCATTGATCGCGGCGCCGAGGCCCTGGGGTTCCAGCAGCGCCACCCGCTCAACCGCAATGCCGACGGCTGCGACGGCCAGGGGCTGTGCCAGTTCGGCTGTCCCACGGACGCCAAACAGTCCACCAATGTGAGCTATATCCCCCGGGCGCTGGACCGGGGCGCCTTCCTGTTTTCCGGCTTCCGCGCGGAACGCCTGCACTGGCACGGCGACCGGGTCACCGGCGTGACCGCCCGGGGCCGCAACCGGGAGGGCCGTCCGATTCGCCTGACGGTGAAAAGCCGCGCCGTGGTGGCGGCCCTGGGCACCTTCTTCACTCCCTTGTTTCTGCGCGACCAGGGTATCCGCAATCATCACCTGGGCCGCCATCTCACGCTGCACCCGGCGGGTGTGGTCAACGCCCTTTTCCCGGAGCGGGATTTCGCCAACAGCCGCAGCATTCCGCAAGGTTTCGCCGTCACCGACTGGGGCAAGGACGGTCTGATGTTCGAAGGCGGCAGCGTGCCGCTGGCCGGACACAGCCTGCTGAACAATCTGTACGGCAAAGAGTGGGTCCGCTTCACCGAGGACTACCAGCACACCGCCTACTTCGGCTTCATGATCCGCGATACCTCCCAGGGGCGTGTCCGGCGCGGCCCCCACCGCGACTGGCCGCTGATCCGCTACCACCTGAACGACCAGGACTTTCGTTTGTTTTTGCGCGGCGTGGAGACACTGGCGCGGATCTATTTCGCCGCCGGCGCCCGTGAGGTGCTGGTGCCGGGCATGGACGGCCTGCGCCGCCTGCACAGCGTGCGGGACCTGGACGCCTTCCTGGCCGGACCGCTCAAACCCCGTGATTTTCTAATCACCGCCTACCATCCCTTGGGAACCGCCCGCCTGGGGCGCGACGCCGACGACGGCGTCTGCGATCCGGCACACCGGGTATACGGCCGCCAGGGCCTCTACGTGATGGACGGATCGGCGGTACCTTCAAGCCTGGGCGCCAACCCCCAGGTCACCATCATGGCCCTGGCCAGCCGGGCCGCCGCCCGTCTGGCCGACCAGCTACAGGAGCACGGAACATGACACTGGGACTGTTACTTAAGGAATCCATGAGCGGCTGGCTGGCGCTGGACAGCGACGGCGTCCAGCGCCCCTTCCGCTTTACCATTCGCGCCTTCACCACCCGCATATTCAGTCTCGGCGCGCCGCGCTACTTTCGCGGTATCGCGCGCCTCGACGATCACGATTGTCCGTGCGAGGGCGAGTTGAGGATCCGTCTGAGCGGGCCGCATTATTGGCTGCGGTTCCGGCACCCGGAGCTGGGCGAGCTCTACGCGGAAGGGCAAAAGCAATACGGTAAAGGGGGCTGGCTGCAGTCGCTGATCACCTGCCCGCTCACCGTATACCGGGGCGACCAGCCGGTGGGCAAGGCCCGGGTGGCCTACCGGGACAGCATGCTGGCGTTCCCGTTCAAGGCCCTGCGGCTGGTGGACGAGCGCCACGCCTACCAGGATGCGACGTCATGATCCCGTTTCACGGCAATCAGTATCCGGGCGACGGCGGTCACTATGAGTCCTGGTTCGTGCGCGCCAATGATCCCTACCGCCGGCGCGCCCTGTGGATTCGCTATACCCAGTTCATCGCCGCCGACGGCGGGCGGCGTCTTGGCGAAATCTGGGCGGTGTGGTTCGACGGCGAGCGCCAGGTGGCGGTGAAGGAAGAGTTCCCCCTGGCGCGGTGCCTGATGGCGCATGACCGGTTGGCGGTGGAGATCGGCGGCAACCGGCTGGAACCGGGGCAGTTGTACGGTGGCGCCCGGCTCAACGGCCACCGGATAGAGTGGGATCTGCATTACCAGGGCGGTCAGGACCCCTTGTTGCTGTTGCCGGAGGACCGCTACCGGGCCGGCTTTCCCAAGGCCAAGTCACTGGTCAGTCGTCCGGCGGTGCGCGTCTCCGGGGAGGTGCGGGTGGATGGCCAGACCCTGCCTCTGGAGCACTGGCCGGGCAGCGAAAACCACAACTGGGGGAAACGCCACACCGACCAGTACGCCTGGGGCCAGGTGGCGGCCTTCGATGGACGGCCGGACGCCTTTCTGGAGTGCGCCACCGCCCGGGTCTGGCTGGGACCGGTGCCGACGCCCTGGCTGAGCCTGGCGGTGTTGCGGCTGGACGGCGAAAGCTATGCCTTCAACCGGGTCGGCCAGGCGTTGCGCTCGCGGGGACGCTACCGGTTCTTCCAGTGGCGGCTCCACAGTCGCGCCGGCGACCACCGGCTTCAGGTGGATATCGAGGCGCCGCGCGAGGCCTTCACCGCCCTCACCTATTACAACCCGCCGGGCGGCAACAAAACCTGCCTGAACAGCAAGCTGGCAAAGGCACGGGTTTCACTGACCCGGGACGGCAAGGAAGAGGTGCTGCACAGTGAGCACGGCGCGGCGTTCGAGATTCTCACCGATCGCGACGATCACGGCGTGCCGATCAGCGTCTAGGGCGAGACCTCTTCCAGGAAACCCAGGATTTCCCGGTTCACCTCGGAGGCCTGTTCCATCTGGATCCAGTGGCCGCACTGATCGAGCACCACGGTGCGCAGGTCGGGCACATAGTCCGGCATGCGCGCCAGGGCCTTTTGCCCGAATAACAGCACCGGGTCCTGCATGCCGCCCAAGAACAAGGTGGGCGCCGTGATGGTCCAGTTGTCGTCGTCGCGGCTCTCTTCCCAGGAGGCGTCCATTGCCCGGTACCAGTTGAGCGCGCCGGTAAAACCGGTCTTCTTGAAACGGGCCACGTAGTAGGCGATATCCTCGTCGCGCATCCAGCGCGGCGGCGTCGGCGGCCGCTGCATGGCCTGCAACACCCCGGTGCTGTTCGGGTCCACGGAGAAATCCTCGATGCCTTCCGCGGAAAGACTGTGGAACATGCGCCGCAGACTGTCCTCCACGTCGGCTTCCAGCTCCTGTTCCGGGACTTGCGGGCGCTGGAAGTACAGCATGTAGAAAAAGTGATCGCCGAACAGGTCGCGCATTGCCCGGGTTGGCGGTTTGGGCGACGGCCCCCCGTAGGGTACCGACAGCCCCACCACCGCCGCGACCCGATCCGGATGAAGGCGGGCCACCTGCCAGGCCAGGGCGCACCCCCAATCGTGGCCGATCAGCACCGCCCGCTCGGCGCCCAGGGCATCCACCAGCGCCACCACATCGGCCACCAGCTGGTTTTGCCGGTAGGCGTCCACCTCTTTCGGACCGCCGGTTTCACCGTAACCGCGCAGATCCGGGGCCACCGCGTGGTACCCGGATTGCGCCAGCGCCGGCAGCTGATAGCGCCACGACGCCCAGCACTCCGGAAAGCCATGCAGGCAAAGCACCAGGGGCGCGTCGGGCTCGCCGGCCTCGGCGACGAAGAAGTCCATTCCATTGGCGGCCAGGCGCCGTTCGCGGATAAATGCCATGTCGTATTCAATCTTCGCAGATGATGATGGTGTAAACGTCTGGTTTCCCTCGGGCCAGTCTGGCAATGTGACACTGGATACAGTTTCTGACAAGAGCCCGCAGCGCCCATGGCCGCATCACCCGCCGACCAGCCCAAAGCTTCCTGGAAAGCGCGCTTCGACGCCTTGATCCAGCCCTATATTCCGGAATATTTTCCGGTCGCCTGGAAAATGGGCCTGTCCATTTCCGCGCTGATTCTGGTGGGCATGACCTTATTGGCGTTTATTCTGCTTAATAATCAGCTGCAGCGGATGCGCGATCAGGCGGACAGCTTCGGCAACGCCATCGCCACGCAGCTGGCGCACACCGCCCGCGAGCCCTTGCTCGCCGAAGACCGCTTCCTGCTCAAAGTGCACATCAACAACCTGGTCCGCAGCGACAGTATCGCCGGGGCCGCGCTGTTCAACCGTGACGGCCAGCCCATTGATCAGGCCGGCGTGCAGCCGCCCGCCAACGCGCCTTCCTCCGCGGAGGTACGCCGCTGGGGCGGCCAGGAAGAGGACGCCATGAGCACCTATTTCGCGCCGGTGCGCGTTAATGACAACCTCGCCGGCTCGGTGGCGGTGACCCTCTCGGACCGTTCCATCACCCTGGCCCAGCGCGAAGTGCGCAATACCCTGATCACGGCCACTCTGGTCATGGGGCTGATCGCGATCATCGCCTCCTTCCTGATCAGCCGCCGTCTGGCGCAGCCGATTCACAACCTGCTGGCCGCCACCAGCGCCATGCGCAAGGGCGATCTGCAATACCGGATCCAGGAAAGACGCAACGACGAGATCGGCCACCTGATCGAAGCCTACAACGGCATGGCCCACGGCATGCTGGAAAAAGACCAGGTGGAGCGGGTGCTCCAGCGCTTCGTCAGCCCCTCGGTGGCGCGCAAGATGATGGCCAATCTGGACCAGGTCACCCTGGGCGGCCGGGATGTGACCGCCACGGTGGTGTTCGCCGATATCGTCGGCTTCACCCGGCTCTCCGAAAGTCTGGCGCCGGAAGCGGTGGCGGACATGCTCAACGTCTACTTCGATGCGATCACCACCGCCTCCAATTTTTATCGGGGTACCATCGATAAATACATGGGCGACTGCGCGATGATCGTGTTCGGCGTGCCCGAAGAGGACTCCGAACACCTGTTCCACGGCCTCTGCTGCGCGGTGATGATCCAACGGCTGGTGACGCGCCTCAACGAGTACCGCAATGCACGCGGCCTGACCACCGTGGAATTCCGCATCGGAATAAACTCCGGGGCGATGCTGGCCGGCAACCTGGGGTCCAGGGAGCGGATGCAATACACCGTGGTGGGCGACACCGTGAACCTCGCGTCGCGGCTGTCGAACATGGCCGGCGCCGGCGAGATCATCGCCGCTTCACCACTGATGGCGGACCCCAATATCGGTTCCCGGGTGCGCGCCACCGAGTACGGCGCCATGCGCGTTCGGGGACGCCAGGAGCCGGTGGGCACCTTCCGCGTGGACGGCGTCCATGCCCTGTCCGAAACCTTGATGGAGCAGCGTATCGCCCGGTTCCTTGCCGAAATCAGCGCGGAGGCCGACCGTGCATCCTCCTAAACGACGGGTCTGGCGTACCGCGCCCACACTGGGCACGACCCTGCTGCTGTCGGGCTGCCTGTCGTTCGCGCCGTTCTCGGACCCCGCCGACCGGGTCGCGGACGCCTTGCGGGAGCAGCACTATCAGGCCGCGCTGGCGGTTATCGAGCGCACCGACGAGGATCACCCGCAGTACGGCCTCCTCACCGAGCAGCGCCGGGGGATTCTGCAGGCCAGTGAGGAATACCGGCAGGACAAGCTGGCCCGGGCTCGGGGCTTGTCGGAACAGGAAAACTGGCATGAGGCGTACGCGCTGCTTGAGGACACCCGTGACCGGGTGGTGGAGCCGGCGCCGGTGGATGCGATGCTGGAGCAACTGCACGACAGGGAGAAGCGACTCCTGCGCGCCCGCCTCAACCAATGGTATCTGGCGCAGGCAAGGGCGCTTCTGGACACCACGCGGTTGGATGAGGAGTTGGCGCACCACCGCGACAGACGTGCCGTTCGGATACTGCATCAGCGGGCACGTCTGCGTGAACAGGTGAGCGACGGCCTCACCGAACTGGGCGACGCCTACGCCGATCAGGCACTCTGGCACCAGGCACTGGTGTCGCTGGAGATGGCCCAGCGTCTGACCCCGGAACGCACTCAACCGGAGTCACTGCAACGGGCGCGCAAAACCCTCGACAGCGCCCGCGACCGGGCCAGGGACGCCCGCCAGCAGGCCCGCTACGAACACGCCGAAACCCTGGTGCTGCGTTATCAGGAAAGTGGCCGGCTGGAGGACCTTCTGGCCGCGCGCACCTATCTGGCCCAGCATGATGACCCCCATCTCGACAACCTGCGCGAGCAGGTGACGCACTGGTCGCGGGACCGTTTCGCCCGGACCATGGCCAAAGGGGAAGCGCTCTATGCGCAGGGGGAATACCGGGCCGCCCACCAGCTGTGGCAACGGGTGGCGCCGTTGGACCCGGACAATGTGGAATTACAAAAGAAACTGGAGCGCAGCGAGCGGGTGATCAGGAACCTGGAGTCCCTGAACACCCCCTAGCGGCGCGATGTCCCACTCACTGCTGACACCAGGGTGGGCGGCACTCGGACCCAGAGGCGTCCCGATCGGATCGCGACGCCGCTACCGAGGGTTCGTACACCGGCGCCGCCGGCGCGGGCCGGGCGGGTTGCGACGCCCGGGTGGCGGAAGGCTCGCGGGCCTCGTCTTCCGCCTGGTCCGCCTCCTCATCGCGGGCGGCGGGCGCCTCTTCCCGCCCCGGCACCACGCCTTCGGTATCGGTCGTCGGCCCGGAGGTGGGCGGCGTCACGGAATCTTCTTCACGTCTTTGCTGTTGCTCCTGATACGCCCGCTCGTATTCATCGGAAACCGGTGAACGGCCCTGGAACAGATTTTCCAGCTTGACCGGCAGCGGGAACTCGACCTCGCGCACCAGTTCGCCGTCGTCGTTGACCCGGAACTGCATGGCCGTGACGCCCATGTACTTCTCGCGGGTCATGTCCACCAGGCGGTCGTTGTTGGCCAGCACCGTGGGTTTGATGAACACCATCAGGTTGCGTTTCACATGACTTTCAGAGGTGGAACGGAACAAGAAGCCCAGCAGCGGGATGTCGCCAAGCAACGGCACCTTGCTCACGGTTTTCTGCACATCGTCGGAAATCAAACCGCCCAGGGCGATGGTTTCGCCATCGTCCGCCAGCACCGTGGTGTTGAGCTGGCGCTTGGTGGTGACGATATCCACCGCTTCCCCGACGGAATCCTTCACCGCCGAGGTCTCCTGCTCGAGCTCCAGACGGATGGTGCCCAGGCCGGCCACATGGGGGGTGACTTTCAGCGTCAGGCCCACATCCTCGCGTTGAATGGTGGTGAACGGGTTGGACACCCCGGAGCCGGTGCTTGAGGCCTGCCCGGTCACGAAGGGCACGTTCTCGCCGACGATGATTGAGGCTTCCTGGTTGTCCAGGGTGAGAATGCTGGGCGTGGACAGCAGATTGGTGTTGGTGGTGCGCGCCAGCGCCTGCACCAGGGCGCCCCACTCCAGATCACCGTCGGCGTCGGTTTCGCCGATGCCGGCGGCAATGCCGTCGCCCAGCGTGATATTGGAGGGGTCCTCGGTGATCACGGCCTGCAGCAGCGATTGCACACTGATGCCGGAGCCGCCGAAGTTCACCGCGCCCACACCGTTTTCCAGGTCGCCGGCCAGGTACTGGAAGCCGAGGCTGTCGGCCTTGTCACCGGTCACTTCGACGATCGCCGCTTCGATCAGGATCTGCGCCCGGCGCACGTCCAGCTGGCTGATCACCGATTGCAGCTCTTTCATCATTTCCGGCTCGGCGCGGATCACCAGGGCGTTGAGGGATTCGTCCGATTGGATCGACACCTTCGCTTCGCTGTCGGAGGTGCGCGCGGCGGCGGCGCCATTGCCGCCCTCCCCGCCCTGGCGGACCGCCGAAGCGCCGGCGGCGAAATTCTTCAGCAGCTCCGCCATTTTTTCCGAGTCACCGTGGCTGAGGCGGACCACCTGCACGCCGCCGGCGGCGCTGGACGGGGTGTCCAATTGCCGGATCAATGGCATCAGGCGGGCCCGGGTGCCGCGATCCCCCTTGATGATCAGGCGGTTGGTGCGCTCGTCGGCCACCATGGTGGCGCCGCCCTGGGCGCCCCGGCGCCGGTTGTTGGCGGCCGGGTCGGAGGTGGTCAACTCCTGGAGCAGGGACACCATATTGCCCGCGAACGCATGCTCCAGCTGGACGATCTCCACCTCATCGCTTTCCGCATTGTCGAGGCTGTCGATGATGGCGCGCATGCGCTGAATATTGTCGGCATGATCACTGATGATCAGCGCGTTGGCGGACCCCACCGCCGCCAGATGCCCGTACTGCGGCACCAGCGGGCGCAGCACCGGCACCAGTTCCTCCACCGGAGAATTGTCCACCGCGATCACCTGGGTGATCAGCTCTTCGCCGTCCACGCTGCCGGCGTTGGCGGTCAGCGGCAGGTTGCTCTGCTTGGCGGTGGTATTGGTGACGATCTTGATAACGCCACCGGAAGGCACCGCCGCGTAACCGTGAACCTGAAGCACCGACAAAAACAGCTCGTAGACCTCGTCGGAGGTCAGCGGCTTGTTGGAAATCACCGTCACGTCACGGGCGCGCACGCGGGGATCGACGACAAAGTTTTTGCCGGTCATCTCCGCCACCTGGTTGATGAACGCCTGGATGTCCGCGTTGCGAATGTTCACCGTCCAGTTCTTGCCGTCGCCGGACTGCTCCACCTGAGCCTGCTGCTGGGCATGGGCGCCGAGAGCCAGGCTCAGCGTTAGCACTGCGATTATTGTTTTCAGGGCCGACTTCATAGGTGTCTCACTACGGTGGATAGTTCACGGTAAATTCCTGTTCGCCGCGCTGCACGACTATGGTGGCGGCCTGGCTGTCCAGGTAGGACTGCAAGGCCGCCAGATCACTCTCTTCATCGCCAAGCGGGTAGCCGTTCACCGAGACCACCACGTCCCCCTGGTTCAGCCCCACTTGTTCAATTAACTGTTTCGGCGCCTGCTCACCGATTCGATACCCGTCGGTGGCCCCTTCACTGACCGGCTGCAGGCCGAGTTGGCGGATCAGCGCCGTGCGCTGCTGGGCCAGGTCGGTCTCCGGGCTGGGCGCCTGGCTTTGCGGTTCCGGCTCGGTGACCTGGGTGAGGCCGCCCCCGGGCAGACCTTTTATTTCGTTCAGGCGCAGCGTCTCCAGCCGCCCCTGACGCCGCAGGATCACCCGGTCGGCATAGATCTCTTCCAACTCAGCATTACCGGGAATCGCGTCACCAATATGAAACAGCTCGGCGTCCTTACCCTTTTCGGCGATAATCGCCGAGGATTTCTCCCGGTCCCGGGTCTGGAAGAGACCCAGCAATTCCAGGCTCAAACGGGTGTCCGGCGCGTCCACGGGGCGATCGTCCGGGGCACTTTCCGCCTGGTAGACGCCAAAAAGATTCCAGCTTTGCACCTGGGACGAGGACACACCGGCGTTACTGTTTTGCGCGCCGGCTACGGCGACCTGCTGCAGATCGGATTCGGGCAGGCTGTCCTGGGGACCATACCAAAGCATCCAGACGGTCCGGGCAATCAAATAGGCGAGAAACACCACCAACAAAAGAGCCAGAATGGCACGCAGCCAACGCTCCCCTTTTTGTCGGTTTCCCCTCCGGGCCCACTGAATCATAAAACCATCAATCCCATTTATCGTTATCCCGGCCCGCCAGTATCGAATCCCGAGTATAGGGAGCCGACCGTCCATGGCCAATTTATACACGGTCTTTATGACCGCTTGTTATGCAGAGATGCTCAGCCCGGCCGCCCCAGGGTCAAGGGCCGGCTCATGCGGAAGACCACATCGGAAGGGTCCCCTCCCTGGCTCACGCCGAGCAATTGCGGCCAGGCCCGCCGGACCTGCACGTTCAATGTCTTGTTTTCCAGGCTCGCCAGCACCAGTTGCTGCTCTTCGGGGCCGGTCACGGTAAGCCGCGGGCCGTTGTCCGCCATGGCCAGGCGTCCGTCCAGCGGCGGCACCCGGGCCGCGCCGTCGCGCCCCCAGCTTACCGTGCCGCCACTGTAATTTAGCGTCCCTTTGGCATCGACCACGTTCTGATCGGCGAGTTCCAATACCAGCAGGGAAAGTGCCACGGTGCCATCGGCGTCACCTTGCGGCACCTGCCGGCTGAACAATGCCACCGGCAATTCAGCGCGCCACTGTTCCAAACGCCAATCGCCCCAGGCGGCGCCGAGCCAGCCCTGAGCCCGCAGGTCGCCGGCGGCCAGGGACAGGCGCGCCCCCGGGGTCAAGCCCCGCCAATCCAGCCGCCAACGCAGGCGGCCCTGCTGATCACGCCAGCTGGCGCGGACATCGGCGTCCCACCAGGGCCCGCGCGCGTCGGACAGCACCAGCGGCGCGCCCCCGGGGCGCAGCGCCGGTATTCTGTCGACCAGCACCGCCGCCGGCATCAACGCCACCAAAAAGACCACCAGGCTGGTGACGAAGACCGCCCCCAAAGCGAACCAGCGCATCACAGCCTCACGTCAGAACGGGATATCGTCGTCAAAATCGTCAGCGGGGCCACTGAAGCCGCCACCCTGTTGACCACCACCCTGAGCCGGCTTGGCGCGCTGATCGCCGCCGCCCTGCTGCTGGCCATAATCGTAGTCCTGATTCTCGTAGCCCGTGGGCTGACCGCCACCCTGGTTCTGATAGCCGCCGCCTTCGCCGCCGCCACGGCTGTCGAGCATCTGCATCTCGTTGGCGACGATTTCCGTGGTGTAACGGTCCTGGCCGTCCT
>CAZKWA010000044.1:0-270 GCA_964556345.1 uncultured Alcanivorax sp.
AACTGTACATCCCGCCCGGCGAGCGCCTCGGCGAGAAGGTGTTCGAGGTCAACGGCGTCTCCAAGCAGTTCGACGGCAAGCTGCTCTATGAAGACCTGAGCTTCTCGGTGCCGCGCGGCGCCATTGTCGGCATCATCGGCCCCAACGGGGCGGGTAAGACCACCCTGTTCCGCATGTTCGCCGGCGAGGAAACCCCGGATTCCGGCGACATCGAAGTGGGCGACACCGTGGACCTGGCCTACGTGGACCAGAGCCGCGAGGACCTGGACG
>CAZKWA010000044.1:280-22626 GCA_964556345.1 uncultured Alcanivorax sp.
TGCGCATCGGTAACTATGAGGTGCCCAGCCGCGCCTACGTGGGCCGCTTCAACTTCAAGGGCGGCGACCAGCAGAAGCGGGTCGGCGACCTGTCCGGCGGGGAACGCAACCGGCTGCACCTGGCCAAGCTGCTCAAGCAGGGCGCCAATGTGCTGCTGCTCGATGAGCCCACCAACGACCTGGACGTGGAAACCCTGCGAGCCCTCGAGGAAGCGCTGCTCACCTTCCCCGGCTGCGCCATCGTGATTTCCCACGACCGCTGGTTCCTGGACCGGGTGGCCACGCACATCCTGGCGTTCGAAGGCGACGCCCAGGTGGAATGGTTCGAAGGCTCCTACACCGAGTTCGAGGAGTATCGCCGCAAACAGCTCGGCGACGAGGCCTTGCAACCCAAGCGCATGAAGTACAAGCGCATCGAAGTATAAAGAGAGCGGCTGACGCCCCATGGCCAACGCGGATCTGGAAGCCCCCGAGTTCATTGAACGCCTGCGGGCGGGTGACCGGACCGCCTTCGCCCTGGTGGTGAAGCACTACCACCCCCGCCTGCTGGGCGCCGCGCGCACCCTGCTGCAACCGGCGGACGCGGAAGAGGCGGTCCAGGACGCCTGGATCGCCGCCCACCGGGCCCTGCCCGGGTTCGAGGGCCGCAGCGCCCTGCTCACCTGGCTGACCCGCATCGTGATCAACCAGGCCCGCATGCAGCTGCGCAAAGGTGGCCGGGAAGTGCCGTTCGATCCCACCGAGGAAGGGGCCACCGACGCCCTGACCCACCGCTTCAACGCCAGCGGACACTGGCAGGCGCCGCCGCGTGCCTGGACACTGAGCGGCCCGGACGCCCTGCTCACCCGCGACGAACTGCAGCACTGCCTGGAAACCCACATCACCCTGATGCCGGCCAATCAGCGGCTGGCGCTACAGCTGCGGGATATTCAGGGCCTGGATTTCGACGACATCTGTAACATCATGGACGTTAGTGCATCCAATATTCGCGTGCTGGTGCACCGTGCCCGCGCCCGCTTGTTCGAGATGGTGGATCGTTTTCAGGAGACCGGCGAATGTTGAAATGCCAGGATGTGGAACAGCGCGCCGACGCCCTGGTCGACGGTACGCCGCTTTCACGGCGCGAACGTCTGGGCCTGAGCCTGCATTTGTTCATGTGCCGCCACTGCCGGCGCTATCTGCGCCAGCTGCGGGCCCTGGTGCGGAGCCTGCGCGCCCCGGAAGAAACGCTGCCGGACGCGCGAACGGACACCCTGATGGCGCGTATACATCGAGAATCGCCCCGAAATTGATCTTTCCCGGGCCCGCTTATAGGCTCGAAGAAAGGTTGAACGGCGGAGGGGGTCATGGACGATGAGGGGCAGACAAAACCGATTCTCGTCAACACCGACAGCACCACGGCCACGCTGACCGAGGATCTGCAACAAATACTCGGCACGCTGCGCCGCCATCTCGGCATGGAAGTCGCGTTCATTTCCGAATTTTCCGAGGGCTGCCGGTTCATCCGCTATGTGGACTCGCACTCACCGCGCGCGCCCCTCAAGACCGGTGACTATCACCCCCTCGAAGGCACCTACTGCCAGCGCATCGTCAACGGCGAGCTGCCGGAGATCATCCCCGATGCCACCCGGCACCCGATCACACGCCGCCTGGCCGTCACCCGGGCGCTGTCCATCGGCAGCTATATCGGCGTGCCGATCCCGCTGTCCGACGGCAGTGTCTACGGCACCTTCTGCTGCTTCGACCACGAGCCGGGCCACGAACCGGGCCCGCGGGACCTTTCGGTGCTGCGGGCGTTCGCCGACTTCACCGGTCAGTTGATCGAGAAACAGCGCTCCGGGAACGACCAGCACCAGATCCTGAGGAAGCGGGTCGGCGATATCATCAAAGGGGCCCGGCTGGAGGTCGCGTACCAGCCCATTTATCACGTCCGCGAGCACCGGGTGACCGGGTTCGAGGCCTTGACGCGCTTTCAGACCGACCCCTATCGGCCGCCGCATTTCTGGTTCAAGGAGGCGGAACGGGCCGGGCTGGGCGAAGACCTCGAATTAATGGCGATTCGCGAGGCGCTCAAAGGCATGGCCGTGTTGCCGGAGAACACCTATCTGTCGCTGAATATCTCGCCGGCGCACCTGCTGAGCGGCGCGATCAGCGATTTGCTGGCCAACTACCCGGCGCGGCGGGTGGTGGTGGAGATCACCGAGCATGCCGGCATCTCCGACTATGACGCTTTCCGGACGGCACTGGCGCCGATGCGTGCAAGGGGCATACGCATCGCCGTGGACGACGCCGGCGCCGGCTATTCCAGTTTCCAGCACATCCTGGAGCTGGGGGTGGACCTCATCAAGCTCGACATCAGCCTGATCCGCAATATCCACAATGACACCGCGCGCCGCGCGCTGGCCGCCGCGCTGATCAAGTTCGCCGAAGTCACCGGCACCCGGGTGATCGCCGAGGGCGTGGAAACGGAAACGGAACTGGCGGTGCTGCGCGAGCTGGGCGTTGAAAAAGTGCAGGGCTTTTATATCGGCCGCCCCATGACCCTGGAACAAGCCGCCGCGTTCAAACCGACCTTTTAGCCCCCGCCACGGCCAGCCTGTGTTCCCCCTGCCCTTTCACGGCACATGAATGACATCAACGCCATGATGGCCCCGATAACGCCTGGATGTAACATAACGGCCACTCCCGCACCTAACCCCTGTTCATGCGGGGACGCCAGGAGGTTCAACGATGCGCGACGAAGTACAGGATTATTACGGCAAACAGCTCACCGGCAGCGACGACCTGCAGACCAACGCCTGTTGCGACCAGGCGCCACCGGAGCATCTCAAGCCTTTGCTGGCGCGGCTCCACGACGAGGTGGTAAGCCGCTATTACGGTTGCGGCCTGGTGGCGCCGGCGGCGCTTGAGGGCATGCGCATCCTTGACCTGGGCTGCGGCTCCGGCCGGGACGTGTATGTGCTCTCGGCGCTGGTGGGTGAAACCGGCGAGGTGGTCGGCGTGGACATGACCGACGAGCAGCTGGCGGTGGCGACACGCCACCAGGACTATCACCGCCGGGAATTCGGCCACGCACGCAGCAATGTGCGTTTTTTGAAGGGCTATATCGAAGAACTGGACCAGCTTGATTTGGAGGACGGCTACTTCGATATCGTGGTGTCCAACTGCGTGATCAATCTGAGCACCGACAAGGCCAAGGTGATCCGCGATGTGAAACGCCTGCTCAAGCCCGGCGGCGAGTTTTTCTTCTCCGACGTGTACGCCGACCGTCGGGTGCCGGCGGCATTAACCGCCGACCCGGTGCTCTATGGCGAATGCCTGTCCGGCGCGTTGTACTGGAACGACTTTGTGAACCTTTCCAAACGCTGCGGGTTCGGCGACCCGAGACTGGTGGAGTCACGCCGGCTGACGGTGGAGAACCCGGCCATCGAGGCGAAACTGGGCAATATTCGTTTCTACTCGGCCACCTATCGTTTGTTCAATATCGATGGGCTGGAACCGGCCTGCGAGGATTACGGCCAGGCGGTGATCTATAAGGGCACGGTGGAGAATCATGCCCATTCGTTCGTGCTGGACGATCATCATGTGATGGAGACCGGCAAGGTGTTTCCGGTGTGTGGGAATACCTGGTTGATGTTGGCGGAGAGTCGGTTCGCGGACCATTTCGATTTTATTGGTAACTTCGATTCGCACTTTGGGATTTTTGAGGGGTGTGGGTTGAGTGTGCCTTTCGAGGACGAATCCGGCTCAGTGAGTGGTGGGAGCTGCTGTTAGGTCCTTTCTCCATCTGGGGTCGCGGTGTGTGTTGGTGACATCCAGAACACGCCGTGAACCCGTCCCTGGGGGCTCGATTCGCGCATCCCTGCGCTCAACGGTTCTGGATGTCACCAACACACACCGCGCCGGAGTCAGCCGAAAGGCTCCGGGACACTACCGCCCGGTTGTTAAGGATGTCATGGAATGAACGTTAAGAAGCTGGCTCTTTTGATTGTGATCGCGGCGCTGGTGGCGTCTTATTTTGTGTTTGATCTGGGGCAGTATTTGAGCCTGGATTATTTGAAGGAGCAGCGTGGGGCGTTTCAGGCGCTGGCGGCGGATCGGCCGGTTGCGGTGCTGGGCGGGTTCTTTTTGCTGTATGTGGCGGTGACGGCGCTGAGCTTGCCGGGGGCGGCGATCATGACGCTGGCGGCGGGGGCGTTGTTCGGGTTCTGGGTGGCGCTGGTGCTGGTGTCGTTCGCGTCGAGTGTCGGGGCGACATTGGCGTTTTTGGCGTCGCGGTTTTTGTTCCGGGACACGGTGCAGAGCCGTTTCGGTGAGCGGCTGAAGAAGATCAACGCGGGCGTGGAAAAAGACGGGGCGTTTTATTTGTTCACGCTGCGTTTAATTCCGGCGTTTCCGTTCTTCGTGATCAATCTGGTGATGGGATTGACGCCGCTGAAGACCTGGACGTTCTACTGGGTCAGCCAGGTGGGCATGCTGGCCGGCACGGCGGTGTACGTGAACGCCGGCACCCAGCTGGGCGAGCTGAACAGCTTGTCCGGCTTGCTGTCGGTGGATCTGATCGGCGCCTTCGTGTTGCTGGGGCTGTTCCCCTGGCTGGCGAAGGCGGTGATGGCGTTTCTGCAGGCGCGCAAGGTGTACCGGGGCTATCAAAAGCCGAAGCACTTCGACCGTAATCTGGTGGTGATCGGCGCCGGTTCCGCCGGGCTGGTGAGCGCCTATATCGCCGCCACGGTGAAAGCCAGTGTCACGCTGATCGAAAAGGACAAGATGGGCGGTGACTGCCTGAACACCGGCTGCGTGCCGTCCAAGGCACTGATCAAGAGCGCCCGGCTGGCGCATCTGGAGCGCAAGCCGGAGCGCTACGGCTTCACCAGCATCACGCCGCGGTTTGATTTCGCCGACATCATGGCGCGCATCCATACAGTGATCGGCAAAATCGAGCCCCATGATTCGGTGGAGCGCTACACGGAACTGGGCGTGGATTGCGTGCAGGGCAGCGCGCGCATCACCTCGCCCTGGGAAGTCACCGTGGACACCGCCGAGGGCGAGCGCACCCTCACCACCCGCAATATCATCATCGCCTCCGGGGCACGGCCGTTCGTGCCGCCGATTCCCGGCATCGAAGAGATCGACATTCTCACTTCCGAAAATCTCTGGACCCTGACGGAACAGCCCCGGCGGCTGATCGTGTTGGGCGGCGGGCCGATCGGCTGTGAGCTGGCGCAAAGCTTCGCGCGCCTGGGCAGCCAGGTGACCCAGGTGGAAATGCTGCCGCGCCTCATGCCCCGTGAGGACGAGGACGCCGCCGCCCTGGTGACGGCGTCCCTGCGCGACAGCGGTGTCACCGTGCTCACCGGCCACAAGGCGGCGCGTTTCACGGTGGAAGACGGCGAGAAGGCGCTCTACGTGGAAGCGGACAACGGCGAGAAGCGGCTGCCGTTCGACGCCGTGCTGGTGGCGGTGGGCCGCCGCGCTAACACCGACGGCCTGGGGCTGGAGGCGCTCGACATCACCACCGAAAAGAACGGCACCGTGACGGTGGACGGCTTTTTGCGCACCCGTTTCCCGAACATCTTCGCCTGCGGCGACGTGGCTGGGCCCTATCAGTTCACCCATGTGGCCGCCCACCAGGCCTGGTACGCCTCGGTGAACGCCCTGTTCGGCCGCTTCAAGAAGTTCCAGGTGGACTACCGGGTGATCCCCTGGGCCACCTTCACCGACCCGGAGGTGGCCCGGGTGGGCCTGAGCGAAGATGAAGCCCGCGAGCAGGGCATCGAGGTGGAGGTGACCCGCTACGGCCTCGACGACCTGGACCGGGCCATCGCCGACAGCACCGACCACGGCTTCGTGAAGGTGCTGACGCCCCCGGGCAAGGACACCATCCTGGGGGTCACCCTTGTCGGCGAGTCCGCCTCCGACCTGATCAGCGAATACGTGCTGGCCATGAAGCACGGCCTGGGCCTGAACAAGATTCTCGGCACCATCCATATCTATCCGACCCTGGCGGAAGCCAACAAATTCGCCGCTGGCGAGTGGAAGAAAGCGCACAAGCCGGAGGGCCTGCTGCGCTGGGTGGAGCGCTTCCACGCCTGGCAACGCTGACACCAAGGCAAAGGTGAGACCATGCTGAAAGGAACCTTGAATACCGCCGTCGCCGGACTGCTCCTGACCGGTCTCAGTGTGCTGGCCGCGCCGGCGATGGCGTTCGACCATCAACAATGGGACCGGCTGCTCCAGGCGCACGTGAGCTGGCAACGGGACGGCGTCGCCAGCGCCGTGGACTACCACGGCATGGCCCGCGACGAAGCGGTGCTGGACCGCTACCTGGACCGTCTCAGCGAACTGGATAAGGACACTTTCGACGGTTTCAGCGATGACCGGAAGCTCGCGTTTCTGATCAATGCCTATAACGCCTTCACGGTGAAGCTGATCCTGAAACAGGACACACGACCGGAATCCATCCGCGATATCGGCTCGATCTTCTCCGGCCCCTGGAGCCAGCGCTTTTTTACCCTGCTCGGCGAGGAACGCACCCTGGATGAGGTGGAGCACCGGATGATCCGGGGCAATCCGGCGCTGATGGACCCGCGCATCCATTTCGCGGTGAACTGCGCCTCGGTGGGCTGCCCGGCGCTGCGCCCCGAGGCCTACACCGGCGACCGGCTCGAGGCGCAACTGGCCGACAGCACCCGCCGTTTTCTTGCCGACCGCCGCCGCAACCGCTACGACGCGGACGCCAGGGTATTGAGGGTCTCGTCGATTTTCGACTGGTACGAAGAAGACTTCGAGCAGGCCGCCGGCAGCCTCGGCGGCTACCTGCTGCGCCACGCCGACACCCTGGCACTGCCCGCGCCGGCCCGCCGCGACCTGGAGAACGGCGACCTGCCAATCCGCTTCCTGGACTACGACTGGGCCCTGAATGTGGAGAGCAACAACCCCTAACCTTATTGACTATAATTCTCATTACTTATAGGTTCCCCTTCGCCTTTACACATTCAAGGGGCGCGATCACGCGGTGTCCCTGCGCTACAACCTGGACTTTTAACCCCGCTCGATGCGCCGACTGCTGTTCAAACTGCACCTTTACGCCGGACTCACCGTGGGGCTGCTGCTGGCTCTGGCCGGCGTTACCGGCAGTCTGCTGGTGTTCCACGACACTCTGGATGAGTGGCTGACACCGGCGCTGATCAGTGACCCGGCCGCCGAGCCCGCCTCCCTGGAAAGCGTGCTGGCCGCCGCCGACGCGGCGGTGCCCGGCAAGGCGCCGCAGCGGCTGAACCTGTCGCGGGGCCCGGGCAGCCCGCACGAGGTGCGTTTCGAGGCCCGCCCCGGCGCCCCCGGGCCGCTGCAGGTCAGCGTGACGCCCGCCGGCGAGGTGCGCGCCATCCGCGACTGGGGCCGCTACCCCGCCAGCTGGGTCTACCGTCTGCATTACAATCTGTTGGCGGGCACCATCGGCCACTATGTGGTGGGCGTAAGCGGCCTGTTTCTGCTGTTCTTCTGTGTTAGCGGCCTCTATCTGTGGTGGCCCCGGGGCCGGCGCGCGGGCCGCTGGCGGCGGGCGCTGACCCTGCGCCGCGATGCCGGCCGCTTCCGCTTCTATTTCGATCTGCACCGCACCGCCGGCTTCTACCTGTTGCCGGTGCTGCTGGTGGTGGCGTTCTCCGGCGTCAGCCTGGTTTTCCCCGGGGCGGTGCGGGCCCTGGTCGGCGCCGTGCTGCCGCTGGAAGCCCCGCCGGCGCCACGCGTCGAGCCCGACGGCGCCGCCCTGAACGTGGACCAGGTGGTGGCCGCCGGCCGGCGCGCCTTCCCGGATGCGGTTCTGACCCGGGTGGATCTGCCCGCCGCCGCCACCGAGCCCTACCGGCTGGCCTTCAACCAGCCCGATGAGCCCTGGTCGAACTACGGCGCCACCCGGGTCTGGGTGGATCAATACAACGGGGCCATCCTGGCCGTATACGATCCGCTCACCGCGGCCGCCGGCAGCCAGGTGATCTCCTGGCAGTTCCCTCTGCACAACGGCGACGCCCTGGGCCTGGCCGGCCGCTGGCTGATCCTGGCCAGCGGTCTGCTTCCCGGCCTGCTGTTCGCCACCGGTCTCTATCTGTGGTGGCGCAAGCGGCACCCTCGCCGGCGCCGGCAACGCCCCAGGCAATGATCGGGGACACCTCGACCCGCCACATAATTGACATTGATTCTCATTTTCAATACTTTCCCTGCCGTCCTTACGCCTCTTACACTTATTGACCGCAAGGAGAATCGTCCGTGCGTTTGTTACGCTTGTGCTTGCCTTTGTCTTTTTTCGCCCTGGCCGCGCCCCTGCAGGCCCAGACCGACAGCAACACCCTGAAACCGGTCACGGTGACCGCGACCCGCGCCCACAGCACCGTGGAAGAATCCCCGCAGAAGATCACCGTCATCACCCGGGAAGAAATCGAGCAGCAGTTATCGATCAGCGAGGACCCCGGCCAGGTGCTCAGCAACCTGATCCCCTCCTATTCACCCAGCCGGCAAAAGCTGTCCAATGCCGGCGAGACCTTCCGCGGCCGCTCGCCGCTGTTTCTGGTCGACGGCGTGCCGCAAAGCAACCCGTTGCGCGACAGCGCCCGCGACAGCTACACCATTGATCTGTCCATGGTGGAACGCATCGAGGTGATTCACGGCGCCAGCGCCGAGCACGGCCTGGGCGCCACCGGCGGTATTATTAATTTCGTCACCAAACGCGCCGACCCGGGCCAGGTCAATCAGCACGCCGGCGTCAGTCTGACCGCCGATGACGACGTGGACTCCGACAGTCTCGGCCACAAGCTGAACTACCAGATCAGCGGCCAGCAAGGCGACTGGGATTATCTGGCCGCCGCCACCCGGCAGCAGCGCGGCGTGTTCTACTCCGGCGACGACAAACTGGTGGGGATCGCCTACCCCGGCGAGTTGCAGAATTCCACCAGCCACGACCTGATGGGCCGGCTGGGCTACTGGCTCGACGATCATCAAAACATCGAGTTGATGGTCAACCGCTTCGAATTGGAAGGTGAAGGCGATTATGTGCCGGTGCGCGGCGATCGCGACAACGGCGTCGCCACCCGGGCGCGCAAGGGCGAGCCCGACGGCGAGCCCGGCTTCAACAAGGTCACCACGGCCCGGATCTCCTACACCCACGCGGACTGGCTGGGCAGCCAGGTGGACGCCCAGCTGTACAGTCAGCGTTTCCGGGCCCGTTTCGCCACCACGCCCTTCTTCCCCTATGAGGGCCCCGACGGCGAAAAGCAGTTCGACCAGACCCGCAACGAATCCGACAAGCTGGGCGCCAAGTTCACCCTGAGCCGGGACGGCCTGCTCGACGACCGCCTGAAAGTGACCACCGGCCTGGACCTGCTGCAGGACGAAACCCGCCAGATGCTGATCGAAACCGGCCGCACCTATGTGCCCGAGACCCAGTTCCGCAACGGCGCCGTCTTCGCGCAGGCGGACGTCAGCCTGACCGAAACGCTGACCCTGCAGGCCGGCGCCCGCCACGAACGGGCCAAACTGAACGTCGACACCTACCAGGCCGTCGACCGCAGCGGCGCGGTGATGCGCGACGGCGTGATCGTCCGCGGCGGCAGCCCGGAGTTCGACGAAACCCTGCTCAACACCGGCCTGGTCTATCAGGCGGCGCCCTGGGCCCAGCTCTACGCCAACTATTCCGAGGGCTTCGGCATGCCCGACGTGGGCCGGGTACTGCGCGGCATCGAACAGACCGGCCAGGACGTGGACACCCTGCTGCAGCTGCGGCCCATCGTCACCGATAACCGCGAGGTGGGCTCGCGCTTCGATTGGGACCGCTACGGCCTGGAACTGAGCTACTACGAATCGCGCTCCGATTACGGCGAGCGCCTCACCGAGGAGAACGGCGTCTGGGTGGGCAACCGCGAGAAAACCAAGATCCAGGGCTTCGAAGTGTCCGGCGACGCGCGGCTTGGCGAGGGTCACCTGCTGAAAATGGCCTACACCCAGGCTGAGGGCGAATCGGATACGGACGGCGACGGCGCCCTGGACACCGAGCTGACCGGCCTGAACATCGCCCCGGACACCCTGCGCCTGGCCTGGAGCGCCCGCTGGAACGCCAAACTGTCCTCCCACCTGCAATACAATCACTACTTCGCCCGCGACGCGGACGACCCGGCCCTGGATTTCGACGGCCATGGTCTGGTCGACGTGTCCCTGGCCTACGCGCTGCCGGCGGGCAAGCTCGACCTGGGCATTGAGAACCTGCTGGACAAGGACTACTTCACCTACTATTCCCAGGCCGCCCGCGCCAGCGATGACTACTACTTCAAGGGCCGCGGACGCACCGTGACCCTGGGCTACAGCCTGGACTTCTGAACCGCCCGGCTGGTCCCGCATGGCTTGAAAAGAGGGCGCGCGCCCCTATTTCTCATCCCCGGTCCATCACGATATTGTGACAGCCCCATGGTCACAATATCGTCGCCGCTCTGTTGGAGCGGCCGGCCACCGCGGAAATGGACTTATATCTCTCCAGCCATCAGGGAAGCGCGCCATGAGTCACCTCGAACGCCTGGATCATATCCAGGCCTCCTACCAGCGCCTGCCGCTATGGATGCGGGTCTGGATCGTGCTGATTCTGATCCCCGCCAACGCCACCGGCTTTTTCATGCTGCATACCGCCAGCGGCGGGGTGGTGGCCCTGGCCGCGCTGTTCGTGCTGGTGGCCAACGGCTTCACCCTTTGGCATTACGCCTCGCTGAACCGGGCGCTGGCGCTGCCGCATCTGATTGCCTGGGTGCCGCTGCAGGTGGCCCTGGTGGCGCGTCTGATCGGCGGCTGGGGCGCCGACGCCATGCATCTGGACGAATGGCTGCTGGCGGTGCTGGTGGTGATGGTCAATTCGGTGGCGCTGTTCTTCGATACGGTGGCGTCCTGGCGCTGGTGGCGCTCCCGCCACCTCAATCTGGAAGCGGACGGCCTCTGAGCCGCCACGGATCAGCCGATCTGCACCTGATCTTCCACGTAACGCAGGTTGGCGGCGCGGGGCCGGGCCAGGGAGAACGCCAGGGCCAGCGGCCCGATGCGCCCCACGAACATCAGGAACATCACCACGCCCTGCCCGGCGACGGAAAGCTCCGTGGTCACGCCCCGCGACAACCCCACGGTGCCAAAGGCGGAAAAGCCCTCGAAAAGCAGGTCCAGGGGCCGCAGGTCCGGCTCGAGAATCACCAGCAGAAAGTTGGCCAGCATCAGCAGCATCAGGCTGAGCACCACCACCGCGTGGGCCCGGAACACCGCGCTGAGGGCGATCCCCCGGCCGAACGCGATGGTCTGGGAGCGCCCCAGCAGAAACGAGCGGGTCGCCAGCAGCACCACCATGAAGGTGCTTACCTTGATGCCCGAGGCGGTGGAATTGCTGCCCGCGCCGATGAACATCAGGAACATGATCAGCAGCACGCTGGGTAACGCCAGGGCGCCGGTGTCGAGGGTATTGAAGCCGGCGGTACGCGGCGTCACCGCCGTGAACCAGGCCGCCCAGGCCCGGTCGGCCACCGGCAACCCGCCCAGGGTGTCGCGATTGCCCCACTCGAACATCAGGATCAGCAGCCAGGCCCCCAGGGCCAGCACCAGGGTGCCGGTCAGGGTGAGCTTGCTGTGCAGGCTGAGCGTGGCGAACCGGCGGCGGCGCCACAGGTCCATCAGCACCGTGAAACCCAGGCCACCGATGATGAACAGGGCGGTGATCACGCCGTTGATCAGCGGGTCGCCCGCCCAGGGGGACAGGCTCTCGGGCAACAGCCCGAAACCGGCGTTGTTGAACGCCGAGATGGCGTGGAAGACGCTGAACCAGAGCCCCCGCGCCAGCCCCATCTCCGGCACCCACACCAGCGCCAGCAGCAGAGCCCCGATGGCCTCCAGGGACAGCGCCAGCACGGCGATATAGCGGACCAGCACGAGCACGTCGCCGGGGGAGGTCTGGTCCATGGCCTCACGCACCAGGCGCTGCCCGCGCAGACCGAACCGTCCCCCCATGGCCATGACGGTGAGCGCGGCGAAGCTCATCAGGCCCAACCCGCCGAGGTGAATCAGCACCAGCACCACGGCCTGGCCGAACAGGGTGAGCTGGGTGCCGGTATCGACCACCACCAGCCCGGTGACGGTGACCGCCGAGCAGGCGGTGAACAGCGCCTGCCAGAAGCCCAGGCTTGGCCCCGGGCTCGCCCAGGGGGTCCAGAGCAGCAGCGCCCCGAGCAGGATCAGCACCGCGAAACTGACGGCCAGAATCACCGGCGGGCTGTACCGCCAGGCGCGCCGCAACTGGCGGCTTGCGCGGCCACGCAGGCCGGGGAGCCAGGTCCTCATCCGCGCCCGCTCACAGGTTTTCCGAGAAGTGACGCAGGGCCTTTTCCTCGCCGACCAGCACCAGATGGTCGTTACGGCGCAGGCGTTGCCCCGGTTCCGGATGCAGGCTGACGCTCTGGCCGTGCTTGATCGCCAGCAGACGGACCTCGCTGTCGTCGATCTTCAGCTCCGACAGTGGCCGGTCCTCGAGCACTTCGCCGGGGCGGATCTCGATGACGAAGTAATTGTCGCCCAGGCTGATGTAGTCGAGCATGTTGGGGTGCGCCAGGGACTGCGCCACCCGCAGCCCCATTTCGTATTCCGGATGGAAGACCCGGTCCGCGCCCAGCTTCTCGACGATCTTGTGGTGGGTGGGCGTGATCGCCTTGACCCAGACTTCGCGGGCCTCCAGGGAAATCACATGCATGGTGCACAGCACGCTGGCCTCGATGTGTTCGCCAATGGCGATCATCACCGCGTCGAAGCGGTGCAGGTCCAGCTCCCGCAGGGCGTCCTCGTCACTGGCGTTGGCGATCACCGTCTGGGTGAGTTTGTCGGCCAGCTGGTTGGCTTTCTCCTCGCTGGAATCGACACCCAGCACGTCGTGGCCGAGGCGCATCAATTCCAGGGCGACGGATTCACCGAATCCGCCCAGGCCGATCACCGCGAATTGTTTTTTCATGGCAGTTCCTTTTTGCTCTGACGTGCGAACCGATCACAACTGCTCCAAGGCGTCCGCCAGGGTGCTCACGGCGATCACTTCCACCCCCTCGGGCAGCTGGCGCGGCTTGTTGGCCTTGGGAATGATGGCGCGTTTAAAGCCGTGCTTGACCGCCTCGTAGAGACGCTCCTGACCCTGGGGCACCGGGCGGATCTCGCCGGACAGCCCGATCTCCCCAAACACCACCAGGTCGCGGCCCAGGGGCCGGTCGCGGAAGCTGGAGACGATCGCCAGCACCAGCGCCAGGTCGGCGGCGGTCTCGGTCACCTTAACGCCGCCCACCACGTTGGCGAACACGTCCTGGTCGCCGACCTGGATGCCGCCGTGGCGGTGCAGCACCGCCAGCAGCATGGCCAGGCGGTTGGCTTCCAGGCCCACGCACACCCGTCGCGGGTTGCCGAAGTGGCTGGCGTCGACCAGCGCCTGCAGCTCCACCAGCAGCGGCCGGGTGCCTTCCCAGACCACCGTCACCAGCGAGCCCGGCGCGATGTCGTCGGCCCGGTTGAGGAAGATGGCGGACGGGTTCTTGACCTCTTTCAGGCCCTCGCCGGTCATCGCGAACACGCCCAGCTCGTTAACCGCGCCGAAGCGGTTCTTGAGCCCGCGCAGGGTGCGGAAACGGGCGTCGGCGGAGCCTTCCAGCATCAGTGAGCAGTCGATCATGTGTTCCAGCACCTTGGGGCCGGCCAGGGTGCCGTCCTTGGTGACATGCCCGACCAGCAGCAACACGGTACCGGTCTGCTTGGCGAAGCGGGTCAGGGCGGCGGCGCCTTCGCGGACCTGGGCGACACTGCCCGGCGCCGACTGCAGGCCGGCCAGGTACATCACCTGGATGGAATCCACCACCAGCAAACGCGGCTGTTCCTTGCGGGCCAGCTCGAGGATCTGCTCCACATCGGTTTCCGCCGCCAGACGCAGCTTTTCCTTGGGCAGTTTCAGACGGTCGGCGCGCATCGCCACCTGGGCCAGGGATTCCTCGCCGGTGATATAGAAGCACTTTTCCCGGTCGGCCAGCCGGCACAGCACCTGCAACAGCAACGTGGATTTGCCGGCGCCCGGGTGGCCGCCCAGCAGGATCGCGGAGCCGGGCACCAGGCCGCCGCCCAGAACCCGGTCCAGTTCGTCCATGCCGGCGCTGATGCGCGGGCTGTCTTCCAGCGCGATTTCGTTCAGGTGGCGCACTTCGGAGAGCTGGCCGCTGAAACCGCTGCGCTCCGCGGAGCGGCTTTTCGGCACGGCCGGGTCGACGACGAATTCCTGCAGGGTGTTCCAGGCGCCGCAGGCCGGGCACTGGCCCTGCCATTTGGGGAAGTCGGCGCCGCACTCGTTGCAGACGAACGCGGTTTTCTTTTTCGCCACGAAAGCTCCTTATTCGGCGATGACTCGCACCGGCCGGCCGGTGATCTGACAAAACAACTCGTAGCTGATGGTACCGCAGGCGGCGGCGACGTCATCCACGGCCACGGTGTCGCCCCACAGCTCCACCGGGTCGCCGACACGGGCGTCCAGCCCGGTCAGGTCAACGGTGATCATATCCATGGAGACCCGGCCCACCAGGCGGGTGCGGTGGCCGTTCACCGCCACCGGGGTGCCGCTGGGCGCGTGGCGCGGGTAGCCGTCGCCGTAGCCCACCGCCACCACGCCGATGCGGCCCGGCGCGTCGGCGCGCCAGGTGGCGCCGTAGCCGACGGTGTCGCCGGGTTGAATCGGGTTGATGGCGATCAGGCGGGCACTGAAGCGCTGGGTCACCGCCAGTTCCAGCTCGGCGGCGCTGCGCCAGGGGAACGGCGACGAGCCGTACAGCATGATGCCCGGCCGGACGCGCCGGGCGCGGGCCCGGGGGTAGCGGATCAAGGCGGCGGAATTGGCGGCGCTGAGGGGCACGTTCAATTCCCGGGCCAGGGTGTCGGCGATTTCCAGCTGCCGGTCGGTGAGGGGGTCGTCCTCGGCGTCGGCGCAGGCGAAGTGGCTCATCACGCCCAGCAGCCGCACCCCGGGGATCGCCCGCAGGCGCGCCGCCTGGGCCCGGGCCAGGTCCGGCGCCATGCCAAGCCGGTTCATGCCGGTGTTGACCTTGAGCCAGACGCCGAGTGGCGTCGGGCGCGCCGCCAGCAGATCCACCTGCCAGGCGGAGTGCACCACCACTTCCGCGTGCAGCCGGGACGCCTGGGCCAGCTCGTCGGCGTCGAAGAACCCTTCCGCCACCAGCACCGGATGGGCCAGCCCCAGGTGGCGCAGGGCCTGGGCCTCTTCCATGACCGCCACGCCCAGGCCGTCCACCGCGTTGGCGAAGGCCCGGGCGGCCAGGCCCAGGCCGTGGCCGTAGCCGTTGGCTTTGACCATGGCGAAAACGCGCGCGCCATCGGCCAGGGCGCGGGCGCGGCGCGCGTTGGCCGTCAGGGCCCGGGGGCGGATTTCCAGAAGGGTACCGCGCATGGAGGGTTACTCGTCGCCGGCGTACTGCTGATAGTATTCCGGCGCCAGGTCGTCGAAGCGCAGGAACTCGCCCCGGAACGCCACGCGCACGGTGCCGATGGGGCCGTTCCGCTGCTTGCCGATGATCACTTCGCCGATGCCTTTCTCGGTGGTGTCCTGGTTATACACCTCGTCCCGGTACAGGAACATGATCACGTCGGCGTCCTGCTCGATGGCCCCGGATTCGCGCAGATCGGACATCACCGGGCGCTTGTTGGGGCGCTGCTCCAGGGAGCGGTTGAGCTGCGAGAGCGCCACCACCGGGCAGTTCAGCTCCTTGGCCAGCCCCTTCAGCGAGCGCGAGATTTCCGAAATCTCGTTAACACGGCTGTCGGCGCCGGGCACCTGCATCAATTGCAGGTAATCGATCATGATCATGCCCAGTTGCCCGCCGCATTCCCGCGCCACCCGGCGAGCGCGGGTGCGCAGCTCCAGGGGGCTGAGCGCCGGCGTGTCGTCGATGAAGAACTTCTGCTCGCTGAGCATCTGGATCGCCGAGGTGATGCGCGGCCAGTCGTCCTGATCCAGGCGCCCGGAACGAATCGAAGTCTGGTTGATGCGCCCCAGGGACGACAGCATCCGCATCACGATGGCGTCGGCGGGCATCTCCATGGAGAACACCAGCACCGGCTTGTGCGCCTTGAGCGCCACGTTTTCGCACAGGTTCATGGCGAAGGTGGTTTTACCCATGGACGGCCGACCGGCCACCACCACCATGTCCGAGGGCTGCAGGCCGGAGGTCATTTTATCCAGTTCCTCGAAGCCGGTGGTCAGACCGGTCAGCGAGCTCTTGTTTTTGTACAGCTCATCGATGCGGTCGACGGCCTTTTTCAGGACCGATTTGATGTCCTGCGGGCCACTGCCCTTCTTCTGCTGTTCGGCGATCTCGAAAATCGCCGATTCCGCCGCATCGAGGATTTCCAGCGACGGCGTGCCCTTGGGGTTGAAGGACTGCTCGGCGATGCCGTGGGACACCTGGATCAACTGACGCAGGATGCTGCGCTCGCGGACGATGTCCGCGTAGGCGTTGATGTTGGCGGCGCTGGGCGTGTTGCGGGCGAGCTCCGACAGGTAGCTCATGCCGCCCACGTCTTCCAGCTCGCCGCGGTGGGTAAGCGCCTGGGACACGGTCACCAGATCGCAGGGCTTCTCTTCTTCCACCAGCTGGTCGACCACCTGGAAGATCAGCCGGTGTTCCTTGCGGTAGAAATCCTTGGGCCCGACCCGCTCGGCCACTTCGTCCCAGGCTTCGTTGTTGAGCAGCAGCCCCCCCAGTACCGCTTGCTCGGCCTCCTGGGAATGGGGCGGAATACGCAGGTTATCCGGGAGATGATCGTCCAGACTCAGGGGTTCGTTCATGGCAGGTCCGTTAAACGAAAAGGGCACCGCCCGTTGCCGGACAGTGCCCTGATTCTGTCACCGTGCCCCCGTGGGGGCAAACCGCTTGGCGCTGGCCGGGATTACTCCTGGGGCACCACGGTCAGTTTGATGGTCACGGTCACGTCGGCGTGCAGGCTCAGGTCGATCTCGTACTCGCCGGTCTGGCGGATCGCGCCCAGCGGCAGCTTCACTTCCGCTTTCCGCACTTCCACACCGGTCTGCTCGCTGATCGCGTCGGCGATGTTGGCGGTACCAACGGAGCCGAACAGCTTGCCTTCGTCACCGGACTTGGCGCCCACGGTGATGTTGGCTTCGGCCAGCTTCTCGGCGCGCGTCTCGGCGGCGGCCAACAGCTCGGCGGCCTGTTTTTCCAGTTCCGCGCGGCGCTCTTCCACTTCGGCCAGGTTGTTCTTCGTGGCCGGCAGGGCTTTGCCTTGCGGGATCAGGAAGTTACGACCGTAACCGGGGCGAACGTCCACCACGGAGCCCAGGTCACCCAGGTTCTTGATGGTTTCCAGCAGGATCACTTGCATGACGGTCCCCTCGGCTTAATTGTCGTGGCTGTCGGAGTACGGCAGCAGCGCCAGGAAGCGGGCCTGCTTGACAGCGGAGGCCAGCTGGCGCTGGTAGCGTGCCTTGGTGCCGGTGATGCGGCTGGGCACGATCTTGCCGGTTTCGGTGATGTAGGCTTTCAGGGTGTCCAGATCCTTGAAATCAATGAACTCGACACCTTCCGCGGTGAAGCGGCAGAACTTGCGACGGCGATAAAAACGGGCCATGGGTAAATCTCCTCTCGATTCCTTAGTGGGGCTCCAGTGTTTCCGCGATCAACTGCAAACGGTCCCGGGCTTCGCCCTTGTAACCGGCCTGGCAGAGGAACCCTGTCACGGTGACGCTTTGTCCTTCCCGCAGGCCCTGGATCAGCCTGGTGTTGCCGCCGACCAGAACAATGGCGATGCGGGCTCGGACTTCACGGGGGTGACCGTCTTCCACTTGCCGGGACCGGTGCTCCAGCCAGAAACGCTGGCGGGGAACGCCGGCCGGGGTGACCGCAGCCTTGTCCAGGCTGGCGATGACGCCGGTGAGTTGGCAGTGATTGTGTCCGGGAATCAGCTGGTGGCCTCCTCCTTCTCGTTGGCTTTCGACAGCGGCGAGGGCTCGGTGATAGCCCGCTCGCGACGCACCACGAGGTGACGGATAACGGCATCGTTAAAGCGGAAGGTGTTTTCCAGCTCTTCGAGAGTTTCGCCGTCACATTCGATATTCATCAGCACGTAGTGTGCTTTATGAATCTTGTTGATCGGGTAGGCCAGCTGACGGCGGCCCCAATCTTCCTGGCGGTGGATGGTGCCCTTGCCGTCGGTCACGATAGCGCTGTAACGCTCGACCATGGCGGGAACCTGTTCACTCTGGTCCGGGTGGACCAGGAACACGACTTCGTAATGACGCATTGTTGGCTCCTTACGGATTGCGCAGCCTCCCGCGACAGGCGGTGAGGCAAGGAGTCCGCGCCCCGGAGGGCACGGAAGGGCGGGGAGTCTAGCTCAGAACGGGGTGCTGCCGCAAGCGGCGGGCCGCGTCAGGCCGGGCGCCGGGCGCGGATGTGGAACAGCACCACCCCGGTGGCCACCGAGACGTTCAGGCTCTGCACGTCCCCGGCCATGGGGATGGCGATCAGATCGTCACAGCGCTCCAGAGTCAGGCGCCGCAACCCCTCGCCCTCGGCGCCCATGACCACCGCCAGCGCGGCGTCCGGCTGGAAGTCGAACAATGACTGGCTGCGCTCGTGGAGCGCGGTGCCGGCCACCCGGATGCGGCGGTCCTTGAGCATTTCCAGCACCCGCGCCAGGTTGCCCACCTCGAAATAGGCGAGCGCCTCGGCGGCGCCGGCGGCGCTGCGGCAGGCCACCGGCGTCAGCCCGGCGGCATGGCGGCGCGGCACCACCACCGCGTCCACGCCGGCGGCGTCGGCGCTGCGCAGGCAGGCCCCCAGGTTATGCGGGTCGGTGACGCCTTCCAGAATCAGCAGCAGCGGCGGATGGTCCAGGCCGTCCAGATGGGCCGCCAGGGCCTGCTCGTCGCCGGCGCTGCGTGGCCGGGCACGGGCCACCACGCCCTGATTCTGGGGGCCGGCCAGCTTGTCCAGCGACTCGCGGCGACTGTACTGCACCGCGATGCCCTGGTCGCGGGCCGCGATAATCAGGGTTTCCAGCCGGGCATCGCCGCGCTTGGCGCGGGTGTCCAGCACGAACAACTCCAGCACCCCTTCCGGGCGGTGCCGCAACAACGACTCCACCGCATGGATGCCGGAGTACATGAGCGGTTTGTTCATCGGCGCCGGCGCGGCTTGCGCTGGCCGCTTTTCTTGCCGCCGTCACCGCTCTTGCCGTCGCCGGGGATCTCACCGCGGGCGATCTTTTCCCGCTCCGAGCCCCCACCGGACGCCTCGCCGCCGCCCTTCGCGGACGCCGGCTTCTTACGCCCGGCGCCTTTCTTGGCCCCTTTGCGGGCGCCCTTCTTGGCGGCCGCCTTGGGCTTGGGGCCGCCGCGCTTACCCGGCGCCGGGGTGGAACTGATCAGCTCCAGGTCGATCTTGCGCTCTTCGGTGTGCACGCCGGCCACTTTCACCGTCACCGCGTCGCCGAGGCTGAAGCGGCGCCCGGAGGACTCGCCCACCAGCGCCATATTGACGTCGTCGAAGTGGTAGTAGTCGCTGTCCAGGTTGGCCACGTGCACCAGGCCGTCGATATGCAGGTTGTTGATCTGCACGAACAGGCCGAAGGCAGCCACGCCGCTGACCACGCCCTCGAACTCACCGCCCAGGTGGTCTTCCATGTACTGGCACTTGAGCCACTGCTCCACGTCGCGGGTGGCGTCGTCGGCGCGCCGCTCGGTCATCGAGCAGTGCTCGCCCATGGCGATCATGTCGTTGAGGCTGAACGGCAGAATATGGTCGCGGGGAATCGCCGGTAGGCCGCCGGGGTTGTCCGCGTGGGGCGTGTCCGCGCCACTGCGGATCAGATAGCGGATGGCGCGGTGCACCAGCAGGTCCGGATAGCGGCGGATCGGCGAGGTGAAGTGGGTATAGGCGTTGTAGGCCAGCCCGAAGTGCCCCTTCACATGGGCCTCGTACTTGGCCTGGCTCATGGTGCGCAGCATCATGGTCTGGATCACCTGGCGGTCCGGCCGGTCGGCGATGGTCTCGCCGAGCTGCTGGAACACCTGCGGCCCGATCGGCCCTTCCGACCACGGAATGCTCAGCCCCAGCCCGCCCAGGAACTGCTGCAGGTTGGTCAGCCGCTCTTCCTTGGGCGGCTCATGGTTGCGGTACAGCGCCGGCAACTCGGCTTTCTCCAGCAGGCGGGCGGCGCAGATGTTGGCCGCCAGCATCGCCTCCTCGATCATCACGTGGGCCACGTTGCGCTGCACCGGCACGATGTCGCGGATCTTGGACTGCTCGTCGAACAGAATGCGGCTTTCGTTGCTCTCGAAATCGATGGCGCCGCGCAGTTCCCGGCGGCGACGCAGGGCCAGGTACATCTCGTGGAAGGCCCACACCGAATCCAGGGTCTCGTCGTCCAGGCTCTCCGCGGTTTTGGTGGCGAGCTCGGATTCCGGTTCCTCAATGATCGCGCCCACCTTGTTATAGGTCAGGCGGTGGCGCGAGCGCATCACGCCCTCGCGGAACACGAAGCGGGAGATGCGGCCGTTGGCGGACACCAGCATGTCGCAGTACAGACACAGCCGGTCCACGTGCGGGTTCAGCGAGCAGAGCCCGTTGGACAGCGCCTCGGGCAGCATCGGCACCACCCGGTTGGGGAAGTACACCGAGTTGCCGCGCTTGTGGGCTTCGTTGTCCAGGGCGGTGCCCGGATGCACATAGTGGCTGACATCGGCGATCGCCACGATCAGCCGCCAGCCGCCGCGCTGGCGGCTCTCCACATAGACCGCGTCGTCGAAATCCTTGGCGCTCTCGTCATCGATGGTGACCAGCGGCAGGTCGCGCAGGTCCACCCGGTGCGCCTTGGCGGGGTGCGGCACCTCGGCGCCGAAACGCTCGGCCTCCTCGGGCACGCCCTTGGGCCACTGATGGGGGATCTCGAAGCGGCGCAGGGCCACCTCGACTTCCATGCCGGCCTGATCCGGCGTGGCGATGATCTCGATCAGACGCACCAGCACGTGCTGGTCACGGGACGGGTACTGGGTGATCTCGGCGCGCACATGGTCGCCGTGCTCGGGCTTGATGCCGTTGAGATCCTCAATCAGCACTTCCTTGGTGATGCGGCGGTTTTCCGGCTCGATGAAGCTGACTCCGGCCTCGCGGTGATAGCGGCCGACAATCTCGGTAACGGCGCGCTCGGTGATCTCCACGATGCGCGCTTCTTCCTTGCCGAAGCGGTTGACGCCGGCGGTGCTCACCAGCACCCGGTCGCCGTCCATCACTTTTTCCATCTGGCGAGGCGCCAGGAACAGGTCCTTGCGGCCGGGCTCGTCGGCGATCAGAAAGCCGAAACCGTCGCGGTGGCCCTGCACGCGGCCGGCGATCAGGTCCATGCGCGAGGCGATGCCCACCTTGCCGTTGCGGTTCTCCACCAGCTGGCCGTCGCGCAGCATCGCCTTGAGGCGGCGCTCCAGGCCCACCTCGCCGTCTTCGTCCACGTCCAGGAGCCCGGCAAGGTCATGCTTGCCGAGCGGCTTTCCCTGGTCGTCGAGGACCTGCAGGATCAACTCGCGGCTGGGAACCGGATTCTCGTACTTCGACGCCTCCCGGTCCGCGTGGGGATCCTTATAGCGTTTCCTGGATGCCATTCAATAACCTCTAATAAAATACATGTATATAAACCCGCCGGATGGCGCCGGCGGGCGCTACCATAACCCAGCATGGGACTCACGCACCACGGGGGCCGGCGAAATCGAGCCGGAAGCGGAAAGCCGGGCTGGCGGCGCGGGACGGGCGGAACGCCCAATGTTTTCGGAACTAACCGTTGACATCCCGGCATCATATACTAGAATGCACGCGCTTTCGCGATGAAGGGCCGGAATCGGTCGTTCAACGAAACAAGCCGAGGTGGTGAAATTGGTAGACACGCTAGCTTCAGGTGCTAGTGGGGGCAACCCCGTGGAGGTTCAAGTCCTCTCCTCGGCACCAATTCAGGAGAGGCTCCCTATGGGAGCCTTTTTCGTTTCTCGGCCGGACTCCCGGCCAGCGCCGGGTCGCGCCGCGCGCCTTTTCCTGACCTCCCTGATTTTCGCCCTGGGTTTGAGTGTCGCCACCCCCGTGGCCGCGCAGGAACAGGACGATCAGGCCGTGCACCCGGAAATCCAGAAAGCCAACGCCCAGCGCGAGAAGGCCGAACGCCGCGAACGCCTGCTGCTGCTGTTCCCCGCCGGCGCCCTGGGCATCACCATCGCCCTGATCGAGATCACCCGCCGCCGG
>CAZKWA010000044.1:22636-27239 GCA_964556345.1 uncultured Alcanivorax sp.
CGGGCCCCGCCCGCGAAAGGGTGGCTTTAGCCACCCGGCAGGATTTCAGAGGCCTCTCAGTGAACCCGGTCTCAGTAATGCCCGCCTTCATAAAGCCGCCATTTTACCCACACTGAATTGACATTTTTCCCCGTCAGGATGGGTCACCTCCCCAATCCCATCCTAAATAAGACGGAGAAACCCATGTTTTTGCGGAACGACGCCCGTTTTAAGCTGAGCGCGCTGGCCATCGCCACCTCGCTCGCCCTGGCCGCCTGCGGCGGCGACAGTGACAGCAATGACGAAGCCGCTATCGAAATGGGACGCCTGACGCGCGTCGCCACCCTGCCTTTGGGCTCGGAAGCCACCGGCCTGTTCCTGAAAAAAGACGGCGAGGTGTTCACCAACATCCAGCACCCCTCCGACGCCAATGTAACGCCGGACAAAAACGGCAAAGTCTACCGCTACGCCACCGTGGGCCTGATCGAAAACACTGATATCAATAAGCCGTTCGTAGGCGTCTCGGTGCCGGAAACCGACGAAGAGAAGCAGATCATGCGGGTGGCCACCGGCCGCTATAATGTACTCGGCCAGCAGGGCGACGCCTGGGCCGGCGCCCCGCAACCCGGCCTGGGCGGCATCGCCGTGCAGGATGGCAGCGCCTTGATCCGCGTGTCCAACGACCCGGACTTCAACGGCTGGGTGGAAGTGAGTGAAGACGAAGGCTACCTGTTCACCAACTGGGAAGACCGCCCGGGTGGCATGAGTCGCCTGCATCTTATTCGTACTGACAGCGGTCGCTGGGTCGTAAAGGATAATGACGCCACCATGGTCGATTTCTCCGCCGTGAAAGGCACCTGGGTAAACTGCTTCGGCACCGTGTCGCCCTGGAACACGCCGCTCACTTCCGAAGAACTCTATTTCGACGACACCGTGGACTGGAACGCGCCGAGCCAGGGCAGTGTCCAGGACCTGGCCGACTATCTGGCCGGCGAAATTAACACTGACTACACAGTGACCTACCCCAACCCCTACGACTACGGCTATATCGTTGAACTCACCGACCCCACCGGCACGCCGACCCCGGTGAAGCATTTCACCCTGGGCCGCTACTCCCACGAGAACGCGGTAGTGATGCCGGATCAGAAGACCGTCTACATGAGCGACGACGGCGGCGGCGTGATTCTCTTCAAGTTCGTGGCGGACACCGCCGGTGATCTGAGCAGCGGAACGCTGTACGCCGCCCAGGTTACGCAGGATGAACTGCCGATGGACGCCGCCGAAGCGGGCTTCGACATCAGCTGGGTGGAACTGGCCAGCGGCAGCAACGCGGAGATCGAAAGCTGGGTGGACGAGTACGACGATGTCACCACCGCCGACTACGTGGAGGGCGCCAACAGCTATATTTCCGACCAGCAGATCAACGACTGGGCGGAAGCCAAGCTGAACCAGGACCTGGATGGCAGCGGCAGTGTCGCCGCCAGCCCGTTCGCCGATGATCGTCCCGCCTTCCTGGAATCCCGCAAGGCCGCCGTGAAGCTCGGCGCCACCGGTGAATTCAATAAAATGGAAGGCATCAACGTGAACCAGAAGCGCGCCCAAGCCAGTGTCGAAGGTGACGGTGAGCAGGCGCACGTCTATGTGGTGATGTCCGACATCGCCGGCGACATGCTGGACAGCGAAGGCGCCGTCCAGCTCACCAACCAGGACGCTCGCTGCGGCGGCGCTTTCCGCATGCCTCTGGAAGCGGACTACAACGTCTCGCGGCTGGAAATGGTGGAGCTCGGCGGCCCCTACCAACCCGAAGACGCCGCCAACACCTGCAGCGTCGATGGACTGTCCGGCCCGGACAACGTGGAAGTTCTGGACGACGGTCGCCTGCTGATCGGCGAAGACACCGGTAACCACGAGAACAACATGGTGTGGCTACTGGACCCGAAAGCCTGATTCACCCGGCTTTCCGGACCCGGGGAGGAGCGCGTCGCGCCCTCCCCTTTTTCTGTTTTTATTTTCAGGGTTCGCGATCATGAAATCTTTTATTCCACTACTTCTCGCCGGCCTGATTCTATCCGGCTGCGACTCGGCGGAAAGCAAACAGCCCGGGACCGGCGACACCCCGGCGAGCCAGTCCCCCGCCGACGCCCTCGAACGCAAGCTGCCACCGGATCTCAGCACGATCTATAACCAGGAAGCGCCGATTCCGCCGCAGTGCTACACCCGCACCGAAGGCGACTTCAACCCCTGCTACACCTGCCACCAGACCTACAAGGACCGGGCGCGCCCGAACACCATGTGGGACGGTTACCTGCAGGGCGCCTACGATTTTTCCGAGCTGGGGGAGACCAACCACTGGCTCAATTTGTTCGTCGACCGCCGCGAGCAGGTGGCGAACATGTCCGACCAGGACATCATCGACTACATCAACCAGGACAACTACACCCCGGCGATGACGGCCCTCGCCGACGAAGACGAATGGAAAGGCCCGGTGCCCTATATCGAGGGGCTGCAAAACGGCGCCACCGCGTTCGACGAACTGGGCTTCGCGAAGGACGGCAGCCACTGGGTGGCGTTCAACTACAAGCCGCTACCCAGCACCTTCTGGCCCACCAACGGCAGCACCGACGACGTCATGGTGCGGCTACCGGAGCCGTTCCGCACCAGCACCTGCGGCGACGGCGCGCGGGCGTCCCGGCACGTCTATCTGGCCAACCTGTCACTCATGGAAATGGCGATCAAGGAGCTGGACCGCATCAGCACGCCGCCCATTGACGAGCAGGCGGTGTGCGCCGACCTGGACGGTGACGGCACCCTGAGCACGGCCCACACCCTGCTGCGTCGGGACCACTATCTGGGCGGCGCCGCCGGGGTGCCGGTCACCGACATGCTTTACCCGGAGGGCATCGAGTTCCTGCACACGGTTCGCTATGTGGGCGTGGACGCCCACGGCGGCATCGGCCTGCCACCGCGCATGAAGGAAGTGCGCTACATGAACAAGATTCGCTTTTATAACAGCGCCCATCTGAAATCCCTGTACGGCAACGAGCACCAGGAAAAGGCCGAAGGCAATCTGCCCTATTACACCGACCACGGCGACCGGGGCATGGACAACGGCTTCGGTTGGATGGTGCTGGGCTTTATCGAGAAAAAAGACGGCAGCCTGCGCCCGCAAAGCAATCAGGAGCAGCGCTTCTGCATGGGTTGCCACACCACCGTGGGCACCACCATCGACCAGACCTTCGCCTTCCCCCGCAAAGTCACCGGCGCCAAAGGCTGGGGCTACATCGACATCAAGGGCATGCCCGACGCGCCGGCGATCAACCAGGATCAGGGCGAGATCGCGCAGTACCTGGGCCTGGTGGGCGGCGGCAACGAGTTCCGGGAAAACGAGGAGATGCAGGCGCGCTGGTTCAACGAAGACGGCAGTCTGAAACAAGACAAGGTGGCCGACGCCGACGTCTACGAGCTGATCACGCCGAGCCGCGAGCGAGCGCTCGCTTTAAATAAGGCCTATAAGCTGATCGTCGAGGAGCAGAGCTTTCTGTACGGCCGCGACGCCACGTTAAAGCCGGCGGAAAACGTCTACCGGCACATTAATCCGGACGAGGTCACGCCGCTGAAACCGGAGAAGCGCATCGACGGCTATGACATCCGGCTGAACTGGTCGGCGGCCGGCGCCATGGAGTGACAACCGGCCGCGCCGGCGCTACCCGAACGGGTGGCGCTGGACGATGGTCTCCGCCCGGTCCGGCCCGGTGGAGATGATATCGATGGGCGCGCCGGTGACTTCCTCGATGCGCTTGAGGTAGGCACGGGCGTTGGCGGGCAGGTCTTCGATCTTCTTGATGCCGATGGTGGACTCGGACCAGCCGGGCACGGATTCGTACACCGGCGTCACTTCGGAATAGCTGTCCGCGTCCCAGGCGCACTCCAGGGTCTTGCCGTCCGGGCCCTGGTAGCCGATGCAGATGTTCACTTCCTCGAGACCGTCGAGCACGTCCAGCTTGGTCAGGCACAGGCCGCTGATCGAGTTGATCTGAATGGCGCGCTTGAGCGCCACCGCGTCGAACCAGCCGCAGCGGCGGGCGCGGCCGGTGGTGGAGCCGAATTCGTGGCCCTTTTCCGCCAGGTAGCGACCGGTCTCATCGAACAGCTCGGTGGGGAACGGGCCGCTGCCCACGCGGGTGGTGTAGGCCTTGGTGATGCCCAGCACGTAATCCAGATACAGGGGGCCGAAGCCGGTGCCCGTGGCGGTGCCGCCGGCGGTGGTGTTGGAGCTGGTCACGTAGGGGTAGGTGCCGTGGTCGATGTCCAGCAGCGTGCCCTGGGCGCCTTCGAACATGATGTTTTCATTGCGCTCGCGGGCGCCGTGCAGGGTGGCGGTCACGTCGCACACCAGGGCGCGGATGTCCTCGGCCTGGGCCAGGGTGTCGTCCAGGGTTTTCTGGAAGTCCACCGGCTCCGCGTTGTAGAAGCTGCGCAGGATGAAGTTGTGGTAATCCATCACTTCACCCAGCTTGGCGGCGAAGCGTTCGCGGTGGAACACATCGCCCAGGCGCACGCCACGGCGCGCCACCTTGTCCTCGTAGGCCGGGCCGATGCCGCGGCCGGTGGTGCCGATCTTGGC
>CAZKWA010000045.1:0-25796 GCA_964556345.1 uncultured Alcanivorax sp.
CACCGCCACCGACCTGGTGCTGACCGTCACGGAAATGCTGCGCTCGCGCGGCGTGGTGGGCAAGTTCGTGGAGTTCTTCGGCGACGGCCTGGCGGATCTGAGCCTGGCGGACCGGGCGACCATCGGCAACATGTCCCCGGAATACGGCGCTACCTGCGGGTTCTTCCCGATCGACGAGCGCACCATCGAGTACCTGGAGCTGACCAACCGGCCCAAGCAGGACATCGAACTGGTGGAAGCCTACTGCAAGGCCCAGGGCCTGTGGCGCTCCGATGACGACCCGGACCCGGAATTCAGCGACACCCTGGAGCTGAACCTGGACGACGTGGTGCCCAGCCTGGCCGGCCCCAAACGCCCCCAGGACCGGGTGCCGATGACCGAGGTGAAACGCACCATCATCGATGTGATCAGCAAAGAGCTGAATCTCAACAACGACGAAATCAGCAAACTCGAGGGTGAAGGCGGCCAGACCGCGATCGGCAATCACGAACCGGGCAGCGGCGTCGAGGTCAAAATGGACGGCGAGACCTTCCATCTCGACCACGGCGACGTGGTGATCGCCGCCATCACTTCCTGCACCAACACCTCCAACCCCAGCGTAATGATGGCCGCCGGCCTGATGGCCAAGAAGGCGGTGGAAAAAGGCCTCAACCGCAAACCCTGGGTGAAAACCTCCCTGGCGCCGGGCTCCAAGGTGGTCACCGATTATCTCGCCAAGACCGGTCTGCAGGAGCCGCTCAACAAGATCGGTTTCGACCTGGTGGGCTACGGCTGCACCACCTGCATCGGCAACTCCGGGCCGCTGCGCGACGAGATCGACAAAGCGATCACCGATGGCGATCTGGTGGTGGCGTCGGTGCTCTCCGGCAACCGGAACTTCGAAGGCCGCATTCACCAGAGCGTGCGCACCAACTGGCTGGCGTCACCGCCGCTGGTGGTCGCCTATGCCCTGGCCGGCACGGTCAAGATCAACCTGGATAAAGACCCGCTCGGCAAGGATAAGGACGGCAACGATGTGTATATGAAAGACATCTGGCCGACCAGCCAGGAAATCCAGGAAGCGGTGGTCACGGTCGACCACGACATGTTCGAAAAGCAGTACGCCAGCGTTTTCGAAGGCGACGAAACCTGGAAGAGCCTGCCGATTCCGGATTCCAAGACCTATGAGTGGAACAGCAAATCCACCTACATCCAGAACCCGCCCTTCTTCGACGGCCTGACCGCCGAGCTGGACGACGTGGAACCGGTCAAGAACGCCCGCATCCTGGCGATGCTGGGGGATTCGGTGACCACCGACCACATCTCCCCGGCCGGCGCCATCAAGGCCGACAGCCCGGCGGGCCATTACCTGCAGGGCCACGACGTGGAGCCGATCGACTTCAACTCCTACGGGTCCCGGCGCGGTAACCATGAAGTGATGATGCGCGGCACCTTCGCCAATATCCGCATCCGCAACGAGATGACGCCGGATATCGAGGGCGGCTACACCAAGCACCTGCCCGGCGGCGAAGAGATGCCCATCTACGGCGCCGCCATGCGCTACAAGAAGGACAAGGTGCCCACCGTGGTGGTGGCCGGCAAGGAATACGGTACCGGCTCCAGCCGTGACTGGGCGGCCAAGGGCACGCGTCTGCTGGGCGTGCGCGCGGTCATCGCCGAGAGCTACGAGCGCATTCACCGCTCCAACCTGATCGGCATGGGCGTGCTGCCGCTGCAGTTCCCGGAAGGCACCACCCGCAAGACGCTCAATCTGGACGGCACCGAGGAAGTGGACATTCCCAACCTGGGCAACGACCTCAAGCCGAGCCAGGAAATCGAAGTGGTGTTCCGCAAGGAAGGCGGCAAGGAACAGACGGTGAAAGCGATCAGCCGCCTGGATACCGGCGCCGAAGTCACCTACTTCAAGAACGGCGGCATTCTGCATTATGTGCTGCGGCAAATGATGAAGAAATAAACCGTTCTTTTTAAAGAATCACTCTCACGACAAGGGGCGCCAGGCGCCCCTTTTTTTGTCCTTCCATTTGTACAAACGCAAGACAACATGCGCCTTCCGCATTTTATTGGCCGTTCGTTTCCCTCCGAGCCTTTCTTTATTGTATTAATAGAGCGGATTTCCCATTGCAGGAACGCAATAAAATAACGCAACAGGATGGAAGTCGGCATTATGGAACAAGCCATAAAAAGAAAACCCAATGTGCATGCTTTTCTCTACATTTATCGCAACCACGCCGGACAGTTCTGGTGGTGCGCGGTGCCCTACGTGGACGCCCAGGGGCGCCGCCGGCAACGGCGGCGCTCGTTCCGGGACCGGCGCCTGGGCGGCAAGAGCGCCGCGCTCCAGGCGGCGCGCGCCTGGCGCGACCAGGCGATCACCGATCCACGGGTGCGCCTCGCCATGGGCGACCGTCGCCCGCTGGTGCTGTACGCCGGCGACGACAGCGGACGGCTCGACGAAGGCGGCAACCCCTTTGGCCTGGTGGGCGTCACCGCCACCTTCCGGGAGAAGCCGCGCGGCGGCAATTTCTCGGTGACCGCCAACCGGGGGCGCAAGAAATGGTTCTCGATGCGCCGCTACGGCGGTTACGGGGCCTTCAAGCGTGCCGTGCTGCAACGCTGCAAGTGGGTCGGCGCGCCGTTCCCGGACGACAGCGAATTGCGGCGCCGCTACGACCACTGGGCCCGGCGGAACCAGGTACGCCTGCGGCACTACGGGCTGGAGCCGTAACGGCACACGCGGGCGGCGGCTTGCCGTCGCCCGCGCTCATTGTAATGAATATCAATTAACTAAAGCGCTTGTTTTGTCAGGAATGGAAACCCGTTCCAAAATACCCTGAAACCCACACCTCCCCCGCACGGTCCCGCCAAACACCGCCTCTTTGATTATTTATTGATCGAAAACACGATAAAAAGGCTTGTTTACATCAACTCTGTAGCCCTAAAAGAGCCCTTCCGTAATGACTTGACAGTCACGAAAAGCGCGTAATAAAGTGAAATTCAAGTTCATTATTTGAATCAATGATCTTTTTTTAATGGCATCCTTCGATTGGAAGCCAATACCAACAACAATGCCACAACAACAAAGTTCGAAACGGATGTCCCTATGGGTGCTTATGTAGTGCGCCGCCTGCTGGCGCTGATTCCTACACTTCTGATCGCCAGCGTGATTGTGTTCGGGGTGGTGCGGCTGGTTCCCGGCGACGTCCTCGACCTGATGCTCAGCGAGAACGCCTATTCGTCCAACGCCCCCGAAGACCGTGCCCAACTGGAAAAAGCCCTGGGCATGGACAAGCCGCTGTACATTCAATATCTGCACTGGATCGGCAACGCCGCGCGCGGCGATCTGGGCGAGTCCCTGTGGCGCAACACGCCGGTCACCGAAGAAATCGGCGCGCGCCTGGGGGTGACCCTGGAGCTGGGGATTCTGGCGCTGCTGATCGCCCTGCTCATCGCCTTGCCGGTGGGCATTTTCTCGGCGATACGCCAGGAAACCCTGGGCGATAACCTGGGGCGCAGCTTTTCCATTCTCGCCCTGGCCATTCCCAACTTCTGGCTGGGCACCCTGGTGGTGATTCTGCCGGCGCTGTGGTGGGGCTGGTCGCCACCCAACGAAATCACGCCGTTCTTCGAAAACCCGATCGAGAACCTGAAAACCTTTCTGGTTCCCAGCCTGATTCTCGGCACCTCCCTGTCGGCGGTGATCATGCGCATGACCCGCACCATGATGCTGGAAGTACTGCGCCAGGATTACATCCGCACCGCCTGGGCCAAGGGCCTGCGCGAACGCAGCGTGGTGCTGGTGCACGCGGTCAAGAACGCCATGATCCCGGTGATCACCCTGGTCGGGGTACTGGTGCCGATTCTGTTCGGCGGCACCGTGATCATCGAACAAATATTCCGCCTGCCCGGCCTCGGCCAGCTGCTGCTGGAAGCGGTCAGCACCCGCGATTACCCGATCATCACCGGTGTCTTCCTGGTCACCGGCGTGGTGGTGATGCTCGTCAATCTGATTGTTGATCTGTGCTACGGGTATCTCGACCCGAAAGTACGGTTCGACCGGTGAAACAGGGAGCCCGAAGTATGAACGCATCCGTTGAACCGGCCGCCGTGACCGCCACCCCGGCCCGCGCCGCGCCGCGCCGCAAACCGTTGCCCAAGCCACTGGCGTTCTTCGCGCGCCTGTGCCGCGAACGTCCGCTGGGCGCGGTGGGCGCGCTGATCTGCCTGTTGCTGCTGTTCACCGGCGTGTTCGCCGACCTGATCGCGCCCCAGGGCTACAACGCCATCAACCCCATCGACCGGCTCAAGGCGCCCTCGGCGGAGTACTGGTTCGGCACCGACCAGCTGGGGCGGGACATCTTCGCGCGTATCGTTCACGGCGCCCGCCTGTCGGTGATCGTGGCGTTCGCCGCCACCACCCTGTCGATCGTGATCTCCGCGTTGCTGGGCATTCTCAGCGGCTATTTCGGCGGCCGCCTGGACATGTTCATCCAGCGTCTGGTGGACGGCTGGATGTGCTTCCCCGACCTGATTCTGCTGATCGTCGCCGTGGCGGTGCTCGGCCCGGGCACCTGGCAGATCATCGTGATTCTGGGGCTGCTGTTCGGCATTTCCGGCTCGCGGATCGTGCGCGGCGCCGTGCTCAGCGCCAAGCAGAACGTCTATGTGCACGCCGCCCAGTCCATGGGCGCGTCCAGCACCCGGATTCTCTGGCACCACATCCTGCCCAACGTGATGGCGCCGCTGATCGTGCTCTACACCACGCGTCTGGCGGCGGTGATCCTGGCCGAATCCGGGCTCAGCTTCCTGGGCCTGGGCATCCCGCCACCGTCACCGAGCTGGGGCGGCATGCTCAGCCTGGACGGACGCAGCTATATGTTCCAGGCGCCCTGGCTGGCGATCATCCCCGGCATCGCCCTGACCGTGGTGGTGTTCGGCATCAATATGTTCGGCGACGCCCTGCGCGACATGCTGGACCCACGCATGCGCGGCGGCAGCGGCCGCTACCTGGCGCGCGTTAAAAGGGCTATCGGCGTATGAATATAAAAGCGCAAAACGTGACCCGCCGCACCCTGCTGGACGTGCAGGACCTGCACACCGTGTTCGAGAAGGACGGCAACGAAGTCCACGCCGTCAACCAGGTCAGTTTCGACGTCAAGGAAGGGGAAATTCTCGCCATCGTCGGCGAGAGCGGCTCCGGCAAGAGCATCACCGCCATGTCCCTGCTGCGGCTGATCCCCAGCCCGCCCGGGCGCATTATCGGCGGCCGCGTGCTGTTCAACGGCGAGGACCTGCTGGACCTGGACGACGAGCAGATCCGGCGTCTGCGCGGCCGGGATATCGCGATGATCTTCCAGGAGCCGATGACCTCGCTCAATCCCAGCTTGCGCATCGGCCGGCAACTGGCGGAGCCGCTGCGCGTGCACGGCTCGGTGCCCAAGCACCAGGTCCGCGAGCGCTGCCTGGAGCTGCTGCGCCAGGTGCGTCTCGGCGACCCGGAAAAACGCCTCGACGCCTACCCCCACGAGCTCTCCGGCGGCATGCGCCAACGGGTGATGATCGCCATGGGGCTGGCCTGCCTGCCCAAGCTGCTGATCGCCGACGAGCCCACCACCGCCCTGGACGTGACCGTGCAGGCGCAGATTCTGGAACTGCTGCGCGATCTGGTGCACGCCAATAATTCCTCGATGATGCTGATCACCCACGACCTGGGCGTGGTGGCCCGCTACGCCGACCGCATCAATGTGATGTACGCCGGGCGCATCGTCGAAAGAGGCACCGCCGAAGAGATTTTCCACCACCCCAAACACCCCTACACCCTGGGCCTGATGGAATCCATGCCGCGCCTGGACCAGGCCCCCGGCAGCCGGCTGACGCCGATCCCCGGCCAGCCGCCGGATCTCTCCGATCCGCCCCCGGGCTGCCCGTTCCACCCGCGCTGCCGCTTCGCGGAGGCGCGCTGCCGCAGCGAGCGGCCGCCCCTGGAACAACTCACCGAACACCACTGGAAAGCCTGCTGGGTGGATACCGATGCCAAACGCTGAACCGCTTCTGCAAGTCTCCGACCTGCGCGTGCACTTCCCGCTGCAGGCCGGCCTGCTGGGCCGCCACGCCGGCACCGTCAAAGCCGTGGACGGCGTCGCCTTTCACATCAACCGCGGTGAAACCCTGGGGCTGGTGGGCGAATCCGGCTGCGGCAAATCCACCACCGGCCTGGCCATGCTGCGCATGAGCCCGCTCACCGACGGGCGCATCCGTTTCGACGGCGAGGACATCACCAGCCCGGACAAACCGGCCCTGAAACGGCTGCGCCGGCGCATGCAGATGGTCTACCAGGACCCGTTCGGCGCCCTTAACCCGCGCATGAAAGTGCTGGATATCGTCGGCGAGCCGCTGCGCGTGCACCGCCTCACCCGGGGCCGCGCCGCCTACCGGGAAAAAGTCATGGCGCTGCTGGAAAAAGTGGGCCTGAAAGCGGAAATGGCCGACCGCTATCCGCACGAATTTTCCGGCGGGCAACGCCAGCGCATCGGCATCGCCCGGGCGCTGGCCGCCGACCCGGAGCTGATTATCTGCGACGAGCCGGTATCCGCCCTGGACGTGTCGATCCAGGCCCAGGTGATCAACCTGCTCGAGGACCTGCAAAAAGAGCTGGGCCTGACCTACCTGTTCATCGCCCACGACCTGGCGGTGGTGCGCCACCTGTGCCATCGCATCGTGGTCATGTACCTGGGGCGGGTGGTGGAAGTGGCCGACCGGCAGACCCTCTACGACAACCCCCAGCACCCCTACACCCAGGCGCTGCTGGGCGCGATACCCATCGCCAACCCGGACCCGGAGGTGCAACAGCACTTCAACCCGTCGCTGAGCGGCGAAGTGCCGAGCCCCATCGACCCGCCGCCGGGCTGCCCGTTCCACCCGCGCTGCCCCCACGCCACCGAGCTGTGCCGCCGGGAAGCACCGCGCACCCTGGATGTGGAAGACCGCCACAGCGTGGCCTGTCATCTGCACGACCCGGACCGGGCCCAGGCCATGGCCGGCAATCTTTAACACAAGAACAAAACGAGGAGAGCATCATGAACCTGCGCACACCGAGAATCGCCCTGTCCCTGGCGGCCACCGCCGCCCTGGCCTGGGCCGGGCCGGCCGTGGCGGAAACGCCGCAAACCGACGGCACCGTCAACGTCTCCACGGTCTACCGGACCCTGGACGCCACCACCTGGGACCTGCAGCGCTGGACCTGGAAAGGCAACCACGACAATCTGCAAATGGAATCCCTGCTGCGCGGGGACCTTCAGTACGGCCCGCGCGGCAGCAACGAAAACAGCTTCGTCGAGCAGGCCTACATTCCCTACCACCAGCTGGAAGGCAGCCTGGCGGAAAGCTGGGAGGTGAAGGAAGACCCGATGCGCGTGGTGTTCCATCTGCGCAAGGGCGTCTACTGGCAGGAAGTGCCCGGGGTCATGAAAAGCCGCGAACTGGTGGCCAACGACGTGATCACCTCGTTCAAGAGCCGCTGGGAAAACCCGCGCGCCATTCCCACCTTCTGGGACTTCGTGGAACGCTGGGAAGCCCCGGACGAACACACCGTGGTGGCGCACTTCAGCCAATTCCACGGTAACTGGCCGTACCGCCTGGCCTGGGGCTACTACGACGGCATCCTGCCGCCGGAATGGCAAAACCTGAGCGAGGACCAGCGCGCCGACTGGAAAAACGCCGCCGGCACCGGTCCCTACCGCATCGCCGACATTCAGACCGGCCGCCAGCAGGTCTACGAACGAAACGACAACTACTGGGACACCACCACCATCGACGGCAAGGAATACCAACTGCCGCTCAACGAAAAAGTGGTCTATCACATCATCAAGGATGAATCGAGCTCGGTGGCGGCGCTCAGCTCCGGCCGCGTGGACATCATGGAAGCGATCCGCTGGCAGCTGGTGGATCAGCTCAAGAAGACCGCGCCGGAACTGGAATTCCGCAAGCACGTGGCCACCCAGGGCACCTACATCGCCTTGAAGACCGACGAAAAACCCTTTGACGACGTGCGCGTGCGCCGCGCCATGAACCTGGCCATTGATCAGCGCGCGATTCTCTCTTCGCTGCTCAACGGCGAAGGCGAACTGCTCAACTACCCGTTCGCGCAGCGCTGGACCGAGTTCTACACCCCGCTGGAAGATCTCTCCCCCGCCGCCAAGGAACTGTTCAGCCACAACCCGGAAAAAGCCAAGAAACTGCTCGCCGAAGCCGGCTACCCGAAAGGCTTCAGCTTCGACGTCCAGGTCTGCTCCTGCAGCCCCTATCATATGGACGTGGTGGCCATGTTGCAGGCGTACTACCAACAGGTGGGCATCAACATGAACGTGAAGACCCTGGAATACGGCGCCTTCCGTTCCAACATGCGCGGCGAGAACCAGGCCGGCGGCTACCTGATGAACAACGGCTCCGGCAACCCCATCCAGGTGCTGCGTAAAAGCTTCATGACCGGCCAGACCTGGAACGCCTCGCTGTACTCCAACGAGGAGTTCGACAAGAAGATCACCGCCGCCATCCACGAGCCGGACGCCGAAAAACGCAACGCCAGCATCCGCGAGCTGAACGATTTCATCATCGAGGAAGCCGTGCCGCACGTCTGGCTGCCCACCGAAATGGTGTACTCCGCCTGGTGGCCCTGGGTGAAGAACTACCACGGCGAAACCCGCATCGGCGCGGTCAAGCCCAACGCCATCTACGCCCGCATCTGGATCGACCAGAAGCTGAAAGACAAGATTCTCAACGACTAGGCCCGTGCCGGGTCGACCTGTTCTCCATCATGCGGAGCCTCCGGGCTCCGTTTTTTTTGACTTGTGGGAGCGGCTTGTGGGAGCGGGCCCAGCCCGCGAAAGGGAGCGAAGCTCCCGGCAGGATTCCAGAGGCTTTGTTCCAGAGACCTCATTGGGGCCCCGCTTTCTTAGCTCTCTGGGATCCTGCCGGCCGGCGTGGCCGGCCTTTCGCGGGCGGGGCCCGCTCCTACAAGCATCTTCTTGCCGGCCTTGGTAGACTCGGGAATTTCCGGTCCCACTTAGATCGTATTGTGTATGGCTTACATTCGTTTCATCGTCATGCTGGCGTTACTGGTTCCGCCGCTTCTTACCGCCGACGACAAGGTGGACAGCGCCGCCATTAGCGAGGAAAAAAGCGCCGCCGCCCGCGAGCAGCAGGAACTGCTGGATCGCGCCGACGACCTGCGCCGGCAGCAGGAGACCACCGAAGCCCTGCTGCGCAAACAGGAACGTTATCTGCAGGCGCTGGAACAACAATTACAACAACTGAAGGAGGCCTCCGATGAAGAGCCTGCCTCATAGCACCCTCAACGGCCCCGGCCATGCTTAAACGACTGCGCCGCTGGCTGTTCGGCGGGCCACCGACGCCGGGCGCCATGTTCGCGCCGGAGCGCCCCGCCGATCCGCCGCCTGGCGAGCGCGGGCCAGCGCCCGCCGTGACCGCCGAGCCGCCGTCGGCTTCCTTACCGTCCGGCCTGCCCTTCGAGATCCGGCCCTACCGGGACGGCGACGCCGAAGCGCTGGCCCGGGTGTTCCGCGAGGCCATCCGGGTCACCGCCGCCGACCACTATGACGCCAACCAGCGACGCGCCTGGAGCGCCGGCGCCGACGACCCGGCCTTCCCCACCGACCTGGCCCGGGGCCTGACCATGGTGGCGGAGTGGAACCAGGAGACCGCCGGCTTCGCGCAGCTGGTCGACGACCGCATCACCCTGATCTACGTACACCCGGAGGCCGCCCGGCTCGGCATCGCCACCCTGCTCTACCACCACCTGGAAGACGAAGCGCGCATCCAGGGCCGCGCGCGCCTGGTCACCGAGGCCAGCCAGGTGGCCCACGATTTCTTCCTGTTCCTGGGCTTCCAGACCGAAGCCGAGGAAACCGTGCAGCGCGACGGCGTCGCCCTCACCCGCTGGCGCATGCATAAACCGCTGATCTAAGGCCGCTACCTTGTGGGAGCGGGCCCTGCCCGCGAAAGGGCGCGAAGCGCCCGGCAGGATTCCAGAGACGCCATTGGAGCCCCGCTTTCTTAGGTCGCTGGTATCCTGCCGGCAAGCGGAGCTTGCCTTTCGCGGGCGAGGCCCGCTCCTACAAGAGCACAAAAAAAGCCGCTTCTGGGGGAGAAGCGGCAAGGGGGGGTAAGAATCAGCGGTTCTGTATGGCGTTAGAGCTTCACGGTCAGCTTCGCGACCTGCTCGCCCTGGTAACGGGCCAGCCCCAGCTCCTTGTCACTGGGCTGCCGGCTGCCGTCCGGCCCGGCGATGGTGCCCGCCCCATAGGGCGTGCTGCCGTGGAATTCCGAGATATCCATCTGCGCCTGCTCCGGGTCGGCGTAGCCCAGCGGCACGATAATGAAGCCGTGGTGCGCCAGCGTGGTCCAGGTGGAAGTGATGGTGGTTTCCTTACCGCCGCCGGTGCCGGTGGAGGTGAACACGCTGGCCACCTTGCCGGCGAGCGTGCCCTTGGCCCACAGACCGCCGGTCTGGTCCCAGAAGGTGCGCATCTGGCCGCTCATGTTGCCAAAACGGGTGGGGGTGCCGACGATCACGGCGTCGTAGTCCTTCAACTCTCCGGGCTCGGCCACCGGCGCGGTCTGGCCGGTCTTGCCGCCGGCCGCCTTGAAGGCGTCCTCGGGCATGGTCTCGGCGACGCGCTTGATGTCCACCTGCACACCGTCGACGCGACGGGCGCCTTCGGCCACGGCGTCCGCCATGGCTTCGATATGGCCGTACATGGAATAGTAAAGAACCAGAATGCGTTTCATCGGAACCTCCAGCTGTTCGCTGTCATCTGCAAAAGATGATGGCACTGTAAGCCTGAAGGTCCGGTGAAAGCACCGGGCTGGGAAGAACGGATTGATCAGATTTTTCTATCTATTACCGCTGTCCCTCACAGCGGCGGTTCGGTGACGGCCCGGTCGCCGTCGCCGAACATGGAGGCCAGCGCCCGCTGCTGGGCGCGCCGCCCGCGCCGGCGCTGCAGCGCCTCCAGCCCGGGCAGCCAGCGCTGGCTGCCGTAGCCGAGCAACCGGGGCGCCAGGGTGAGCAGCGGGTACCAGGGCGTGACGCCGGCGGGCAGGCCCAGCTGGCCCATCTTCTCGCGGTCCAGGAAATAGCGGCTGACACTCAGGTGCTGCCGGTAGAGCAGCCGTCGGCGAAGGCCCTGGAAGCGCTTGAAATGCCGCTCCAGCGGTTCCCGGGCCAGGGCCGCCCCCAGCTCCCGGCTGGTCCAGTCCGGCCGGCTCTGGGTCATCAGGCAGTGGTGCAGCCGCACCGCGCCGTCCCGTTCGTTGAACGCCAGCCAGCGTTCGTCCACGCCCATCACCCAGCAGGCGTAGCTCCACAGGTGCATCACCGCGCGCGCCTCGCGGCCGGTGACCGGCACGCCCAGTTTGCGCAGCCCGCCCAGCATCACCACGCTGAAACCCAGATAGGTGGCGACCATGTCGGTCTGGCACAGCGGCAGCCCCCAGCGGGCCGAATCCCACTCTTCGCGGCCACTGAGGTTGCGGCGCACCAGGCTGTGCACCAGCCGCACCCGCAGGGTGGTCTTGAAGCCCTCGCCGAAGCGGTTCAGGCCGCCGGGCTCGGTGCAGTCGATCCACCATTTGCCGGTTTCGGCGACGCGCCGGGCGGTGCCCTGGCTGAGCGCGCCGGTGAGCACCAGCGACTGGTTGAAACCGGACAGCAGGTAGCCGCCCATCAGCGCCAGATCGCGCAGCACATAGGTGGCGGTGAGCCCGGTGCGATGGATAAAGCGGGCGCCCTCGTCGATCAGCGCCGGATCCACCCAGTCCGGGCGCCGGTCGACGGTGTCGAAGAAGCGCCGCAACGGTTCCGGCGCCGCCGGCACCGCGTCGATGCCCTGCGCCAGGGCCTGTTCGAACAGCGCGCGCGCCTCGCGGGTGCCATGGTCGTACATCCAGTCCACCAGCGTGTCCATGGCCGGGTCCCCGTGCCATAAGGCGTCGGTCACCGCCTGGTATTCGGCCTCGCTGGGCGCCAGCGGGCGGCCCAGGAAGCGGCGCAGCAGGAACGGCGTGGGCGCCTGGGTTTTGGCGTAGGGCCGGGCGCGTTCGGGCACGGCGGGCGGGTGAGCGGGCGCGTTCATGCTGTACTCCGGTGAACATTGCGATGCCGGCACTCTAATGCGAATATGTATTCGCATTCAATTCGCATTTCTCAACGTCGCGTCCCGGAGGCGCCATGCGCAAACACCCCCGCCAACGGCGCTCCCGGCAACTGGTGGACAGCCTGATCGAAGCCACCGGCCGGGCGCTGGTGGAATACGGACTGGACCACACCACCACGGTGCGCATCGCCGAGATCGCCGGGGTCAGCGTGGGCTCGCTGTACCAGTATTTCGAGAGCAAGGAAGCCCTGGTGGACGCGCTGATGGAAAAACTCGCCGGCGACATCGCCCGGGGGCTGCGCCGCCTGCCGCTGGCGGACAGCGCCGGCCTGCGTGAAACCGTGGACGGCGCCATCCGCTTCGGCTTCGCGGTGCTGCACTCCCGCGACGGCCTCTACCTGGAACTGGTGCGCAACTGGCACCGGCTGCCCACCAACAAGGTGGCCGACGTCCTGCAGCAGCACTTCATGGAGCTGTCGCGGCTGTACTTCATCAAACACTACCGGGACTACCCCATCGACGATCTGCAGGTGCGCGTGTTTATTGTCGCCAACAGCGTGCTGTTCACCATGGTCCGCCACGCCAGCCAGAACGATGCCCTGCTGCGCGAGGACGACATCGCCGCCGGCCTCACGGACATGGTGGTGGGATATATGGCCGGCCCCTAGCGGTTCGCGGTATGGTGCGGAAACACTTCAACCGGGAAACGCCATGGACGATAAGAACCCCGCCGAAGGCCAGCGCCATCTGGCCGTGCTGATCGACGCGGACAACGCACCGCCGGCCATCGTCGAAGGCCTGTTCGAGGAGATCGCCAAGTACGGCGTCGCCAGCGTCAAACGCATCTACGGCGACTGGACCAAACCCAACCTGGGCGGCTGGAAGAAGGTGCTGCTGGACTATTCGATCCAGCCGGTGCAGCAGTTCGCTTATACCCAGGGCAAGAACGCCACCGACAGCTCGCTGATCATCGACGCCATGGACCTGCTCTACACCCGTGAGCTGGGCGGCTTTTGCCTGGTCTCCAGCGACAGTGACTTCACCCGTTTGGCGGCGCGCCTGCGCGAGGCCGGCGTTACCGTCTACGGCTTCGGCGAAAAGAAGACGCCGAACCCCTTCGTGGCCGCCTGCGACAAATTCATCTACACCGAGATTCTGCGCGCCGACGCGGAAGAGCCGGCGCCCGCCAAGAGCGGCGCCGCCGACGGCACCAAGGCGGCGGGCAAGCCGACCCCGGCGCAGACCGCCAAGGCCCAGAGCGACAAGGAAAAGCCGCCGCTTAACTTTATCGCCCGGGTGATCGAGGACATCTCCGACGACGAAGACTGGGTGCACCTGGGCGCGCTGGGGCAGAACCTCAACAAACGCAGCCCGGCGTTCGACACCCGCCTGTACGGTTTCAAGAAACTGAGCGAGCTGCTGAAAGCCCACCCCAACCGCTTCGAGGTGCAGGAAGCCGGCGGCAGCGGGGGTAGTAAGGCGTTACGGGTGCGAAATAAACGCAAACGGTAGCGTGTAGGAGCGGGCCCAGCCCGCGAAAGGCCGGCAAAGCCGGCCGGCAGGATTCCAGAGACTTGTCTAAAGGCGGCACAAACAGCGTCTCTGGTATCCTGCCGGGTGGCTGAAGCCACCCTTTCGCGGGCAGGGCCCGCTCCCACAAGGCCCGCTCCCGCAAAAGCCCGCTCGCACAAGCGCGCGCTTCAGCGCACCAGCCAGAGACTGAGCTGGGGCACATAAGTGATTGCGAGCAAGGCAATCACCAGCACCAGCATGAACGGCAGCGTCGCGGCGAACAGCTCGGTGATGGATTTTCTGAACCGGTAGCTGGCGATGAACAGGTTCATGCCCACCGGCGGGGTGATGTAGCCGATCTGCATATTGGCCACGAAGATGATCCCCAGGTGCACCGGATCAATGCCGTAGCGCAACGCCACCGGCAGAATCAGCGGCACCATGATCACCAGCGCGGCGAAGATATCCAGGAAGGCCCCCAGCACCAGCAGCAGAATATTCAGCAGCACCAGGAAGGCGATCTTGCTTTGCACATGGGTCTGGATGAACTGGAACAGCTGCTCGGGAATGCCGGCGTAGACCAGGTAATCGGCGAACGCCTGGGCCACCGCCAGAATCAGCAGAATGCCGCCCACCATCTCCATCGCCTCGCGGGTGAGGCCGGGCAGCCGCCGCAATGGAATCTCGCGGTACAGAAAGACTTCCGCCACCAGCACATAGAGCGCGGTAACCGCCGCCGCTTCGCTGACCACCAGGAAGCCGGAGAAAATACCCCCCAGCACCACGAACGGCAGCGGCAGCTCCCAGCGCGCCTCCCAGAGCGCGTCGATCAGCTCGCGGGTGCGGAACGCCTGGCGTGGCACCGGGTCTTCGCGGTTGGCCCACAGACAATAGAAGTACAGCAGCACCACCATCAGCAGCGCCGGGCCGATACCGGCCAGGTAGAGATCGACGATCTCCACCGCCGGCATCGCCAGTTGCTGCGACAGCTGCTGGGCGATGATGCCGTAGATCAGCAGCGGCACCGAGGGCACCAGCAGCAGGCCCAGGCTGCCCGACGACGTCACCAGACCCAGGCTGAAGCGCTGCGGGTAGCCGGCCTTGACCAGCGCCGGCAACAGCAGCGCGCCCAGCGCCACGATGGTCACCCCGGAGCCGCCGGTGAGCGCGGTGAAAAAGGCGCAGGCGATCAACGCCACGAACGCCATGCCGCCGGGCATCCAGCCGAACGCCGCCTGGCTGAGGCGCACCAGCCGGTCGGCGGTGCGCGACTCGCTGAGCAGAAAACCGGCGAAGGTGAACAGCGGCAGCGCCATCAGCACCACCGAATCGGACAGCTGGTAGATGTCGATGTGCAGCACCGCCAGCGGCGAGCCCTGGGTGTAGAACCCCAGGGCGGCGGCACCCAGCAGCACCGCGAACAGCGGCGCGCCGAGCAGCGCCAGCAACAGCAGCACCAGCACGGCGATCCAGATCATGCCACCGGCTCCCGCATGCTCGGCCGCCGGCCGCGCAGCCCCAGGCCGAACAGCACCAGATAGCGCAGCGCCATCACCGTGAAGCCGAGCGGAATCACGGCCTGCAGCAGCCAGCTGGGCACCCCGGCGAAGGCGGTGGCGCCGAACTGATACTCCTCGACCACGAAATGCGCGCTGTACCAGGCGGTGAGCACGCAAATGCCCGCCGTGAACAGGTCCACCACCCCGGTGACCCGGGGCAGCCAGCGCTCCGGCAGGAAATTAGCGGCCAGATCAATGCGGATGTGCTCGTCCTTGCGCGAGGCGATCATCGCGCCCAACAGGCCGATCCACAGCACCGCGTTGCGCAGCAGCGGTTCCGCCCACACCAGGCTGAAGCCGCCGAAGTTGCGCAGGCCGATCTGCGCCACCGCCAGCACCACCATGCCCAGCAGCACGGTGACGATCAGGCCGTCCTCGAAGCGGTGCAGCCAGAACAGCAGGCGGCGCATCTCTCTAGGGGCTCTTTTCGCGGTGGGCGTCGAGGACGCGGTGCAGCCGGTCGAGCATGTCGCGGCTCAGCTCGTCCTCTTCCACCAGTTCGTTGGTGGCTTTGTCGGCGTAGCGCTTCCACTCGGCGCGCTGCTCGGCGCTCGGGGTGACCAGCTCCAGGCCCTGGTTGCGCACCGCCTGGAAGGCGTCCTTGTTCTGCTCGCGGCTGTCCCGGTCGATCGTGTCGAAGGCGCTCTCGAGCACGCGCCGCACCACCGCCTGGTCCGCCTCGGAGAGACGCTCGAAATGGCGTTTGTGAATCGCCAGCAGGCCGTAGGTGTAGAGCAGCGGCAGATCGGTGACGTAATCCACCCGCGAGTACCACTGCAGGGTCAGCGCGGCCACCGGCGGGGCGGCGAAAGCGTTCACCGCGCCGGTCTGCAGGGAGGTCAGCACCGAGCCGATATTCAGCACGATGGGCGACAGGCCCAGGGTCTCGGCCGCGTTGGCGGAGGCGCTGTCGCCGGAGGGCAGCCACAGCTTCTGCTCACGCAGATCCTCCAGGCTGCGCACCGGGTTCGCGGACATGATGTAAGCGAAGCCGCCGTCCACCAGGCCGAAGCTGACCCAGCCGTTGTCCTCCAGGCCCTGCTGGATCAGCGGGTCCAGCTCGGCGCGGGCGGCGTCCACCTCGGCGTAATTATTGAAGGTGAGCGGCACGTTGAGAATCTGGCTGTCCGGGTAGGCGCCGGCGAACGCCCCGCCCTGGGCCATCTGGCCGTGCAACTGGCCGACGCGGATCTTGCGCTGCACCGCCTGGTCGTCGCCCATCACGCCGCCGGGGTAAATCTTCAGGCTGACACGGCCGTCGGTTTCCTGCTCGATGGTGTCGCCGGCCTGTTTCAGCGCCTTCACCACCGCGGTGCCGTCCGGGTACAGCGTGGAGATCTTCAGGGTGGTGGCAAAGGCCAGCACCGGCATCAGGGCCAGCAAGGCCACGGCGGTTCTCAACATTGCTCTCTCCATCATCAAAATCCTGCAAAGGGCCCCTGTGGGAGCGGGCCCAGCCCGCGAAAGGCAAGCTTTGCTTGCCGGCAGGATCCCAGAGCCCTCTCTACCAGCAGCACAAACACCCTCTCTGGTATCCTGCCGGCCGGCGTTGCCGGCCTTTCGCGGGCGGGGCCCGCTCGCACAAGCCCGCTCGCACAAGCCCGCTCCCACAAGGTCTGCTTCCACAAACCTCAGAAATAATCGTCGGCGCTGTCCAGCAAGCGCCGTGCCTGCCGCTTGGCGTAGGTGTTCTGCAGCGTCAGCTCCGGCGCGTCCGGGTCGGCGTCGAGCACCTTCCGCAGTTGCGCGTCGTGCAGCTCGCGGTCGAACACCAGCCGCGCGTAATGTTCCGCGAACAGGACCCGTGCCAGCAAATTGCGGCCTTCGGACAGGGTCACGGCGCGCTCGAAATGGGCCCGCGCCTGCTCCGGCCGGCCGCCCAGGCTGGCCGGCAGAATACTGTTGAGCACGCCCAGGTACATGTGGGCCTGACCGTAGCGGTAGTCCTCGTCCAGCGCCACCACCCGCTCCATCAGCAGCCGCACCCGGGACAGCTCCGCCACCGCGTTCCAGTCGTCGGTATGGGTCTGGATATAGCCGGCCCAGGCGCCGCCCAGCGAAAACAGCACCGGCACCTCGTCCTGCCCGGCCTCGTCGAGCAGCGCCTCGAACGCCGGCACGTCGATCCGGCGCAGGTCGCAGTAGGCGTCGTCGTAGGCGCAGGCGCCGCGCAGGGCGTAATCAAGCGCCTTTTCGTTGAGCCGCGCGGCACGCGCCTCGTCCTCCACGAAGACCCCGGCGTAGGCGCCGTAGAGATCGGCGCCGGTCATCAGCAGCGCGCTGCGCTCCGGCCAGTTAACGATCAAACCGTCCACCATCAGCAAATAGGACGGCAGCCCCGCCTCCACGGTGGCCAGATCGTTGTTCTCCATCACCGCCCGGCCCAGGCTCTCGTCCAGGCGCGCCACCCCGCAGCCGCTCAAAAGCGCCAGGAGTAACGCCACGCCAAATCTTCCAATCATCATCCGCTCCATCTAAACCCCAGCTTGTAGGAGCGGGCCCTGCCCGCGAAAGGCCGGCTTGCCGGCCGGCAGGATACCAGAGGCACTGTTTATGCCGCCGGTAGACCGGTCTCTGGAATCCTGCCGGGGCTTCGCCCCTTTCGCGGGCACGGCCCGCTCCCACAAGCCCGCTCCTACACGCCTTTGTAGTGGCGGGCGCGGCGGTAAAGGCCGATGCCCGCGCCCAGCACCGCGCCGGTGACCAGCCCGGACAGGTGCGCGGCGTTGGCGACGATGTCCGCCAGCCCCACGTAGCAAATCACCAGCCAAACCAGCATCAATATCACAATCTCCCGGCGCAACTGATACCCGGCGGCCGGATTGGTTTTGCCGTACAGCCATAGATAGCCGAGCAGCCCGTACACCACGCCGGACAGCCCGCCGAAGCGCGGCCCGGTGTCCACGAACTGGGCCAGGTTGGAGATCGCCGCCACCAGCAGGGTGATCCACACCAGCTGGAAGCTGGACTGGAAGCGCTCGATCAACCGCCCCAGGTCACTCCACCACAGCAGGTTGAAGATGATGTGAAGCACCGAGAAGTGCAGCAGCATGGGGCTGAACAGCCGCCAGGGCTGGTTCGCCAGGCCGTCCAGGCTGTCGGGGAACATCAGCGCGTAATAGATATCCGGGCCGATCACATAGGGCGAAGCGTAAATCAGCGCGGTGACCACCAGAACCGTGCGGGTCACCGGGCCCATGCTGGAAAACCAGCCGCCGGAAAAGATCTGCTGGCGCGGCAGCCCGGTGATCGGTTCGCTGGCCTGCCAGGCGTTGTCCTGCCACTGCCGCGCGCTGGGGTCGCGCAGGAACGCCTCGGTGAGCTTGCGGGCCTCATCATGGCGCGCCGGGTCCTCCAGGAGCAGCACGAACTCGCTGTCACGGGCTTCCTCGCGGGTGGCGATGCCCTGCCGGGCCAGCACATGGGCCAGTTGCCGGGCCAGCTTCTCGTTGTTCACGCGCACCAGTTCAAGCATTACTTTCCTCGTCATGGGAGCGGGCCATGTCCGTGAAGGGCCAGCTTGTGGGAGCGGGCCCCGCCCGCGAAAGGCCGGCTTGTCGGCCGGCAGGATACCAGAGGCTCATCCATCCCTCCCGGCCAGCGCTTCCACGCGCTCCCAGAAGCAGCCCCATTGCTCGCCGCAGCTTAACAGCAATTCCTGAAAGGTCCCCACCAGCCCGTAATAGTCATGGACGCCGTTAAGGCGGGCATTGTTCAACGGTCCCTCGAAAAATCCGGCGTAGGCGCGCAGCGCCGGCAATTGCTCGGCGCGGGCCCGATAGCTGTCGCGCAGTGCCTCGATCAGGGCCGCCTTGCGGGCCGCCATGACCGCTTCATCGGCGCCGCTGGCGTACAGCCCGGCCAGCTTCTCCCGGGTCTCGCTCACCAGCGTCAGGAAGACGTCGCGGGCGCGATCGCGCTGGCGCCAGCGGTCCAGGTCGACCTCCAGGTCGTGGTGGGTCAGATAGCGCAGGGTGCCTTCACGGGCCACCATGGTGGCCAGGGACTCATTGAAGCGGGTGTTATCGCGGATATAAAGCCGCCGGTGCACCAGTTCGTGAATCAGCAGCTCCACCAGCGCCGGCGCGGAGCGGTTGATCATCGGCGTGGTCAGCGGGTCCGCGAACCAGCCCAGGGTGGAATACGCGATGGCGCCGCCCACATAGGTGTCCTGCCCCTGGGCGTCCAGCTCCGCGGCCAGGGCCTCGGCGTCGGCGCGGTCGAAATAGCCTCGGTAGCTCAGGCAACCCAGCAGCCAATAGCACCAGGTGCGCGGCTCCAGCGAATACGGCGGCGCGGCGACCACATTCCAGACCACCGCGTCCTCCCGCAGGTGCACATAATCCCGGTAGACGTTCCGCGCCGGCAGGCCCAGGGACTGGTCGGCGAACGTCAGCACGTCGCCGGCCAGCGCCAGCTGCCGGCGCACCGCCGCCGGCGTGTCCGCGTCGGCCACCACCTCCGCCACCGGCTGGCGGGCGCCCATCAGGTCCAGGTGCCCTTTCACGGCCTGGCCGTAGTAGCCCAGCTGGCAGCCGGAAAGGATCAGCAGCAAACTACAAGCAACAAGCCGCAAGCAGACCGGGGATACCGCATGCAGCCTGGGATTGGTCGCTTGAAGCCGCTTCTCAGGCACGGGACATGAATTTCCGCTCGGACGTATTCACCTTCACCTTCTCGCCCTCCTGAATGTACTCCGGCACCTGGATCACCAGGCCGGTCTCCAGGGTGGCGGGCTTGGTGCGGGCACTGGCGGAGGCCGCCTTCATGGCCGGCGTGGTCTCGGTGATGGTGAGCACCACCGACAACGGCAACTCCAGGCCGATCACCGAATCCCCCACCTTCAGGGCCAGCAGGCCGTCGCTGCCTTCGGTGATGAACGGCAGCTCGTCGCGGATATCCTCGGCCTTGAGGGGGTACTGGGAGAAATCCTCGTCGTCCATGAACACATGGTCGTCGCCGTCCACATAGGAGAAATGCACCGGCCGGCGCAGCAGCTCCACGGTGGGCACATCCTCATCGCCCTTGTAGCGCTCCTCGAACTTGGGCCCGCCGCCCACCGCGGCGGCACGCACCCGGTACAGCGTGGCCGCGCCCCGCGCCGAGGGCGAATTCACCTCAATCTGGCGGATCACGAACAGGGAGCCATTGTGTTCAATAACGTCGGATTTCTTCAGGTCGCTGGCGCGGGTCACGGGCCTTCCTCATGGCAACTCAAAACGGCGCCAATAGTAGCAGGCCCGACACCGTCGCCGGTAGATCCAGGCCGGGGGCCGTAACCCGACGCCCACGGCTCCGGAATCCGGGCCGCTAGGGTCGGCGGCGCTTATCGAATTTGTCAGCGGCGGTATCGGCTAGCGCATTATGCCGCCGGGGTTCGGCCAGATAGCGTTCCAGGGCTTTTCGCACAAGCTCGTTCAGCGAAGAGTCTTCCCGCGTCGCCGCCCGCGCGGCCGCCAGGTGAATGTCGTGGCCAACCCGGACATTGAAGGAGCCTTTGCAAGGCTTCTCCGGCGGCTGACCCGCTTCGGCGCAGTCGGCCAGGTAATCGTCCACGGCCTGCTGAAAGGCGTGCTCAAGCTCCGCCACGGTCTCCGCTTCGTAGTTGACCAAGGCTTGAATGTAGAGCAGCTTGCCGTACAGGCAGTTGTCTTCCGGGCTCGCCTCAATGGACCCGTAATAACCGCGATAATGCAGCAGATTCGCCATCTATATCAGGCCTCCATCCTCTAACTTCTCGATCACCTGGCGTCGCGCGTAACGTTTCAGCTCATTACCCGGATGGGGACGATGCAGGCATATCAACTGTAGCGGATCGCCGTTCGTAAATTTGACGCGCACCCCGCTCCCTTCCCTACGCTCGTATCCCAATCGGCGAAGCAACGTTTCAAGTTCTTGCCAGGTAAATCCCTGCTCGAGCGTCTTCAACTTGATGACCAAGCGTCGGGTACTCGTCATATAGCGCGCCCATTTTGCGACTAAATATAGTTGCTTGTCAAAGCTGCATTGGATTAAGCACCTTAGCGGACGCTGACGAGATTGGAGGTAGGCAGGAAGCAACAATGCGTGTCAGCAAAGCCGGGGCTTTACGTCAGCTAAGGCGTACCAGGAGCAGGTCGGGTCAGGCCGAGGGCCGTGACCCGACGTCCAGGCCCGCCGCGCCCCCCAGGTCGGCGACGATCCGCTCGCGGGCCTCGCGGGCCAGGGCGCGCGGCTCGTCCGGCGGCAACGGCGCGCCGAAGGTCAGCTCGACAATGATCCGACGCCGCCCCATCAGCCGCCACAGATGGTGGTGGAACTCGTCGTCGCCGATAAAGGCGACACCGGTGTCCAGCCGGCCCTGTTCGTCCCGGTAGCGCACCGCCACCGTCTGCACCGGGGCTTCCTCGTCGGCGGCGGCGAACAGTTGCGGGAAAAACCGGCGCACGCCGGTGCCGTCGGTGGTGGTGCCCTCCGGAAACACCAGGATGCCGTGGCCCCGCTCAAGCCGGCCACGGATCTCCGCCGCCTTGGCCCGCGACTCACCGCCCCCACGGCGAATGAACAGGGTGCCCACCGCCCGCGCCAGCCAGCCGATCACGGGCCAGTCGGCCACTTCCGCCTTGGACAGGAAATAACAGGGCCGGGCGGCGGCGATCACCGGAATATCCAGCCAGGACACATGGTTGCTGACCAGCAGCACCGGCCCCGCCCGCAGCGGCCCCCGCACGCGCAACTCCACCCCCAGAATGGTCAGAAAGCGCAGGCACCAGCGACGCTTGGCGTTCAGGATCACCACCCGCTGCGGGTCCCGCCCGGCCCTCAGCCAGACGGCTTCCAGCACCCCGGCCAGCACATGCGCCACCACCCGCAAGGCGCGCCAGCAACGCCGTGCCGTAACCCGCGCCGGCCGCTCCCCCGCCGGCGACTCCAGCGACAGATCGCGCACCGTCACACCGCCACCGCGGCCGCCGGTCGGGCGGCGTCGCCGGGCTGCAGGAAGTGCTGCACATAGCGCGCCGGCAGCCGCGACACTTCCATGAGAATGAAGTAGTCCAGGCAATTGAAGTCCGGGTCCCAGCACGGTTCCCCGCACACCCGCGCGCCCATGCGCAGGTACGCCTTGAGCAGCGGCGGCATCTTCACCCCGCCGCGCTCGCCGGCGCCCTCCAGGGCGTCGCCCGGCATCCGGTCCAGCCGGAAACGCGGCGTCACCCGCAGGTGCGGCGGCGTCATATGGGATTCGCGGATGCGCTGGTCAATCGCCGCCACATTGAAGCCCTCGCTCAATGCGATGCTGGCGCAGCCGATCAACGAGCCGATGTCGTTCTCCAGCATGTACTGCGCCAAACGGGCCCACAGCACCGTGATCACCGCCCCGCCCCGGTAGTCCGGGTGAATGCAGGTACGGCCGATCTCCGCCACGCGCCCCTGCAAGCCGGCCAGCGGCCCCAGGTGGAATTCGTTGGCGGAGTAGAACCCCCCGGTCTTGTGGGTCCGCTCGCCGGCCAGCACCCGGGTGTAGCCGACCAGCTCGCCGCTGTGGTTATCACGCACCACCAGATGCAGACAGTGACGGTCGAAGCGGTCGCGATCCAAACCGAAGGGCGCATGGAAGCTGGCGCCGTATTCCCGGGAAAAGATCCGGTAGCGCAGGCGCTGAATCTTGAGAATCTCCCGGCGCGAGCGGGTGAAATAAGCACTGAACCGGGTGCCCGTCTCCGGCCCTTTAAGGGCGTCACGGGATTTGAACACGTCTTTGAATGGCGGTCGCAGGGCTTTGATCTTTCCGGCGGCTTGCGCAAGCATAACGAGCTCCAGATTGGATTTACGCCAGTCTGGAAGCCGCCCGTTGCTGTCCCGTGACAGGGTTATGACCGTTAGGAGACAGAACCCCATGCGCACCGACCGCCCCGCGCCGCCGCGCTACCCGCAGCCGGTCAAGCTCGCCGCCGGCGAGGTCCGGCACTGGTGCGCCTGCCGCCACAGCGACACCGCGCCGTTTTGCAGCGACCCGCGCTGTGGCGCCGACGAACGGGTGGGCTACACCGCCCGCAAGGAAGAAATCGTGCTGTTCTGCGGCTGCGGCGCCACCCGCACCCCACCCCACTGTGATGGCGCCCATATCGGCCTGCGCGATCGCGAGCCCTGGTGGCGGCGGCTCAGGAGCTGGTTCCGGCGCGCGCCGTAAGCCTGGAGCGACACGAAAATCGTCTATCTCTTACCTAGTTCGTCATTGATCTCCGATCCATCCCCTCCGTCCGGCTCATTTATATTCCGGGTTACGCAACAAACGAAGTTTCTCATTGAAATCATATACCCATAAAGGAATAATAATTGTGCCCAGAGCGGATACCCAGACCGGTATTCTGGGTCGGCGACAGTAAAAAACGCCTCAGTAGAATGCCGGAAGAAGTCAAAGATGTTTTTGGTTACGCGTTACATTTAGCTCAAATCGGCAGAAAACATGAGCAAGCAAAGCCACTCAAAGGGTTCGGCTCTGCGGGAGTACTCGAAGTTGTAGGAGACTTCCGGGGTGATACATACAGGGCGATATACACCGTTAAATTCGGCCCACGAATCTATGTTTTACATTGCTTCCAAAAGAAGGCCTCCAAGGGCATAGCGACCCGGAAGCAGGATATGGATCAAGTAAACGAACGCCTTAAAGCCGCGAGACGACACGCCAGGATAGAAAGCCATGACTGAGATCAAAGAAGGCAACGCCAACATTTACGCGGATCTGGCGGTTTCCGATCCGGAAGAAATGCGTATCAAAGCGCAGCTTGCCACAAAGATTGCAACAATTATCGACGAGCGGCAGCTGACTCAAACCGAAGCAGCCAAAATAATCGGTATCACGCAACCCAAACTTTCCCGACTCCTGCGAGGACATTTTCGAGGTATCAGCGAGGCCAAAATGTTCGACTGCCTGAACCGGCTCGGCCGTGACGTCACCATTGTGGTGGGCCAGGCCCGCCGCAAGCAGGGCAAAGGTCGTCTGAAGGTAGAGCTTTTCTGAGGGCCGGCCGTGCCGTGTAATCTTTCGCCCCGCTACGAGTAGCTGATTTCTTACAAGTCTTGTCGTTTTGCGCCTATCCCTGTCGACGTCGTCCTGCGTTACGGTCTACTGATCCCAGTACGCACGGAGGCGAGACCAAGATGACAATACTTCTTCAGCACCGCGGTTATTACGGTTATGTCGAGGTTAGCCAGAAGAACAACTGCCTCCATGGCGCCCTGCTTAATATCGAGGTGCCGGTACACTACCAGGCCGACACCGCCATCGGCCTGATCCGGGCGTTTCAGGACGCGGTGGACGATTACCTCGACAGCTATCCCCACCGACCCCGGACCCAGGGACAACCCTCGACGGTCAAGGACAAGTTCTGGGTGTAGCTCGATTATCGAGGCCGTATCAGACGCAGAACCAGGCTGCGTTCACCGTCCAACCGGCCTTGTTCAATGCCTTGCTCCACACCTTGCTCCACGCCCACGAGACGTTGACGTTCCTTCCATTCCTCAAAGCGGTTGGTGATCATCTCGTAGGCCTCCTGCAGGTCGTGCATCCGGGAAAGGTTTCGCCGGGGAACCATCGCGGTAGACGGCGGCGCAGCCATGTTAAATAGGACCTGCGCAAACCGGCTTGTTCTGGTCCCTCCAGCCACTTTACCAAAAGGTGAAGAACAGCTACCACCTCGTCGGAGGACCGGTGATGCTCCAGCCGGAACAACGCGGCCACCAAATTGGTGAGCGACTCTTCCGAGTGCGAAGCATAAAGACCTTCGTCGATCAGCAGAAAAGCCTGATTTGGCTGAAAGCCGTCCAGCCCTTCTGGCGGGGGCTGAATCAAAAGCCAGTGAGCAAATCCCGCACCATCCTGTGATGAGAAAAGAGCAACTTGTAACTGGTGTCATGCTCGTCCATGCGCATCTCGAAAGCCATTTGTGCCTGAGTCTGCGCGGGAACGGCCGGACAGTCTGTCCTACGGTGTCGAAGCTTTTCGTACGAGAAAGCGGAAAGGCACGTAGTCCGGCTTGAGCTGAACGGCGTCAAAGGCAAGACCTGCCTCCGCCCCCTTAAAACATTGTCTGTCCCCTTTTAATATTGCTCATTCTGTTTTCTGTCCCCTTTTTAAAATCGGTAGAAACATCATTCTGGCGTGTATATCAAAACGCCGAACCTTTCGCATACAAGTGTTCACGAACGGCAATTCAGCCTCTGTTTTCGATCTTTTTGACCGAATGGTCACGCCTTTAATTCAACGACTTACGCCATGTTTTCTTTTTTTTGACAGCCCCTTTTCACACTTTTCAGTTACCTCCGCTCCGAGCCTCGAACCAAGCTCTGAAATGCCATTCGTCCAATGGCACTTCCCTCCGTGGGAAACGCCGCGATCAGTCGTGGCACCAATAACGGGATGTTAGATGCACTAAAACAATAATTTGGAAGAAAACAATAAAAGGAGGGTTCACACCCATGCGCGCAAATTTCCTTTCTTGTGCCGGCCTGTGTGCCGGCGCTCTTTTTCTGAGCCCGAGCCTGGCCCTGGCGAACATGGGCAACACCGCCACCA
>CAZKWA010000046.1:0-25259 GCA_964556345.1 uncultured Alcanivorax sp.
GGAACGGACGAATTGCGCGATGCGCCCTTCGACCACCGCCAGCAGCAGGTTGGCGGTGATGGTGGGGGTGGCGGCGGTGCGCTTGCCTTCCTTGAACTCCGCGTCGCGGACCACCTGTTTGAGCTGGCTCTCGACCCGGTCGTAGAACTGCTGAATGCGCCGGTGCAGGCGCTCGTTCTCGCCGGTGAGGGCGTCGCCGGTGAGCAGCCGGGTGATGCCCGGGTTGCGCTCGGTGAACGCCAGGATCAGCGTCAGAACCTGCTCCACCTGGGTAAGCGCGTCCCCCTCGCCGGTGATGCGGTTGATGCGCGAAAAGATCGCCTCCTCGATGAAGTCGATCAGCCCTTCGAACATCTTCGCCTTGCTGGGAAAATGCCGGTACAGCGCGGCCTCGGAAACCCCCACTTCCCGGGCCAGGCCGGCGGTGGTGATCCGGCCGCCGGGTTCCGCTTCCAGCATGTGCGCCAGGGCCTGCAGGATCTGCTCCTTTCTGGACGGAGTCTGTTCTGTCATTCGTCGTTCCCGTTCTAGGCGTTTTTTTAATGTTTGCTGATGAGAGTACCGACCCCCTTGTCGGTAAGGATCTCCAGCAGCACCGCGTGGGCCACCCGGCCATCGATGTTGTGCGAGGTGTGCACGCCGTTCTCCACCGCTTCCAGGGCGCAGCGGATCTTCGGCAGCATGCCGCCGTGGATGGTGCCGTCCTTGATCAGCGCGTTGACGCGGTCGGCGGTCAGGCCGGTCAGCACGCGGTCTTCCTTGTCCTTGAGGCCGGCCACGTTGGTCAGCAGGATCAGCTTTTCGGCGCGCAGCACTTCCGCCACTTTGCCGGCCACCAGGTCGGCGTTGATGTTGTAGCTGATGCCGTCCTGATCGACGCCGATCGGCGCGATCACCGGAATAAAGTCGCTGCCGCCCAGCAGATCCAGCACCTTGGTATCGATGCTTTGCACTTCGCCCACATGGCCGATGTCGATGATCTCCGAAGCCTGCAGTTCGGGGTCGTCGGCGTCCAGGTTCTTGAGCAGCATCTTGCGCGCCTTGATCAGGCGGCCGTCCTTGCCGGTCTGGCCCACCGCCTGGCCGCCGTTGTGCTGGATCAGGTTGACGATGTCCTTGTTGACCAGGCCGCCGAGCACCATCTGCACCACGTCCATGGTTTCCCGGTCGGTGACGCGCATGCCCTGGACGAACTTGCTCTCCTTGCCGAGCCGGTTGAGCAGGTCGCCGATCTGCGGACCGCCGCCGTGCACGATCACCGGGTTGATGCCGACCTGTTTCATCATCACCACGTCGCGGGCGAAGCTGTTTTTCAGTTCGTCGTTTTCCATGGCGTTGCCGCCGTACTTGATCACCACGGTGGTGCCGGCGAAGCGCTGAATGTACGGCAGCGCTTCAATCAGAACGCGGGCGGTTTCCTGGGCGCTCTTGGTGTCCATGACTACTTTCTCCAACCGGTCAAAAAGGGAGCTTCAGGGCGTCATTCGGGGCCTGGATCCGCGTAGCGGGCGAACACCTCGACGCTGTCGCCCGCTTGCAGGGAGAGTATCTCCAAAACACGGGCCGCCGCGTAGAGGGCGTCGCTGAATCCATACCAGCGGTCGGCGAAGAATATATGCCCGCTCGCCTCCCCCGCCAGGGGCACGGCCAATTCTTTCATGCGCGCCCGCAGGCGCGTCGGGCCGCCCTGGTCCACCACCGGCCGCCCGCCTTGCTTGCGGATCAGATTGGCCAGGGCGCGGCTGCATGTTACATCGAACAGCACGTCAGTACCTGGATTACGCTCCAGCAGGTCTTGGGCGAGCAGCATCAGCAGCCGGTCCACGGCGATCGGCTCGCCGTCGCCGGCCATCACGGCCAGGGTGCCGTCGGCCGGGAACGCCAGGCCCAGACTCAGGTTCTGCCCGGTGACCGTCTCCGCCAGGGCGTTCGGGTCGTCCACGGTGATCACCTTGCAGCCCAGTTCCTCGAAGAGCCGTGGCGCCAGGCCGGCGGCGGCGCTGGTACCTTGCACGGCGACCGACATGGGTCGCGCGAGAATGATGTCGTCCGCCACGGCGGTCAGGTAGCGGTCGTTGATGTCGCGCTGTTCAAGCTGTCCGCTGCCCTGGTCCAGGTTCCGCGCCAGCAGGCGCTCGCGCAGGGCGGTCAGCCGGTCACCATGGAGGGCCTCGCCACTGATGACGATCTCCAGGGCCCGTTGATCGCCGTCGCCGGTGAGACAGACGCCGCTCTGGCTCTCCAGTACTTCGATGGCGTAATGGAGCACCGCCGGGGGTGCCGCGCCCAGGTCCACCACCTGGCGGCCGCAGGCGATCAGGCCGTCGATCAGCGCGCGCGCGGCACCGGCCTCGCCGGCCGAGGCGACGAACAGGGTGTGCTGGCCGGCCGCGCCGGCTTCGCTGCCGATGGCCCGGCCGAGCTGTTCCAGAGCGGTGTCGTCCAGGGGGGCGTCGCTGGTGGCGCGAATACCGTCGGGGCCGAACAACGCCGGCGGTGGCGCCGGGCCGGGCTCCGGCTCGGCGGCTTCCTCGGGTTCCGGTTCGGGGGCCGGTGGCGGCGCGGCAGGGGGCGGTGTCACCGGGCGGGCGGGTGTTTTCCGGGGCCTCGGGGACGGCTGCGCCACCGGCGCGGGCCGACGCTTGGCGAGGCCGGCGAAAACCGCATAGATCAGCAGCAGGATCGCCGCCGCGCCGAGACCGGCGGGCAGCAGCCCGCTTTGCCACGGGGGCGGCGTGGGGGGCACCGACAGTGTCAGCGTAAAGGGGCCGCCTTGGGCGCTGGCGGTGGCGGCCTCGGCGGCGGTCCGGCCGCGCCGTACCAGTGTCACGCCGCCCTGGCTGAGGGTCAGGGCGGCGCGTTCGGGGAGGCGCTGGTCCAGGGCGTCCAGCCAGGGCGTCAGGTTGTGTTCGAGGATCAGCGCGCCGCCGGGCACGGCGCGCGCCATCAGCAATGCCGGTTGTTCACCGCCACGGCTGGAGACCACCACTTCGCCGCGCTCGCGCAGGTTGTGCAGCAGCTCGCGCAGGGTGAACGACAGCTTCTCCTCGCCGAGGTGGCCGTCGGGCACGCTCAGCAGGCGGGTGTCGTCCTTCCAGGGAGTAGGCGCCAGAACCTCGCCGGTGGAAGGCTGGCGTCCGGCGAATTGCTCCAGTTGCGCGCGGTGGCGGTGCACCTTCCGCCCGAATTCGTCGGCCAGTGTCCGTGCCAGCTGCTGTGCCTGCTCGGCGGCCGACGTCCGGGCCTGGTTCTGCTGATACTGATGCCACAGGCCGAAGCCGGCGCCGACGGCCACCAGGCCCAGCAATGCGAGTAGCAGTGCGGGCCTGGTCATGACCTTGCGTTCACTCCCCATGCCTTCCCCCTATGCCGTCGCCGCTCTTTTTCACCCTCGTGGCGGCGTTGCGGTTACGTCAGTGCGGCTTAGTGGCGGCCGCTGTGGCCGAAGCCGCCCTCGCCCCGGGCGCTGTCGTCGAAGTCGTCGACCTGTGTCAGCGCGACCTGCATCACCGGTACGATCACCAGTTGCGCGATGCGCTCCCCCGGTTCGATGGTGAACGGGCTGCTGCCCCGGTTCCAGCAGGACACCATCAACTGGCCCTGGTAGTCCGAATCGATCAGGCCCACCAGATTGCCCAGCACGATACCGTGCTTATGGCCCAGGCCCGAGCGCGGCAGAATCATGCCGGCGTAACCCGCGTCGCCGATGTGAATGGCCAGCCCGGTGGGCAGCAACTCGGTGTCGCCGGGGTTCAGGGTCAAAGGGGCCTCCACCATGGCGCGCAGGTCCAGGCCGGCGGAGCCGTCGGTGGCGTAGGCGGGCAGCGGAAACTGGTCGCCCAGGCGGGCATCAAGAAGCCGGTATTGCAATTCCATCAGTGGTCTCAGCGGTTGGTGGTTTCAGCTCTGGCGAATAGCGATCAATTCGATCAGTTGCTTGGCGATCTGTGCCTTGGAGGCGAGCGGCAGTACCTTGTGGCCGCCGGGCCAGATCACCGTGAGGGCGTTATTGTCGCTGTTGAAGCCCACATTGGTGCCGGATACGTCGTTGGTGGCGATCATATCCAGTTTTTTGCTCTTCAGCTTGCCCTGGGCGTATTCAATCACATCCTGGGTTTCCGCCGCGAAACCCACGGTAAAGGGGCGCTTCTCGTGGCCGGCCACGGCGGCGATGATGTCCGGGTTCTTCACCAGGGTGAGGTGGATCTCCTCGGTGGACTTCTTGATTTTGTGATCGGCGGTGACGGTGGGGCGGTAGTCCGCCACGGCGGCGGTGGCGATAAAGATGTCGCAGCCCTCTTCCACGGCCCGCAGGCTGGCCTCAAACATGTCCTCGGCGCGCACCACGTCGATCCTGTGCACCCGGTTGGGGGTATCCAGAGCCACCGGGCCGGCGATCAGGGTTACCCGCGCGCCGGCCTCGGCGGCGGCCTGGGCCAGCGCGAACCCCATCTTCCCGGAGCTCTTGTTGGTCAGGTAGCGCACCGGATCAATCGGTTCGCGGGTGGGGCCGGCGGTGATCACCAGGTGCTTGCCGGTGAGCAATTCGTAGTCGAACACCTCGGCGGCTTGCTGAATGATCTCCGCCGGGTCCTGCATGCGGCCCGGCCCCACTTCGCCACAGGCCTGGCTGCCAGCGCCCGGGCCGAAGATATGGATGCCCTTCTCCTGCAGGATCAGCTGATTCTTCTGGGTGGCCGGATCCGCCCACATTTGCTGGTTCATGGCGGGCGCGACGGCCACCGGCGCGCCGGTGGCCAGGCACAGGGTGGCCAGCAGGTCGTTGCCGTGGCCGTAGGCCAGGCGCGCCAGGAAATTGGCCGAGGCGGGGGCGATCAGCACCAGATCCGCCCAGCGGGCCAGTTCGATGTGCCCCATGGCGGCCTCGGCGCGGGGGTCCAGAAGATCGGTGTGCACCGGGTGCCCGGAGAGCGCCTGCATGGTGAGCGGGGTAATGAATTCGCAGGCGCCCTGCGTCATTACCACCCGTACTTCGGCGCCGGCGTCTTGCAGCCGGCGGACCAGATCCGCGCTCTTGTAGGCGGCGATGCCACCGGTGACGCCGAGGAGGATCCGCTTGTTGACCAGTCGCTGCATGCTGTCATTCCGTACAGTATTTTGGGCTGTGGCTGACACAAACCTGGGTGGATGTCGTCTGCCCTTGCCCTGGGGGGTTGTGCAGACTAGGGGCGTCATAGAGTAGCACCAAGGTATGAGCAAACACAGGGAGGTGAGCATGGCGATCAGCGATTGGCCGGAAGAGGAACGGCCCCGGGAAAAACTGCTGGCGCGGGGCGCCGGCGCACTCAGCGACGCGGAGCTGCTGGCGATTTTTTTGCGCACCGGCAGCCGCGGCCGCACCGCCGTTGATCTGGGCCGGGATCTTCTCGACCGGACCGACGGCTTGCGCGGCCTGCTGGACCTGACACCCAAGCGAATGGGGCGCTTGCCGGGCATGGCGGATTCCCGTTGCGCCCAGGTGCTGGCGGCGCTGGAGCTGGGGCGGCGGTATCTGGCCACGGAACTGGAGCGGGGCTTCAGCCTGGATAACCCGGAACCGGCGGCGCGGCTGCTGACCGCGGAACTGCGCGGCGAACCCCGTGAGGTGTTCGCGGTGCTGTTTCTCGACAACAAGCACCGGGTGATCGGCTTCGAGAAGATGTTCTACGGCACCGTGGACGGCGCCGCCGTCTACCCCCGGGAAGTGGTCCGCAGGGCCCTGGAATACAACGCGGCGAGCGTGATCGTGGCCCACAATCATCCCTCCGGCGTCGCCGAGCCCAGCCAGGCGGACCGGGACGTCACCGAGCGGCTGCGCCGGGCACTGGACCTGATCGACGTGCGCATCCTCGATCACCTGGTGATCGGCGACGGCCACTGGGAGTCGTTCAGCCGCCGGGGCTGGGTGTGATAATTGACCGGAAGCAGCGGAATGGCTTGATCAACGCCCCGGGTTTTGGTATAAAACGCGCCTTTTCCGGGGCTGCCCCGCCCCCAATTGTGTTGCATCACGGGAGCAAGATCATGTCCAAGGTTTGCCAGGTAACCGGTAAGCGGCCGGTAACGGGTCACCACGTGTCCCACTCGAACATCAAGACCAAGCGTCGTTTCGAGCCGAATCTCCACTACCATCGCTTCTGGGTGGAGAGCGAAAAGCGCTTCGTGCGCCTGCGTGTGTCCTCCAAAGGGATGCGTATCATTGACAAGAAGGGTATCGACAGCGTGCTGGCCGATATCCGCAGCCGCGGCGCGCGCGCCTGAGCCCAAGGAGCTGAATCATGGCATCTGGTCCGATTCGTGAAAAAATTCGTCTGGTGTCCTCAGCGGGCACGGGGCACTTTTACACCACCGCCAAGAACAAGCGTCTGCATCCGGAAAAGATGGAGACCAAGAAGTATGATCCCGTGGTCCGCAAGCACGTGATCTATAAGGAAGCCAAGATCAAGTAAGCGTCCTGCCTGGCAAGGGACAAGAAACCCGGTGTGGCTGCCACACCGGGTTTTTTTATGTCCGGGACGCGGACGCTCATCGTCTGTTCACGTCAATGACAATAAATTTCATAAGCACACAAATGTGATCTTTCTGCACGCAGCGCAAAGGAGGCATACTGCGATTATGGATCAAAAGACCGTCGCAAAAGGCGGAAACATAAGGATAAAGGCGGTAACAAAAGAGCAAGAACAACCGGTCATCGCTTTCATAACACCGGATATCCGCCGACAGGTTGCATAAGATGTTGATTTTAAAGGAACTGTGCGATGGATATGCAAAAGCGGGTACTTGTGAGGTGGTTCACAAAATACCTACTATCGGAAAGGAATCGTCACTGATCACACCTTGGGTGTAAGGGAGAGCTTGAAATGAAATCACTGACCATCTTTACCAACGTCTCACAACAAATCGCCGCCCGCCTTTTCAGCCGCGGCCGCACCCAGGCCGACAAGCAGCGCGGTGCCAGCGCGCTGGAGTACATTGTGCTTGCCGCCGCCATCATCTTCATCGTGGGTATCCTGGCGACAAACACCACTGTGCAGAACACCTTTCAGAGCGCGTTCGAGAATCTGTTCTCCTCGGCTCAGAATCCGTAAGTGAGGTCTTTGCGTGGGAGACGTGTCGCTTCTGACTAGGCGTGGTGCGCAAGGGGCCGTGGCATTGGAGTTTCTGATGCTGTTCCCCTTTGTGGTGGCCATGCTCTATGCCTCCGCCATTTACGGCATCGTGTTCTTCAGCCAGTACCGGCTGCAGAACGTGGTGGACCGGGCGGTGGCCTCGGCCCTGTACGTGGACCGTTCCGCGTTCCAGGCCGAGCAGATGGAGAGCGCCGTGGTCAATCGCGCCAGCCAGGCCATGAGCGGCCTGCTGGCGACGCTGCCCGGGCCGCTTTCGAACCTTGAGAGCGGCTCGTCTTCCTGCGCCGTGGAAACGGTGGGGGGCGTGGAGATGCTCCGTTGCAGTGTGACCTACAACTACGCGGCAAACCCCATCGTGCCGGTGATGAGTTTCGGCATGCTCGGGACTTTTCCGCCGTTGCCGGATACGCTGGAAGCGGAGGCCCGCGCCGCCTTCTGATCGGATTCATAAGCAGTATACGAACACGGATGTTTCGGAGGGGATATGGGATCAAAAGTCTTGTACATGCTGCCGGCCGTGGTGCTGGCCCTGCTCGCCCTGGTCCTGGCGCTGATCGGGTTGAGCCGGGACCCGGAGCCGGTGACGATCACATCGCCGGACGCGGCCGGCCAGACTGACCAGGAAGAAGCCGCGCCGTCCTACGAATACTGGGTGTTGAGCCAGCCGTTGAATGCCGGCGACACGCTCAGTGAAGAAAACCTGACAGTAGTAACCTCGCCCACCCCGATCACCGACGCTCTGAGCGCCGAGGACGCGGTGATGGGTCGCGAACTGCGCCGCTACGCCCGTCCGGGTGAACTGCTCTCCAACCATCATCTTGAAAGCGGTGGCTCCCTGCCCGCCAACCTGCCGGAAGGCCAGCGTGCCATCGCCATTTCCGTGGACGACGTGGTAAGTGCCGGTGGCCTGCTCCAGCCCGGTGACCGGGTCGATGTGGTCACCGCCTTCCGCCGCTCCGATAAGGACGCCCCCGTGGCCCTGGTGATGCTGCGTGACGTGCCGGTGCTGGCGGTACACGGCTCCCTGTCCGGCGGCGCCGAGGACGGTGACGAAGCGGCCCGGCGCCGCAATAACACCGCCGTTCTGTCCGTGCCGGAAGACCGGGTTTCCGCGCTGATGCTGGCTTCCTCCGAGGGCAAGGTGCGGCTCGCCGTGGTGGCCGGTGAGAATGGTGAGGCGCCGGCCGGCGCTGAACAGCCGCCGACGGACGGTGAACAAACCCTTGCCGCCGCCGAAGAGCCGGAACAGAAACCCTTCTACTTCGACGACTTTTTCCCCGAGCGTAAAAAGTCCGAGCCGGCTGCAGCGCCACGGCCCTCGCCGGGTCAGCGCGTGCAGGTTTTCGAGGGAGCGGAATCAAGGAGCACTTATGTGCGATAAGAAAGGCTTCGGCTGGGACGCCCGCCTGTTCCTGGGCATCGTTTTGGCGCTGCTCATCGGCGGCCAGGCCGCCGCTCAGAGTATGGACGCGTCCATGCGCATGGCACCCGGCGATCAGAAAGTCCTGACCTTTTCGGAGCCGGTCACCAAGGTGGCGACGTCCAATCCGGAGGTGGCCAAACTGACCGTCAGCGGCCGTCAGGAGGTGCTGGTCACCGCCTTCAAGGAAGGCTCCTCCGAGATCACTATCTGGCAAAGGGGCGACAGCCGCCCCATGCGCAGCAGCGTGGCGGTCGCCACCACTCTGGGTGGCAATCTGCCCTACGGCACCCAGGTGCAAACCGACATTCGCGTTCTGGAAGTGAGCCGTTCGGAGCTCAACAGTCTGGGGGTTTACTACGCGAACCTGTTTGATGACGGCAATTCCGCCATCGGTATCGCCCCGCCCGGCACCGGCTATCGCGGCTTCTCCGGTCCCGGCGCCGCCCAGGCACCGCTGAGTTCCGACGGCTTTAACCTGTTCGGTTTCGGCAGTAACTCCCTGACCATTATCAACGCCCTGGAAGGCGGAGGCTTCGCCTACACCCTGGCGGAACCGTCCCTGACCAGCCTGAGCGGCCAAAGCGCCTCCTTTCTGTCCGGGGGCGAATTCCCGGTACCGACCCGCAGTAACGACAACGGCATCCAGATCGAATTCAAGGAGTTCGGGGTCGGGCTGAGCCTGACCCCGACGGTAATCAGCGACGAGCAGATTATTCTCAAGGTCGCTCCGGAGGTCAGCGAGCTGGATTTCTCCGCCGGCGTTGAAACCGGCGGTGTCGCCGTACCCGGGCTGCGAGTGCGGCGGGCGGAGACCACCGTGTCCCTGGCGCCCGGCGAAACCTTCATCATCAGTGGTCTGGTGAGCCGCAGCACGATTAACAACAGCGACCGGATTCCGGGCCTGGGCAACATCCCGGTGCTGGGGGCCTTCTTCCGTTCCAGCCGCATTTCCCGGGACGACAAAGAGCTGGTGATGGTGGTGACGCCGCACCTGGTGACCCCCCGCAAGGCGGGTGACCCGCCGGTGACGCTGCCCGGCGGCGCCTACCGGGAGAGCAGCACCCAGTGGCTGGACATGGCCACCGAGCCGCGGCGTGGTTCGCAACCCATTCGTCATGGAGTGAGCTGGTGAGCGATAACGATATTGTTTTGTCGGTGGTCGACGACCCCGGCATCAAAGCCTGGCTGGACCGGGTCATCGAAGAGCCCTTCCGGGTGGAGTTCGTAAGCCGCGCGGATCTCACTCGTGTGCTGCGTCTGCTGGAAGCCACCACCGCCCATGTGGTGCTGGTGGAAATCAACGAAGCGGACCTGAACCAATCCCTGGCGATTATTACCGCGCTGACCAGCGCCCGCCCCTGGGTCACGGTGATCACCGTCTGCACGCGCTCCAACCAGGAGCTGTTGCTGCAGAGTATGCGCGCCGGCGCCCGGGATTGTTTCCTGGCCGGCAATGACGCCGGCGAGATCCGCGACCGGCTGCGGCGTCATCAGCTGGTACGAACCGGCCATTACGGCGATGAAAACCGCTCCTCGGTGAATAACCTGACGCTGGTTACCGGCGCGGATCCCACCGTCGACACCCGTTTTCTGGCGCAGAACCTGGCGATCGGCATAAACCAGCGCCACCCTCAATGGCGTTGCCTGGCCATCGACACTCAGCCCCGTGAACGCGGGGTGTTCTATCTGGACGCAAGCAGTGAGTTCACCCTGGATAACCTGCTGGCCAACCCGGAAACCCTGGATGAAACCCTGATCGACACCGCCCTGGAAGAGTTTCGGCCCGGCCTGCGGTTGCTCTCCGGCGGCGTGGGCAGTCAGACCCTGGACGGTGACCGCAGCGCCGACCTCTTCATCGCCTTGAACCGGCTGATGCAGATGTTCGATCACATCACCATCAATGTGGCCTCGCTGCAAAGCCAGTACTGGGTGCGGGCCCTGGGCGTACATACCCGCCATCTTCTGGTCGGCATCCACCCGCTGGTGGATCATGCCCACGCGGCCCGCGCGCTGGTCCATGACTGGGGCTCCCACCTCGGCCGCGAAGGGCATATCGGACTGGTGGTGGACGGCTACGACAGCGCTGTGCCGCCGGACGCGAACGAGCTGAGTGATACCGTCGGTGTTCCGCTGGCGGGCACCCTGCCGATGGACTGGCGTAATCGCTTGATGGCGGTGAACAGCGGCAAGCCGATTCTGGAGCAATCTCCCCGGTGCCCCTACAGCCGGAACCTGGCCACCATGCTGGACGGGCTCGACGGCGCCACGGATCATCCGCAACGCGGCGGCTTTCTCACGCGACTACTGGGGAGTTAAGCCGTGGCCGGCCGTTTCGATCAGGAGTACCAGAAGCTCAAGGAGCGTACCCATCGCTGGGTGGTCGAGCGCCTGGATGAAGAGGGCATCGAAGTCGGTAAGGCCAGCCGCGATGTCCTTGGCGAATTCACCCGTAATCATGTCGGGCAGTACATCTCGCATAACAGGGTGCCGCTTTCCACCCAGGATCTGAACCAGCTGATCCGCGATATCCTCGATGAAGTCACCGGCTTCGGGCCGTTGGAGCCGTTGCTGGCGGACCCCAGCATCAACGACATTCTGGTCAACGGCCCGGAGCATGTGTTCGTCGAGGTGGCGGGTGTGTTGCAACGCGCCAATACGCGTTTCATCAATGATGATCATGTCACCCGCGTTATTCGCCGCATGCTGGCGCCGCTGGGCCGGCGTCTGGACGAAGCCAGCCCCATGGTGGACGCCCGGCTGCCGGACGGCTCCCGGGTCAACGCGATTATTCCGCCGCTGGCCCTGGACGGCCCCACCGTCAGTATCCGTAAGTTCACCGGTAACCATCTGTCGGCTCAGCAGCTGATCGAAAACGGCTCCATGACCGAGGCCTGTCTGGATGTGCTGATCCGCGCGGTGGAGTCGCGCCGCAACATCATTATCAGCGGCGGCACGGGGACGGGTAAGACCACCATGCTGAACCTGATCAGCCAGTACATCCCCCGCGCGGAGCGGATTCTGACCATCGAGGACTCCGCCGAGCTGGTGTTGAACCACCCCCATGTGGTGCGTCTGGAAACCCGCCCGGCCAACACCGAGGGCAAGGGCCGTATCACCGCCCGGGAATTGGTGGTGAACTCCCTGCGGATGCGCCCGGACCGGATCATTCTTGGCGAGGTGCGGTCGGCGGAAATCATTGAACTGCTGCAGGCCATGAATACCGGCCATGAAGGTTCAATGAGCACCATCCACGCCAACACCACCCGGGACGCGCTGGTGCGTATCGAGACGTTGCTGGCGGTGAGCGGCTACGACGCCAGCGAGCGTGCCATCGGCCGGCTCATCGGTTCCGCGCTGGACATTATTATCCAGCTGGTACGGATGCCGGACGGCCGTCGCATGGTGAGCGAGGTAATCGCGCTGACGCCCACCGAGACCGACGCCTACCACATGGACTACCTGTACAGGAGCCACGAGTCATGAGTGCGCTGGCGCTGCTCGCCGCCGCGCAAACGGTCGCGGTGCTCGCCTTGATCACGGTCGTCCTTCAGTGGCTGTGGCTACGCCGGCGTCAGCGGCATGCACTGAACGAGAACGTGCGTCGCCGCCTGGAGACGCGCACGGATCTGAGCACGGATACCGCCGCGCGGGTCACCGTGACGCCGCTGGAAAGCGTGTTGATTCGCGCCGATATCCATCTGTCCCGGGTTCAGTTGTCTGTTTTTGCTCTGGTCGTGGTCGCCTTTCTGTTAGTGGTGTTGACGCTTAACGGACTTCTGGTCGCTTTGATTACCGCCGGCTTAATCGCGATTGCTCTCTGGATGTACTGGCGGTTCCGCTTCCAGCAGCAACGGCGTCGCATCTATGAGGAGCTGCCCAATCTGGTGGATACCGCACTGCGTTATATGAGTGCCGGGCGCTCCTTGGAAAATGCCCTGGTGGAAACCTTTAATGATGCGCCGCCGGTGTTTGATCCGCTGGCGTTCCGGCTGCGTAACGCCGTGGAAGCCGGGCGGGATTACACCAGCCTGTTTGAGGATTTCGGTGGCCTCTACCGGATTCCCTCTCTGGTTCTCGTCTCAATTGCGTTGCGCACGTCCGCCCGCTTTGGCTCCTCGATTCGCCCGGTGCTTACCCAGGTGGCCACATCCCTGCGTTCCCAGCAGGAGTTACGTCGCGAATTCATGGCGGCGACGGCGGAAACGCGCTTCACCGCGGCTGCGTTCGCGCTCCTGCCGATGGGGCTGGCGGCGTACATGATTCTGATCAACGAAAACTACTCTCGTGTGCTACTGAATACGGACACCGGACATTTGATGTTGGCGATCGCGGGCGGCTTCCAGGGCCTGGGCATCATCATCATTTGGCGGATGATTCAGGGGGTGGGCCGTGAATAGCCTTTGGTTCGTTTCCGCCGCCGCGCTTGCGTTCGTCGCCGTGTGGGTGGCCTGGGTGAAAGCACCGCAATGGGCACGCCGGGCCCGTATTAATGCACGCTTGCATCGCCTCGCCGACCAGGAGGAAGAAGTATCCAGTTTCTGGCTGGCACGGCTTGCCAGCCAGTTCACCGAATCCGCTATCGCCCGGGGAGACTTTCAGGAAATCCGGGAGGCCTACGCCGCTACGGGACGCAGCCGCGAACAGGCGCAACTTTTATACCTGCTGTTTTGCTGGGTCCTGCCCGCGGCGGCGGTGGTCGCCGGCTTCCTATTATTCGGACCCATTGGTGGGATGATCACGGCCGCCCTCGCTTTTCTGGTGCCGCGACGGACCATTCGCAGCATGGGTGAGCGCGCGGAGCAACAGCAGAACCTCGAGGCCGTGGAGCTTTGCCACCTGACACGTATGTTGATGGAGGCTGGCCTGTCCCTGGAGAGGGTACTTCGTTTGATCGCCAACCAGGCGCGGCCTCTACTGCCAATGCTTTCCTCGCGCCTGGATCGCTTTAACCGGCTTATGGCATCCGGCGCCGAGCGGACGCGGGCATTGGACGAATTGGGTGAGAACCGGCGCATCCCGGTACTGCGAAATTATGTGGTCCTGATGAAGCAAAGCAGCCAGTTGGGCGCCGGCGTGTCCCTCAGTCTCGACCAGATTATCGAAGAAGCACAGAACGTGGAGCGCAACCGCGTCCGCGAGGAAACCAACCGGATCGGCGCCAAAATGACCGTGGTGATGATGGCGTTCATGCTGCCGGCTCTGTTTATTCTGATTGGCGGTCCGGCGGTGATTTCCATCGCCGAGGCGCTCTCACAATAACGTCGTCTCGCAGGAGCGGGCCCGGCCCGCGAAGAGAAACAAAGAACCAGGAGCAACGGATGCAGAAAATAACAATCGGGATCATGGCCTCGTTGCTGGTCGCCGGCTGTGCCACGCAGGCGCCCCAGGAACGCGTCAGTGACCCTTACGATCCCGGCCGGCTCGATTGTTCCGCCCGGATCCAGCCGGAACAGCAGGTGCAGCTCGATATGGTCGACAACCTGATGAACCGCGAGCGCAACCATGCGGCTCTGGCGCAGCTGGAAGCCAAGCCCATGGAAACCGTGGATCACTGGGTACGCTACGGGCAGTTGCAGGCGTCTACCGGCCATCTGCAGCGGGCAGAGACCATCTTCCAGGGCCTGGTGGACCGTTGCGGCACGGGGCGCAGCCATCACGGTCTGGGCATGGTGTTGTTGAAGCAGGATAAAGTGCTGGAGGCGCTCCATCATCTGGAGATCGCCCGCGAACGGGCGCCCGCTTCGGCTCAGGTCCGTAACGACTACGGCTATGTCCTGTTGATGGTGGGTGACTACGAAGACGCCGCCTATGAACTGCGCACCGCCATGGAGCTCGGCGACGGCCGGGGGCCGGTGCGCCAGAACCTGGCGGTGGCCTACCTCCTCACCGACAACTGGGGCGGGCTGGAATGGATGAAAGAGCAATACGATCTCACCAGTGAAGAGCGGGCCTACGCGGAACGCCTGGCCGAGCAATTCAGGAGATAAACCATGAAACTAATAATGGCTTTACTCGTCGCCATGCCGGTCGCCGTAATGGCGGACGGCGCCCCGCAATTCGGCATCTCCGGAAAAGTCGTCGACACCGAGCGGGAGCATCAGCTGGGCGCCGCCACGCAGCGGGCTCTGGAGCAACAGCGACGCTCGCCGAAGGCGAAGCAAAGCGAGATCGCGGTGCCGGTTTACATCGACACCCAGCGCCGCCTCGCCGACAGCTTTAAACAGCCGATCCCGGAAAGCTTTGGCGAACAAACCCGGGACGAGGAGTAATCCTGATGTACCGCCAGCGCGGCGCGCTCACCGTCATCACACCTTTGTTGATGCTGCTGGTCATCTTGCTCGGCGTAATGGCACTCGATGGCGCGCGTCTATACTCCATGCGTAAGGAGATGCAGGGCCAGGCCAATGCGGCGGCTACCGCAGCCGCCAGCATGACGCAAAGCTGCGCGAGCGTGTCCGGCTTCCAGTCTTTGGCGGACATTACAAGTACGGCACAAAGCGTGGCCAGCCAAAGCGGCTGGGATGGCAATGGAGACTTCCGTGTGGAAGTGGGCGTGGTTGAGGGCACCGGTGGCGTGCTGGCGTTCCGCGAATCCGATTTAATCCAGGCCAATGCCGTCGCTGTAAACTATAGAAGAAGTACCCGTATTTCCTCGCTGCTGCCGGATCAATTTGGTCAGGTGGAAATTGATGTCAGTGCCGCTGCTCGTAAAGAAGTTGTTGCCACGATAAGTGCTGCCGGAGACACCACGGTGGTGGGGGGTAGTCCGAATCAGGCAACCGTCCTAAACAGCCTTCTCGGTGTTCTGTTCAATGGTGGCAACCCCTATGCATTTTCACCGACGTCCCTTAATCAACTCTCGGATGTCACTGTCAGGCTTGGTGACCTTCTCAATGACACTGGAGTCGGTGGCGTGGTGAATGCTTTGCCAGTGGACGCGGAAGCACTGGCGATTACGTTATCCGGTGTGGTGGATGCCACCAGCCCCGCGGGGCGGTTGGTCGATGATCTTCTGAACACAGCGGTAGGGCTCGAAGGTGTCAGCGTGGAAGAAGTACTGAGGCTGGCTGGAGACGGGGCGGTGGTACCCGAGGACGCATCAATCCCGGTCTACGATCTTCTATTAAGCATGGCGATGAATGTGCTTGAGGGGACGTCGGTGATGCTCAACGACATCAGCGTCAGCGTCCCTGGCCTGGCGGATGTGGATGCGAGTATTGAGGTATTCAATGCGCCGGCGGTGGTGATGGCGCCGGCCCGGCAAGACCAGGACGGTGATTGGATCGGCCATGTCGAGACCGCCGATGTTGCTATTCAGCTTGATACTTTGATTGATACGGATGTGACGCCACTAGGAACCGGGGTGCGGGTTCGTGTCGATCTTCCAATAGAAATCCAGACCGGCCGGGGTGAAGCGGACCTGGTGCGTGCACGATGCGCCGCCGGCAGAACCAATCAAGTGGTCTTCGGCTTGCAGGGAACATCCGGTCTGGCGAGTCTCTCTGGCGCCGCGGATATCAATGCCCAGCTACAGTTGCTGGGTATCCCCATTACTCTGGCTGGATTGCGCTTGAATCTGGACGTGCCCGTCGGCCAAGAGTCGTTCGACGTGGATACGGCTCCGATGGCGCTCAATGCAGTAGTTCCAGAGAGCCTTGTCGTTGGTGGCGGGCTCGGCCTGAATGGCATATCGGAAGCCGATCTTTCCGTTGAAGGCTCCGCCTACGCCGATGATTTCCCCTGTGGCCTGATCTGTTCAGTGGTCAACGGTTTGCTGACGCCCATCGTCGCTATTCTGGATGGTGTCATAGAATCCGAATTGGTTGGCCTGCTGACAACTATACTGGACGCGGTGATTGAGCCTCTCCTTTCCGGTCTGGGCCTGGACCTGGGGGTCGTCAATATTGAGGTCGCGGATGCGGTTCAAGGGGAAGTGACGTTGCTGACCGACCTGCCTTCGGGCACCTTCTCCGAGGATTGAGGTTTCCACAGGTCCGTACTCCCGGTGAATACGGGTGGATAGAGTGATTCTGCTGTGATGTCGAATCGATGGCCAGAGTCCGCGCTTACCGCGGCCGGGGTGGGCTGGTGACATGGGGCTCGCGCGCGCAATTCAACGAAGTGTCGACACAGCTTGCTTGATGTCCGCCTGGCGGATGCTATGGCACAGAGACGGAGCGATCCTGAGTCTCTTGATGCTTAGTATTGCTTCGGCTGTTCTGTTCGTGGTCGCCTTGGGCAAGACAGATCGTTTCTCACTCTTCATTTATCCCGGCGTCGCTATTTTCTCGCTTTCCGTGGTGGCCCTGGTCGCCTTTCTTGTCTACAGCGTTTATCTGCTGTTTGTATTAAGGCCGCAGCGGCCCGTTACCTTTCTGGCCGCAAAGATCAGGGCGAGATTCAGGGCAGTGGGCTTGTTGAGCGCCGTCGCGATGATCTTGTTGTTTTCGTTCTTCTTGTCCGCCGTGTCCTCACTCAAGACACTGATACCCATCGTTAACCCTTTCCACTGGGATCAATTCTTCTCCGAACTTGACGGGCTGCTTCTGGGAGGTCGTCAGGCATGGCAATGGGTGCATCCGCTGATCACCCGTTTTGATCTGAGCCTACCGATCAATGTGTTCTACAACGGCTGGTTTTTCTTCGTATTCGGTATGTTGTTCTGGCAGATTCTGGATGTGTCTCACCCGCGGCGGCGTGAGCGGTATCTTATAAGCTACATTCTTTGCTGGGTTATCAATGGCACCATCCTGGCGACGATGTTTTCCTCGGCAGGTCCGGCGTTCTTTGGCCGGCTTTATGCCGATCAGGCCAATCCCTACCAGCCCTTGATGGCTTATCTGGCCACGGCGAACGGCGGCGAGCCGGTATGGGCGCTGAGCATTCAGGATTATCTCTGGGACGTGTATAACCAAGGGGCATTGCAATTGGGTTCCGGCATTTCTGCAATGCCGAGTATGCACGTGTCGCTGGCGTGGCTGGGCTTCCTACACTTATGCCGGGGCCACAGAGGCCTGGCGACCCTGGTGTTCGGTTATGTAGTGGTGATCTTGGTGGGGTCGGTTCATCTGGCGTGGCATTACGCGGTCGACGGCCTGTTGGCGGTGTTGACGACCACGGTCATCTGGGGCGCCGTCGGGCGGATGGTTGGGGTTCTGGACGCGCGCAGGGCCGCGTCCACTTGCCCGCCCTGTGGGGTGGGCAAGTGATGGTGCCGATGCTCAGGCCTTAGCCGGCTGTACCCGATAACCTTTCAGCGTCGCCACGAAATCCTGCAGCGCGTGGATGCCGGATTCTTCCGCGTCCCGGCACCACTGCGCCAGGGCATCCAGCATCTCCGAGGAACTGCGGCTGGTCTGGCTCCAGATCGACTGCAGGCGCAGTCGGTAGTCGTAAATGGTGGCCAGAGTGTCGTTGTGCTCGGTGAGGTTGGCCAGGCGATGCTTGTGGCGGCTCTTGAAGAATCGCTGATCCCGGTACAGCAGCGTGCGGGCGCGGCTGTAAAAGCCCCGGGTGGCTTCGCAGGCGCGGGCCTTTTCCTGTTCGAACACCGGTTTGATCACCGCGCGGCGGTACTGGGCCATGACCTGGAAACGGTGCTGGAAGACAGCGCGCAGGGTATCCAGATCCACGGCGGGTTTGGCGTTGTCGCGGTCCACCACCGGCTTGGGTGCCACCTTCTTCACTTTCGCCAGGCCCAGCATTTCGAACAGGCGGATCCACGCCCAGCCCATGTCGAATTCGAAGCGACGGACCGAGAGTTTGGCGGAATTGGGGTAGGTATGGTGATTGTTGTGCAGCTCTTCGCCGCCGATCAGTACGCCCCAGGGCAGCACGTTGCGTGATGCATCGCTGCATTCGAAGTTGCGATAGCCCCAATAGTGGCCGATGCCGTTGATGACGCCGGCGGCGAACAGGGGGATCCAGATCATCTGCACCGCCCAGATGGTGATGCCGATGACGCCGAACAGGGCCAGATCAATGGCGCCCATTAGCGCGATGCCCAGAAAGGTGAAGCGACTGTAGACGTTGCGCTCCATCCAGTCGTCGGGGCAGCCGGCGCCGTACTTGTCCAGGGTCTCCTGGTTGACGGCTTCCGCCTGGTAAAGCTCGGCGCCTTCGCTGAGCACTTTGCGAATGCCCAGCACCTGGGGGCTGTGCGGGTCTTCTTCCGTGTCACAGCGGGCGTGGTGCTTGCGGTGGATGGCGGTCCAGGCGCGGGTGTTCTGGCCGGTGGTGAGCCACAGCCAGAAGCGGAAGAAATGCTTGAGGACCGGATGCAATTCCAGGGCCCGGTGGGCGGAATAGCGGTGCAGGTACACGGTCACGCTGACAATGGTCACGTGGGTCATGGCCAGGGTGATGAGCACCAGGGCCCAGGGGCCGGCGGAAACCAGGCCACCGGATAGATAATTCAGTACGTCGTTCATGGCGGAAACACAGTTGTGGAACCGTTCCGGCTCCAGGTTTTCGGGGTCGGCGGCGCGGGCCACCGGTCACCGGGTACAGCGTTGTGACTAGCGGGTCATGAGCAGGTGACCCTCTGAGTGTACCCGAGCCTGCCATCCGGGTGCCAGATAAACCGTGCCCACCGCCTCGAATACCAGCGCCGGGCCGTGCAGCCGCTGGCCCGGGGCCAGGTTGTCGCGCCGGTATACCGGCACCGGCGCGTCCAGGCCGGGTAGCGTGGCCTCCCAGGCCGGGTCGCCGTTGCCCCCGGCGAGATCCGCGGGCGCCGGCGGCCGGGCCGGCGCCTGGCAGCGTACACGCACATTGACCCTTTGCACCGGCAGCGCCAGCCGGTGGCCGTAGCGGTGCTCGTGGAGGCGGTGAAACGCGGCCTCTGCGGCTTCCGGGTCGCCGTCCCAGGGCAGGCCGAGGGTGGAGGACTGGCCCTCATAGCAGAGATCCAGGGTCACTTCGGTGGTAATGGCGTCGTCAGCCACACCCTCGGCGGCCAGCTCCCCCCGGCCGCGCTGGTCCAGCGTCGCGGCCAGCGCCGTCACCCGGGCGCCGTCGGCGCCTTTGGGCAGCGCCTGGATCAGCTCCCGCTTGCGTGGGGCGTACACCAGCCCCTCCGCGGACAGGACGCCGGCGCGGATCGGCATCACCGCCCGCCGCATGCCCAGGTTGTCCGCCAGGGCGCAGACGTGCAGGCCGCCGGCGCCGCCGAAGCTGACCAGCTGGAAATCCGCCGGGTCAAAGCCTTTCTGGATGGAGATCACCCGCAGCGCCTGGCTCATGTGCTCGTTGGCCAGGTCGATGATGCCGTGGGCGGCGCTGATCGGGTCCAGCCCTAGCGCCCGCGCCACCCGTGTCACGGCGGCTTCGGCGGCGTCACGGTCCAGGGCCAGGCTGCCGCCCAGGGCGAACTCCGGCTGCAGACGGCCCAGCACCAGGTTGGCGTCGGTGACCGTGGGCTCCAGGCCGCCCTTGCCGTAGCAGGCCGGGCCGGGGTCGGCGCCGGCGGATTGCGGCCCCACGTGCAGCAGGCCGGCGTCGTCCACGCGTGCCAGGGAGCCGCCGCCGGCGCCGATGGTGTGCATGTCCACCATCGGCACCGCCACCGGGTAGGGGCCGATGTGGCCGCTCTGGGTGAGGCGTATATCGCCGTCGAGCAGCGCCACATCGGTGGAGGTGCCGCCCATGTCGAAGGTCATCAGGTGGTCCTCGTCCAGGGCCCGGCCCAGCCGGTGGGCGGCGCTGAGGCCCCCGGCGGGGCCCGAGAGCAGCAAATTCACGGCGCGGCCGGCGGCCTGGTCGGCGGCCACGGTGCCGCCGTTGGACTGCATGATGGTCAGTGGCGAGGGCGCCGTATGGGTCTTGAGGCGGCTGATGTAGTGATGAATGCGTGGCGCCAGCCAGGCGTTCAGCCAGGTGGCCATGCCCCGCTCGTACTCGCCTCTGGTGGGCAGCACCCGGCTGGACAGGCTCACCGTCAGGCCGGCGGCTTCCAGGGCGTGCCCCAATCGCTCTTCATGGTCCGGGTCCAGGTAGGCGAACAGCAGGTTCACCGCCACGGATTCCGGGTCATGGGCACGCACCCGGGCCACCAGATCCTCGATATCGGCGTCCTCGAGCCCGGTTACGGTGGTGCCGTCGGCGCCCAGACGGGCGCTCAGACTTTCCACCGGGGTGCCGGCCAGGGCGGTCGGTTTGGCGGAGGGGGTCAGGTTATACAGCTCCGGCCGGTTCTGGCGGCCGATCAGCAGCACGTCCTCGAGGCCTTTATTGGTGACCAGCACGGTGCGGGCGCCCTTGCTTTCCAGGGCCGCGTTGGTGGCCACGGTGGTGCCATGCACGATCACCAGGTCGCCGGCGCCCAGGCGCGCTTCCAGGCCCATTTCGCGGATCCCCTGCAGGATCGCCTGTTCCGGCGCCGCCGGTGTCGACAGCACCTTGTGGATGCGTGGGGTGTCTTCGCCCAGCAGAACGAAATCGGTGAAGGTGCCGCCGGTGTCCACGCCCAGCCAATATGACATTTTATCTCCCGGGATAGGATGTCTCCGCTGCCTGTGCCCGTTACAATTCAGGGCCTTATCTTAGCCTCCCGCACCCAGGATAGCCCATGCCCGAATTACCCGAAGTGGAGACCACCCGGCGCGGCATCGAGCCCCACGTGGCCGGTCGCACCCTCACCGCCGTCACCGTGCGCGAGCCGCGCCTGCGCTGGCCGGTGGATGCCCGGGTGTCCGCCCTGCGGGACAAGCGCATCGTCGGCCTGCGCCGGCGCGCCAAGTATCTGCTGATGGACCTGGGGGATCTGCATCTGGGTATCCACCTGGGCATGTCTGGCACCCTGCGCGTGGTGGCCGCCGACACGCCGCTGCGCAAGCACGACCATATCGACCTGCACCTGGACAGCGGCCGGTTGCTGCGTTTCAACGACCCGCGCCGCTTCGGCGCCCTGCTGTACCTGGCGGAAGGCCTCACTCACCCGCTGCTCGCCAACCTGGGCCCGGAGCCCCTGGACCAGGATTTCTCGGGTGATTGGCTGTACCGGCGCAGCGGTGGCCGCCGGGTTTCGGTGAAGAGCTTCATCATGGATAACGCCACCGTGGTGGGTGTGGGCAATATTTACGCCCAGGAAAGCCTGTTTCTGGCCGGCATTCACCCCGGCCGTCCCGCCGGGCGCATCAGCGCGGCGCGCTACCAGCGCCTGGCGCTGGCGATACGCTCGGTGCTGGCGAAAGCCATCGAAGCCGGCGGCACCACCCTGCGCGATTTCACCAGTGCCGACGGCCAGCCCGGCTACTTCGCCCAGCAACTGCTGGTCTATGGCCGCGCCGGCGAGCCCTGCCCGCAATGCGCCGAGCCCTTGCGCGGCGGCCGCCACGGCCAGCGCGGCACCGTCTACTGCCCGCGTTGCCAGCGCTGAGGCGCCCACGCCGGCCCCGCGCGCCGGGTCGGGGTTGTATTGCCGGTGTAATAACAAAGATGTAGATTGTGATCTGATTGTGGGAAGAACAAATACTTAGGAACGACAATGGCAGTGCTTTCTAGCATTAGTCAGTATTTAAACGATAAGAAACAAGAGGGAATCACGATGAAGCGAGCCATGCGTGTGGTTGCGGCCACTGCCCTCGCCTCGACGCTATCGTTCGCCAGTGCCGCCCAGGCCCGCGACATGGAGCTGGAAGGTGCCCGCCCGTCGGCCTTGGCCATGTTCGGCGACGCGCTGATCGTGCGTCCGGTCATGACGGCCGCTACCGCCGGTGGCGTCGCTGTCTATGCGGTAACGCTGCCGTTCAGCATTATCGGCGGCAACACCCAGGAAGCGGGGGACACTCTGGTGAAAACACCGGCGCGAACCGCCTTTGCCCGCTGCCTGGGCTGCACGCCGCGGCAGCATGAGCGTCTGGAGGCGGACAAAAAGATACGGGAAGCGAACCAAGACTGATCTCCCGATGCATAGCGTTGAAAGGAAAAAGGCATGAAAAAAATAATCGGAGCCCTGGCGATCCCGCTGATCGGCCTGGGGGCCGCGTCGGCGCACGCCGAAAACACCGCTTATCTGTCCGCGGGCTACGGGCACCATGAGCAGAACGACCGGTTCTTCGGCGACGACCGTTTCGAAACCGGGGACTTCATCGCCAAGCTCGGCGGCCGCGTGACCTCCTGGTTTGGCGTGGAGCTGCGTGCCGGCACCACGGTGAACAGCAACGAGGATGAGCTGCGTGCCTATCCCGGGGTCGACGGGGAGTACGCGATTGAGTACTTCTACGGGGCCTACGCCAAGCTGGGCTGGGCCAACGCCTCGGTGTTCACGCCCTATGTGATCGGCGGGTACACCGAAGGAAAGGAACAGTTGGACACCCGCTTCGGCGACGAGGACCAGATGTTCTATGATTCCTCTTACGGCGCCGGCGTGGATATGGATCTGAACGACAGTCTGGGGCTGAACCTGGAATACATGTTCTATTACGATAAGGACAACGTCACCGTTAAAGGCCCCTCGGTGTCGGCGGTCTGGAAGTTCTGAAGCCGATTGCCCGCCGGCTATAAAAAAAGCCCGCCGTGGACTCCACGGCGGGCTTTTTTGTGGGCGCAGGCCCCGCCCGCGAAAGGCCGGCAATGCCGGCCGGCGGGAATAAGGTCTCTGGTATCCCGCCGGCGGGCCGGGGCCCGCCTTTCGCGGGCGGGGCCCGCTCCTACAGGGCTACGCCGGGTCTGCGTGGCCTTCGTCGCGGCCCAGCAGCATGTACATGGCCGGCACCACGAACAGCGTGAACAGGGTGCCGATGGTCATGCCCGCGGCCACCACCAGGCCGATGGCGAAGCGCGCGCCGCCGCCGGGGCCGGCGGCGATCAGCAGCGGCACCATGGCCAGCACCAGGGCGGCGGTGGTCATCAGCACCGGCCGCAGGCGCACCGCGGCGGCGTGCTCGATGGCGTGGCGCTTGCTCATGCCCTCCGCCTGCATCTTGTTGGCGAATTCCACGATCAGGATGCCGTGTTTCGAGATCACCCCGATCAGTGTCACCAGACCCACCTGGGTGTAGATATTCAGGGTGGTCAGGCCCAGGCTGACGAAAATCATCGCCCCGCACACCGACATGGGTACCGTGATCAGCATGATGATCGGGTCACGCCAGGATTCGAACTGGGCGGCCAGCACCAGGTAGATCACGATCAGTGCGAAGAAGAAGGTGATGATCAGATCGCTCCCTTCCTTCTTGAACTGGCGGGACTGGCCCGAGTAGTCCACCGAATAGCCCGGCGGCAGAACCTCGTCGGCGGCGTTCTCGAGAACGCCCAGCGCCTCGCCCAGGGTGACCCCGGGGCGTTGCACGCCGGAGATGGTGACCGCGTTGAGCTGCTGGAAGCGCTTCAGCTGCTGGGGCTGCACGGTTTCTTCCAGGCTGATCACCGTGGCCAGCGGCACCAGGTCACCCTGGCCGGTGCGCACGTAGTACTGCTTGAGCTGCTCCGGGGTCAGGCGGCTGCTGCGTTCCACCTGCGGGATCACCTTGTAGGAACGGTTCTCCAGCGAGAAGCGGTTGGCGTAGCCGCCGGCCAGCATGGCGCCCAGTTCCTGGGCGAGCTGCTGCATGGTGATGCCCAGGCTGGCGGCTTTTTCCCGGTCGACAAGAATGTTGTAGCGCGGCTTGTCGATCTTCAGGTCGGAGTCCATGAAGATGAACTTGTTGCTGGCGCGGGCCTTGTCCAGCACCTCGTTGGCGAACTCCTGCAGGTTCTGGGTGGGCTCGGTGGTACCGATCACGAACTCCACCGGCAACATGCCGCCGGCGGAGGGCAGTGAGGGCGGCACGAACGACGCCACCTGCAGACCGGCGATGTTGTTGATCTTCCCGGACAGCTCGTTATTTGCCTCCGCGGTGGTCTGCTCGCGCTCGTTCCAGCTTTTCAGCACGAAACCGGCCAGAGCGGTGTTGGAGGCGGTGGTGGAGCCGCCGCCGCCGATACCGTTGAGCAGGAACACATTGTCCACCGAGGGCATGGTGTCGGCGATGTCGTTGAACTCACGGGTGAACGGCTCCAGGTAGTCCAGCGTCACATAGGGGTCGGCGGTGGAGGAGGTCAGCACGAAACCCTGGTCTTCCGCCGGCTCCAGTTCGCTGGGCGAGGTGACGAACAGGAAATAGCAGGACACCAGAATCACCGCGCCGAACACATAGATCACGGGGAGCTCGTTCAGGGCGCCGTGCAGGCGCCGCTCATAGCTCTTCTCCAGCTTCTCGAAACGCTGGTTCACCCAGCGTTCGAAGCGGTTGCCGGTGCGGTCCGGGTCGTGCTTCTTGAGAATCATGGCGCACATCATCGGCGACAGCGTCAGCGCCACCACCCCGGAGAGCAGCACGGCGCCGGCCAGCGAGAAGGCGAACTCCACGAACAGGGTGCCGGTGAGGCCGCCCATGAAGCCGATCGGCAGGTACACCGCCACCAGCGTGGTGGTCATCGCCACCACCGGCCAGGCCAGTTCCCTGGCGCCCTTGATGGCGGCGTCGTAGGGCGACAGCCCTTCCTCCACGTGTCGGTGGATGTTTTCCAGAACGATAATGGCGTCGTCCACCACGATGCCGATGGCCAGCACCATGGCCAGCAGGGTCAGCAGGTTGATGGAAAAGCCCATCAGCAGCATCAGGAACAGCGCGCCGACCATGGACAGCGGCACCGCGATGGCCGGGATCAGCACCGAGCGCAGCGAACCCAGGAACAGGTAGATCACCGCGATCACGATCAGC
>CAZKWA010000047.1:0-24617 GCA_964556345.1 uncultured Alcanivorax sp.
TGGAAGGGTTGTGCCTGGACCCGGTCAGTCACCGCTTCAGCGCCAACGGCGACCCGGTGGACATGGGGCCCACGGAGTACCGGCTGCTGGAATTCTTCATGAGCCACCAGGAGCGGGCCTATTCACGCACCCAGTTGCTCGATCAGGTGTGGGGCGCCAATGTCTATGTGGAGGACCGCACCATCGACGTGCATATCCGGCGTCTGCGCAAGGCGTTGTCACCGCACGGTTTCGATGGTTTCATCCAGACGGTACGCGGGACCGGCTACCGCTTCTCGGTGAAGTCCAGTCAGGCGTCGTAACGTTCGGGTCCGCGATGCGGGCCAACAAGAGCCGGAAGGACGGTGAATGAAAGATCCGGCGGGCATGAAAGCCAGTCTCGGCAAGGAAGTGAACCGAATCGTCATTCTGGTGGCGGTTTCCGTGGCGGTTTGCCTGGCCCTGCGCAGTATCTGGCCGCTGGTGGCGGGCCTGGCGCTGTATATTATCTGGAGCACCCGCCAACTGTTCGCCTTGTACGCCTGGCTGGTGCGCGAGGAGCACACCGAGCCGCCGGACAGCGTCGGCCTCTGGGGTGAGTTCTACACCCGCCTGGAACATCTTTTCCAAAAAGAACGGCGCGCCCAGGACAACCTGCAGAGCATTATCGTACGCGCCCAGCAATCGGTGAACGCCCTGGAAGACGTGGTGGTGCTGATCGACCAGCACGGCTACCTGGAATACTGGAACCACGCCGCCGGCCGCCACCTGGGGTTCCGTGCCGACAAGGACCTGGGGCAGCCGCTCACCAACCTGATCCGCCATCCGCGCTTCACCGACTATCTCGCCAAGGGCGATTTCCGCGAGCCGCTGGAGATTCCCTCGCCGGTGGACGACAACCGCATTCTGCAACTGCGCATCACCGAGTTCGGCGTTGGTGACCAGCTGATTCTGGCCCGGGACGTGACCCGCATTCACCACCTGGAACAGATGCGCAAGGATTTCGTGGCCAACGTCAGCCACGAGCTGAAGACGCCGCTCACCGTCCTCAAGGGCTACCTGGAAACGCTGCTCGACACGGTCCCCGAGGAACAGACCCGGCTGCGCCGCGCCCTCACGCAGATGGACACGCAGAGCCAGCGCATGGAGGCCCTGGTGCAGGACCTGCTGCTGTTGTCGCGGCTGGAGAACACCGAAGCGGACAATCTTCAGCAGGCGGTGGCGGTGCACGGCATGCTGCAGCGCATGCGCGAAAGCGCCCTGGCGCTGGCCCCGGACAAGCACCAGACCATCGAGCTGGATGTGCCGGAGAACGCCCGCCTGGTGGCCAACCCGGCGGAGTTGGAAAGCGCCTTCGGCAATCTGATCATCAATGCGGTGAAGTACACCCCGGCCAACGGCAAGATCGGCATTCACTGGTGGCAGGACGCCAGCGGCGCCCATCTCTCGGTGCGCGACAACGGTGTCGGCATCGACCCCGCCCATATCCCGCGCCTCACCGAACGCTTTTACCGTCCGGACAACAGCCGCGTCACCCAGACCGGCGGCACCGGCCTGGGCCTGGCGATCGTCAAGCACGTGATGATCCGCCACAACGGCAAGCTGGAAATCAAAAGCGAACTCGGCAAGGGCAGCAGCTTCACCTGCCATTTCCCGGCCAGCCGGCTGGTCAGCAAGCCCACCGCCCTCGCCAACGGCTGAGGCTCGCCGCGTCTAATAGTGCGGCGGCGGGGCGTCCTCGATGCGTAACGCGGCGAGCTCTTCGCTCTGCTCCACCACCCGGTCCACCAGCTTGCGGTAGGCGGCCTCCAGTTCGTCGAGCTTGCGTTGCTGGGCAGTGACGATCTGATTAAGGCTGGCGACCAGATCTTCCTGGTAGGCCAGCTTGGTTTCGATATCGAGAAAGCGGTTATCTAGAAGGCGGTCGTCGCTCATGGTCTCTCTCCTGGCGCGGGCCGGCAGTATACCGCTAGACGGCGTCCGCCAGCACCGCCTCCGACAATCCCAGCGGGTCCTCTTCCACCCAGTCCAACTGGCCGTCGAGCAGCAACTGGGCCAGCCCGTGCACCAGCGCCCAGGCGCGCAGTGCCGCCCGGGTTACGCGCTCCGGGTCGGGGGCATCGCCCGGCCAGCCCCGGGCGACCGCTTCGCGCAGGGTCTCGAACGCCGCCCGCGAGGCGTCACGCAGTTCGTCGTCGCGCCGATGCGAGGGAATCACGCTGAACATCAACCGGAACAAGGCCGGGTTGTCATGGGCGAAGCGGATATAGCTGCGGCCCCCGGCGAGCAGCTTGTCGCCGTCCCCGGCGCGGGCCTCGGCGTCACGTTGGGCGGCGCTCAAACGCCGGAAGCCTTCCGAGGCCAGCGCCTGCAGCAGCGCATCCTTGTTGGCGAAATGGCGATAGCTGGCGTTGGCGGTGACCCCCACCCGGCGGGCCAGCTCGCGCAGGCTGAACCCGCCGTCGCCGCTTTCCGCCAGCAGCACCAGGGCCTCGTCCACCAGGGCACGGCGCAGATCACCGTGATGGTAGCGGTCTCCCGACGTCTCTCTTTTTGATGTTGGCACTGCACACACCCATTTCTATCGTATGTTCACAGCCTACACATCAAACTCGCGCGAGCCCACCCGCCGAGGGGCCGTTCGGCGCTTGATTTAAAGCCATACGGCGGCTATGGTTTCCGCCGTCTTGGGGGAGTAGTCACCCGGGTTCCCACCCTGGACGGTCGTCAACATAATTGCGCCTCAACGCGCATGGTGGCCGTGTCCTCTGCCGCGCGCTGGCAGTCGGATCGACGAGACCTGAGACATTGTCTGCATTCCGCGGGGGCGGGATCGGTGGGCAATGTCTCTGGTGATCGCAGGTCCCGCCCCCGTAAGGCTTTCCGTTGGACGCTTTTCTTTCTTCCGCTCTGCTGGTCGCGCTCGGCGAAATCGGCGACAAAACCCAACTGTTGTCGCTGGCGCTGGTGTGCCGTTTCCGTAAGCCCTGGCCGATTCTCGCCGGCATCGTTATCGCCACGCTGATCAACCACGGCATCAGTGTCTGGTTCGGCGACTGGCTGGCCGCGTCGGTGCCGCAGGACTGGCTGCGCTGGCTACTGGGCGGCGGCTTCATCGCCCTGGGCCTGTGGATGCTGATTCCCGACAAGGAAGAGGCCCTGGACGACCGCTTCCGGTTCGGGCCTTTCCTGACCAGCCTGGTACTGTTCTTCATCGCCGAGATCGGCGACAAGACCCAGCTCGCCACCGTCGCCCTGGCGGTGCGCTTCCCGGACTTCTGGCCCGTGCTTCTCGGCACCACCGCGGGTATGATCGCCGCCAACCTGCCGGTGATCTGGGTGGCCCACCGCCTTGCCAGCGAGCGGTTCGAAACCTGGGCCCACCGAATCAGCGCGGCCCTGTTCATCGCCTTCGGCGTCTGGGCATTGATCTAATCAAGCGAGCGATACCATGGCCCTCACCGCCACCATCTACAAAGCCGAGCTGACCGTTTCGGATATGGACCGGGATTACTACGCCACCCATAACCTGACGGTGGCGCTGCATCCCTCCGAAACCGAGTCGCGCATGATGCTGCGGCTGATGGCCTTCGCCCGTCACGCCCACGAAGACCTGAGCTTCACCCGGGGGCTGTCGTCCACCGATGAGCCGGACCTGTGGCAACGCAACCCGGACGGCACCCTGGAACACTGGATCGAGCTGGGCATGCCCGACGAAAAACGCCTGCGCAAAGCCTGCGGCCTGGCCCGCTCGGTGACCGTCTACGCCTACGGCCGCCAGGCGCCGCAAGTATGGTGGGAAAACCTGCGAAACAAGGTACAGCGATTCGACAATTTGCGCATCGTGCACGTCGACCCGGACAGTGAAGCCGCACTGGCGGCATGCAGTGAACGCGCCATGCAACTGCAAGCCATGATTCAGGATGGCCAGATCTGGCTTGGCAGCACCGATCACTCCCCGGAAATCCTGCTCACCACCTGGTATAACGGCGCGGGTCGACCATGAAACGCTATGCTCTGCCAGCCATGGCGGTCGCGCTGCTCCTCGCCTTGATTTGGTGGTTTTCGGATGAACCTCTTAATGACGACGCCCGCGCCTGGTTGGCGGATGTGCCAGCCAACAGCGAGGCCTATCGCTGCTTGTTGGGCATCGGTGCCGCCCCGGACAAAGACGCCTGCACGGTCGGCCGCCAATGGCTCCAGCGCGGACAACAGCAGACGGACACCGCCCCGCCCAACCATTTCGGTTCCCTTCATAACCATGCACTGCTGTGCGAATACCGCAATGCCGATTGCCTGCTGAAACAGCAGGCCGATACCAGCAAGGCCCGCGTCTTGCTGGCGGACAACGACGTGCTTCGGCGGCGCTATCGGCACCTGCTGTCACTGGAAGAGTTCGCCGACCTGACGCCGCCAAAACTGGAAAGCCATTTTCCGCACTACACACTGCTGATGGCTGCCGCCCGCCTGCAATCGCTGGCGGTCGCCACCCGCATGGAACCGGCCGACTCCCTGGTGCGGGAAATCCGCCAGCTTCGCCACCTGCTTACCCGGCACCACAACTTGCTCAGCAAGATGATCGTCACCGCCATGCTGCAAGAGAAGCTGGCCCTACTGGCCCTGCTGGTCCAGCAGCAACGGCTCGCCAACCCTCTGCCAGCGCCACTGAACGCGGCGGAACACAACATGGACAAAAGCCTGAAAGCCGAATTCCGACTGATGGCCACCCTCTTTCTGGAGCAAGACTATCTGGATGAGGGCGAAAACGCCTATGGACGGCTGGCCCTGTGGCTCGGCCTGCGACCGAACGCCAGCGTGAACCGGATGACCTCCCTGTACCGGCACTACATGGATCAGGCCGCCCTGCCACCGTCCGAACGTGAGAAGGCGGCCTTCTCGCTACCGGCGCCGGACTGGCGGGACCGTTTGCGCAACCCCATGGGCAATCTGCTCCTGGGGATAGGCGCGCCCGACCTGAGTACCTATATCGCTCGTCTGGATTATCTGGACGCGCAACTGCGTCTGTTTCACTGGCTGGCGGAGTCGGATAACCCGCCGGGCAATCCCTGGTCGTCCCGCGCCGCCACTCCGACACGCCAGGACCAGCAGCTCTGTTTTGACGCCCCCGACAGCGGCGGCCGGAGCAGCCCCTGCCTGCCTCTGTTGACCGCCGACCCGGCACCGCCTATCTGATCGGGAATGATTACATAGCGCGCTGGTTCACGCGTCGGGACACCTCGTCCGCGCTCTCCTTGCGTTCGGAATAACGGTCGGTGAGATAGTCGCTGCGGTCACGGACCAGCAGGGTGAATTTCACCAGCTCCTCCATGACGTCGACGATGCGGTCGTAGTAGGGGGAGGGTTTCATGCGGTCGTTGTCGTCGAATTCCAGAAAGGCCTTGGGCACCGAGGACTGGTTGGGGATGGTGACCATGCGCATCCAGCGGCCCAGCACGCGCAGATGATTGACGGTGTTGAACGACTGCGAGCCGCCGCTCACCTGCATCACCGCCAGGGTCTTGCCCTGGGTGGGGCGCACGCCGCCCAGCGCCAGCGGTATCCAGTCGATCTGCGCCTTCATGATGCCGGTCATGGCGCCGTGGCGCTCCGGCGAGCACCACACCATGCCCTCGGACCATTGCGCCAGCTCGCGCAGTTCCTGGACCTTGGGGTGCTCCGCCGGTTCGGCGTCCGGCAGCGGCAGCCCGCGCGGGTCGAAAACCCGCGTTTCGGCGCCCATCGCCTCCAGCAGACGCGCCGCCTCCTCCACCACCAGGCGGCTGAACGAGCGCGCCCGCAGGGACCCGTACAGCAACAGAATCCGGGGTTTGTGACTGGATGGCTGATCCTGGAACACGCGGTCAACGCTGGGAACCTGGAAGCAGCCGTTGTCGAGATTAGAAAGATCTTTCATGGTTTTGACTTCAGCGCTTTTGGTTTTAGCTGTTCACTATTAACTGTTCACTGTTAACCGCCGTCCTCGAACCAGTGTTTGGTGCGATTGACGATGGCCACCAGCGACAGCATCACCGGCACCTCCACCAGCACGCCCACCACCGTGGCCAGGGCGGCGCCGGAGGACAGCCCGAACAGGCTGATCGCCACCGCCACCGCCAGCTCGAAGAAGTTGGAGGTGCCGATCAGGCAGGCCGGGCCGGCCACGTTGTGCGGCAGGCGCAGCCTGCGGGCGGCGACGAAGGCGATCAGGAAGATGCCGTAGGTCTGGATCAAGAGCGGAATGGCGATCAGCACGATGGCCTGGGGCCTGGCGAGGATGGTCTCCGCCTGGAAGCCGAACAGCAGCACCACGGTGGCCAGCAGGCCCAGGATGCTCACCGGCTTGAGGGTGTGGACGAAGCGGTCCACCGCCGCCTCGCCGCCCCGGCCGCTCAGCCAGCGGCGCGTGAGGACCCCGGCCACCAGCGGCAGCAGCACGTACAGCACGGTGGACAGCACCAGGGTGTCCCAGGGCACGGTGATGTCGCTGACGCCCAGCAGCAGCGCGGCGATGGGGGCGAACGCGAACACCATGATCACGTCGTTCACCGACACCTGCACCAGGGTGTAATTGGCGTCGCCCTTGGTCAGGTGGCTCCACACGAACACCATGGCGGTGCACGGCGCCACGCCCAGCAGGATCATGCCGGCGATGTACTCGGTGCCGGTCTGGGGGTCCACCAGGTCGGCGAACAGCACCTTGAAGAACAGCCAGCCCAGCGCCGCCATGGTGAAGGGCTTGATCAGCCAGTTCACCACCAGGGTGAGCAGCAGGCCCTTGGGCTTGTCGCCCACCCGCTTCATGGCGGCGAAGTCGATCTGGATCATCATCGGGAAGATCATCACCCAGATAAACAGCGCCACCGCCAGGTTCACATGGGCCACCTCGAAGGCGGCCACCGCCTGGAACAGACCCGGCGCCGCCAACCCCAGGGCGACGCCGGCGATGATCGCCAGCCCCACCCAGACACTGAGAAAACGCTCGAAAAACGGCATATCAGTCCTGGCCCAGCTCGCGGTGGATCTTCTGCATGGAGGCGACCAGGCCGAGCGGGTTCATGTCGTTCAGATCCAGCGCCGCCAGCTTTTCCAGGCGGTGGCGCAAGCGCTCGTAGGTGCGCTCGAAGACGGCGTCGATTTCTTCGTCGGTGCCTTCGGCGCCGGCCGGGTCGGGGATGCCCCAGTGCACCTTGGCGGCGTCGGACAGCCAGACCGGGCAGGCTTCGCCGGCGGCGGCGTCGCAGACGGTAACGATCACGTCGAAGCGTTCGCCTTCCAGGTCGTCCATGGACTTGGAGGCGGGCCGGTCCACCGGTACGCCGTGGCGCTCCAGCACCGCCAGAGCACGGGGGTGCACCCGGCCGGTGGGTTGGCTGCCGGCACTGCGGGCGCGGATACGGCCTTCGCCGAGATGGTTGGCGAGGGCTTCGCCGAGAATCGACCGGCACGAGTTACCGGTACACAGAAACAGCAGGTTCAGGGGCGGTTCCATGGGCGTCTCCCTTAACAGCAGACCGGCGCCGGGGCGCGCAGGTCCAGTTGCACCCGGGCCGGCTCGGCCAGGGTTTCGATGACAGTGAGCGCCCACTTCGGCAACTCGGGGTTGAGGCGATAGTGCATCCAGGTGCCTTGCCGGCGGGCCACCACCAGCTCGCACTGTCGAAGCTGGGCCAGGTGCCGGGAGATGGTGGACTGAGGGGCGTCCAGGGCGTCCACCAGATCGCAGACACAGATCTCGCGCTGCACGTCCATAAGACAGATCAGGCTCAGGCGCAGGTCGTCGCCGAGGCATTTGCAGAGCTTGGTGGCGGTAATGGCGGCAGTGGTGGTGGCCATGGCGGGTTGCCTATATTCGTATATTCGGAATTACGGATATATTAGGGGAAACGAACCCTCTTTCCAAGGGCTCTGGGATCCTGCCGGGCGGCGTAGCCGCCCTTTCGCGGGCGGGGCCCGCTCCCACAGGGTGCCTCGCACAGATCGCTTCCGCAGGCCCGCTTCCATAGCGGGCTTCGCGGGGGTCAGTCTTTTTTGCGGACCTCTTTTTCCATCTCGTCGATGGAGATGTGGCGCACGTCGGTGCCCTTGACCAGGAAGATCACCTGCTCGCCGATGTTGCGGGCGTGGTCGCCGATGCGCTCCAGGGCGCGCAGCGACCAGATGATGTTGAGCACCCGGGAAATGGCGCGCGGGTCTTCCATCATGAAGGTCACCAGCGCGCGCATGGCGGAGCGGTACTCCAGATCCACTTCAGTGTCCTCGGCGGCCACTTCCACGGCCTTGTCCGCGTCGAAGCGGGCAAAGGCGTCCAGGGCGTCGCGCAGCATATTGCGCACGTGGTTGCCGATGTGCCGGACTTCCACGTAGCCGCGCGGTGATTCGCCGTCCTGGGCCAGTTGCAGCGCCATGGCGGCGATCTTGGCGGACTCGTCGCCGATGCGCTCCAGGTCCGAGACCGCCTTGGACACGGCGATGATCAACCGCAGGTCCGAGGCCGCCGGCTGGCGCAGCGCCAGCACGCGGGCGCACTCTTCATCGATCTGAATTTCCAGATCGTCGACCCGGTCTTCGGTGTTGAGCACTTTTTCCGCCAGGGCGGAGTCGGCGTGCAGCAGCGCTTCGAGGGCGTCCACCACCTGTTTTTCCACCAGCCCACCCATTTCCATCAGGTGGTTGCGGATGGATTCCAGCGCCTCGTTGAACTGGGAGGAGCTGTGCTGACCAAAATGCATGCGATCCATGTGTTTTCTCCTTGGACCCGTTGGCCTTAGCCGAAGCGGCCGGTGATGTAGGCTTCCGTGAGCTGGTGCTCGGGCTTGGTGAATACGGTGTCGGTGTCGTTGACCTCGATCAGCCGCCCCAGGTGGAAGTAGGCGGTGCGGTGGGAGACGCGCGCGGCCTGCTGCATGGAGTGGGTGACGATGGCGATGGTGTAGGACTCGGAGAGCTCGTCGATCAGCTCTTCGATCTTGGCGGTGGCGATCGGATCCAGCGCCGAGCAGGGTTCGTCCATCAGCACCACTTCCGGGCTCACCGCGATGGTGCGGGCGATGCACAGACGCTGCTGCTGGCCGCCGGACAAGCCGGTGCCCGATGAATGCAGACGGTCCTTCACCTCGTCCCAGAGGCCGGCACTGCGCAGGCTGTTCTCGACGATTTCGTCGAGGTCGTATTTCTTGTCCGCCAGACCGTGCAGCCGCGGCCCGTAGGCCACGTTGTCGTAAATCGATTTGGGGAAGGGGTTGGGCTTCTGGAAGACCATGCCGACCCGCGCGCGCAGTTCCACCACGTCCAGTTTGGGATCGTAGAGGTCCTGGTCTTCCAGATGCAGGTCGCCCTTCACCCGGCAGATATCGATGGTGTCGTTCATGCGGTTGAGCGACCGCAGGAAGGTGGACTTGCCGCAGCCGGACGGGCCGATCAGCGAAATCACCTCGTTCTTGCCGATGTCCAGGCTGACGTCGTGGATCGCCTGGTTGTCGGCGTAAAAGACGTTCACGTTGCGCAAGCTCATCTTGGGCGCGTCCACGAACGGCTTGCCCACGGTTTTGTCCGGGTAGGGAGTGTCCTGCATTGACCTTTCTTCCACGTCGATCGAAGGCTTCGCCGCATCATCATCGGCGCGGTTGCGGTTGTCCAGTTCTCGTGCCGTATCCATGTTCCTCTCCTTACCAGCGGCGCTCAAGGCGCTTGCGCAGTACCACCGCCAGCGTATTCATGGTGATCAGGAAGGCGAGCAGGACCATGATCGCCGCCGATGTCATGGCCACGAAGGACTGCTCGGGGCTGTCCGCCCACAGATAGATCTGTACCGGCAACACCGTGGACGGATCGGTGGGGCCTCCGGGGATATCGACGATAAAGGCGACCATGCCGATCAACAGCAAGGGCGCGGTTTCACCGAGCGCCTGGGCCATGCCGATGATGGCGCCGGTGAGCATGCCCGGCAGCGCCAGCGGCAGCACATGGTGCAGCACCACCTGCATCTTGGAGGCGCCCAGGGCCAGCGCCCCCTCGCGCACCGAGGGCGGCACCGTCTTGATCGAGGCACGGCTGGTGATGATGATCGTCGGCAGGGTCATCAGCGTCAGCACCAGGCCGCCGACCAGCGGCACCGAACGCGGCAGACCGAACAGATTGATGAAAATCGCCAGACCCAGCAGACCGAAGATGATCGACGGTACCGCCGCCAGGTTGTTGATGTTGACCTCGATGAAGTCGGTGAACTTGTTGCGCGGCGCGAACTCTTCCAGGTAAATCGCCGCCGCCACGCCGATGGGAAACGACAGGCACAGCGTGATGATCATGGTCAGGAAGGAGCCGACGATGGCGCTGCCGATGCCGGCCAGCTCCGGCTCGCGGGAATCGCCGTGGGTAAAGAACGAGGCGTTGAAGCGCTTTTCGGTGTCGCCGGCGGCTTCCAGATCCTCGATCCATTGTTTCTGCTGATCGCCGAGACGCGCTTCCGGACGCTTTTTCTCCGACGTCTTGAGATACATATCCACGTCGTCGTCGGCCAGCAGCCACAGCTCGCGGGTGCCGCCCAGCAAGTCCGGATCGGCTTTCAGTTCGTCGCGCAGGTTATAGCTGGCGCCGCTGCTGACCAGGGCGTAAAGCTGACGCTGCTGCTGGCGCTCGTCGACACCGGGGAAACGCTCGCGCAGCGCCGCCTTGATCACGCCGCCGAAGTTGGCGTAGTTGAGCTGCTCGTCATCGCGGGCGTCGTCGACCCCCAGAACGTCCCGGTCCAGGGTGATCTCCAGCTTGATATAGTGCTCGAAGAAGGCGCTGTGGCCCTTGCCGATAATGTCCGTGAACAAAATCAACAGGGCCATCATGCCGATGCCGATGGACAGGATGCCGTAGGCCTGGAAGCGCTTCTCCTGCCGATAACGCCGCGCCAGACTTTGACGTACTTTCGCCGTGGTCTCGCTCATTACGCCGCCTCCCGGTTTGAAATCAGTCGGTTCATTCGTACTGCTCCCGGTATTTCTTGACGATGTGCAGCGCGATCACATTGAGCACCAGGGTGGTGATGAACAGCATCAGGCCGAGCGCGAACGCGGCCAGGGTTTTGGCGCTGTCGAATTCCTGGTCGCCGGTGAGCAGGGTAACGATCTGCACGGTGACGGTGGTGACCGCTTCCAGCGGGTTCACGGTCAGGTTGGCGGCGAGGCCCGCCGCCATCACCACGATCATGGTCTCGCCGATGGCGCGGGACGCGGCCAGCAGAATGCCGCCCATGATCCCCGGCAGCGCCGCCGGGAACACCACTTTGCGAATCGTCTCGGACTTGGTGGCGCCCAGGCCCAGGGAGCCGTCGCGCATCACCTGGGGCACGGCGGTGATTACATCGTCGGAAATCGAGGATACGAACGGGATGATCATCACGCCCATCACCAGGCCGGCGGCGAGCGCCGATTCCGAAGCCACGTCCAGGCCGATGCTTTCACCCACACCACGGATAAACGGCGCCACGGTGAGCGCGGCGAAGAAGCCGTACACCACGGTGGGCACGCCGGCGAGAATCTCGAGCAGCGGCTTGGCCACGGCACGCACCTTGGCGTGCGCGTACTCGGCCAGATAGATGGCCGACATCAGCCCCACCGGCACCGCCACCAGCAAGGCGATGGCGGAAATCAACAGGGTCCCCATGAACAACGGAACGGCGCCGAAGGCACCCTCCGAAGCCACCTGATCGGCGCGGAGCGCGGTTTGCGGGCTCCACTGGGTGCCGAACAGGAAGTCCACCGGCGACACCTGGCCGAAGAAGCGGATCGATTCGAACAGCACCGACATCACGATGCCCACGGTGGTCAGAATGGCCACCAGGGCACAGAGCATGAACAGCACCCGCAGGATCTTCTCCACCTGCTGGCGGGCGCGCAGTTGCGGCGCGATCTTCAGCCAGCCCCAGGCCCCGCCGAGCATGGCGACAATGATGAACACCACCGTCAACGCCATGGTGTTGGTGCCGCGAAGACGCACCAGACGGTCCGCCGCATCGCGGATTTCGGGGCCGACCGAGCCCGCCGGCAGGGCACCGCTGGCGACATTCTGGATCTGGCTGAGCAGCAGACCGCGGCCACCCTCGGTGGCCGGTCGCAACTCTTCAGGGAGGCTCATCATCACCGTGCTGCGAATGATGGCGTCGTCGAAGATCAGCCAGGCGCCGAGCACCACCAACGCCGGAATCGCGCACCACAGGGCCGCCCGCATGGCGTAGTAGAACGGCAAGGACTGCAGGTGGCGTATACCACCCAGGGGGCGCGCCTGGGCCAGGGACCTTTGCCAGCCTATGTAGTAGGCCGCCGCCACCATGGCGACCAACAGCAACAAGAGGTTGCCTGTTTGCATGCCAACAACTCCGAGTGAGTGATTTTCTCGCGCAAACCTGGGGTTTGAGAGAAAAAACCGGATGTATCGGTGCCCTTCCGGGCGAAGAAAGCCCGGTGGCTCAAGGCCACCGGGCTCGGTTTGCCACGCGTCCGTGCGTCAGCGCACTTCCTGTCTTACAGTTCCTTGCCGGTCATGCTCTTCAGGCCTTGCGCCTGCTTGGCCATCTTGGCGCGCATGTCGTCGGGCAGCGGAATCATACCTTTGTCCACCAGGTAACCGTCCGGGCCCCAGGCGCGTTCGCTGGTGAATTCCTTGATGTAGCCTTCGATGCCGGGCACCACGCCCACATGGGCTTTCTTCACGTAGAAGAACAGGGAGCGGGATACCGGGTAGTCGCCGCTGGCGATGGTTTCCATCCGCGGTTCAACGCCTTCGATGGTGGCGGCCTGTACCTTGCCACGGTTCTGATCCAGGAAGGAGTAACCGAACACACCCAGCGCCTGCGGGTTGGAACCCAGCTTCTGCACGATCAGGTTGTCGTTCTCGCCGGCTTCCACGTAGGCGCCGTCTTCACGGATGCTGCGGCAGATGGACTTGTACTTGGACTTGTCTTCTTTCTTGATGGCGGCGATCCAGTCGAAGGTTTTGCAGCCGCCTTCGATGGCCAGCTCGTTGAAGGCGTCGCGGGTGCCGGAGGTCGGCGGCGGGCCCAGCACTTCGATTTCGGTGTCCGGCAGGTCCGAATTCACTTCGCTCCACTTCTTGTACGGGTTGGGCACCAGCTTCTCGCCACCCTTGGGATCCGGCACTTCCTTGCCCAGCGCCAGGAAGATATCGCGCTTGGACAGGTCGAGCTTCTCGCCTTCCACGGAGTTGGCGATGACGATGCCGTCGTAGCCGACCACGACTTCGGTGATCTCTTTAACGCCGTTGCTCTGGCACATCTCGAACTCGGAAGACTTCATCCGGCGGGATGCGTTGGTGATGTCCGGATGCTGAGTGCCGATGCCCTGGCAGAACAGCTTGAGGCCGCCGCCGGAACCGGTGGATTCGATCTTCGGCGTGGGGTTGCCGCCACGACCGAAACGCTCGGCCACGGTGGTGGCGAACGGGTATACCGTGGAGGAACCCACGATGGAAATGGTGTCACGGGCGATCGCGGTGGCCGGGGCACTGGCGAGGGCCACGGCGGCGGCGGCGCCGACGAGAGTCGCTTTCATTTGAAATTTCACTGTTAGCCTCCTGGTTGCATGGCGCCGGCGTTGGTCCCAACCCGGCTTCTTCTCTTCAGGCATCACGCATGCTAGAGGCGGAATATGACAGCAACATTACATAACCGGGACGGTTTGCGCACCCGTCGGGCCCCGCGAAGCCGCTCCCCGTGGCGGTTTTGCTGACCCGGGCGCCCATCATCCGTATAATCGCGCCGCATCCAAGACCCCCGGCGAGGCCATTTTGACCCGACAACGCCTGCAGCACCTGAAACGCTGGCAACAGCGCCTGACCGCCTTCACCTGCGGCGTCGGGCACCTGTGCGCCTGGTTTTCGCTGGCCATGGTGCTGCTGATGGTCCTGGTGGTGGTGCTGCGCTACGGCTTCGGCATCGGCAATATCGCCCTCCAGGAGAGCCTCATTTATTTGCATGGCTCGCTGTTCATGCTGGGCGCCGCCTACGCCCTGGCCCTGGACGAACATGTGCGGGTGGACGTGTTTTATCAGCACTTCAGCCCGCGCAAGCGGGCGCTGGTCAATGTGCTGGGCACCCTGTTTCTGCTGCTGCCGGTGTGCGCGGCCATTTTCGGCCTCAGTTTCCAGTATGTGCTGCGCAGCTGGGCCGGTCTGGAACGCTCCGACAACGGCGGCCTGCCCCTGGTGTTCCTGCTCAAGAGCCTGCTGCTGGCGCTGCCCGCCCTGCTCACCCTGCAGGCGGTGGCGGAGCTGATCCGCCACGGTCTGACGCTGGCCGGCGCCACGCCGCCGCGCGAGGATCTCGAAGACGAGGGTGACGCATGGAGTTGATTCCGCTGCTGATGTTCGTGGCCGTGGGCGTGACCCTGCTGAGCGGCTACCCGGTGGCGTTCTGCCTGGGCGGCGTGGCGCTGATGTTCGCCGCCGGCGGGTTGCTGGGCGGCAGCCTGAGCATGAGCGACCTGACCTTCCTGCCCGGGCGGCTGTTCGGCATCATCGAGAACACCAGCCTGATGGCGGTGCCCTTGTTCGTCTTCATGGGGGTGATGCTGGAGAAATCCCGGGTGGCGGAGCGCCTGCTGGCCAGCATGGGGCGCCTGCTGGCGGTGTTCCCCGGCGGTCTGGGCCTGGCGATCGTGCTGGTGGGGGCGCTGCTGGCCGCCAGCACCGGCATCGTCGGCGCCACCGTGGTGACCATGGGGCTGCTGTCGCTGCCCACCATGCTGCGCCACGGCTATAACCCGGGGCTGGCCACCGGGCTGATCTGCGCCACCGGCACCCTGGGGCAGATCATCCCGCCGTCCATCGCCCTGGTGCTGCTCGGCGACGTGCTCTCCACCGCCTACCAGGAGGCGCAATTGCGCCAAGGGGCCTGGTCCCTGGATACCGTGTCGGTGGGCGATCTGTTCGTCGGCGCGCTGGTGCCCGGGTTGATTCTGGTGGGTATGTATCTGCTTTACGTGGTGGTGATCAGCACCCTGCGCCCGGAGCAGGCGCCGGCCATGAAACGGGAGCAGGCAACCGCCGAAGGCGTGCCCGAAAACGTCTCTCTGCTGGGCGGCCTGGTGGCACCGCTGCTGCTGATCACCGCGGTGCTGGGGTCAATCCTCACCGGTCTGGCGACGCCCACCGAAGCCGCCGGCGTGGGCGCCTTCGGCGCCCTGATGCTGGCGGTCCTCGGCCGCCACCTGGACCGGCACATTCTGCGCGAAACGGTGCGCAGCACCACCCGGGTCACCGCCATGGTGTTCATGATTCTGATCGGCGCCAGCCTGTTCTCGCTGGTGTTCCGGGCGTTCGGCGGCGACGAGACCGTGGAGCACCTGTTCGACGCCCTGCCCGGCGGCGTGCTGGGCGCCACCCTGGTGGTGATGCTGATCGTGTTCCTGCTCGGCTTTATCCTCGATTTCATGGAAATCACCTTCGTGGTGGTGCCGATCGTGGGGCCGGTGCTGCTGGCGATGGGCGTGGACCCGGTGTGGCTGGGGGTGATGATCGCGCTCAACCTGCAGACCTCGTTCCTGACGCCGCCGTTCGGCTTCGCGCTGTTTTACCTGCGCGGCGTGGCGCCGCCGGAAGTGCGTACCTCGCAGATCTATAAAGGCGTGATACCCTTTATCCTGATTCAATTGACGATGCTCGGCATCCTGGCGCTGTTCCCGGAACTGGCCACCTGGCTGCCGGGGCTCTTATATGGATAACAAGACATGACCAACGACGACATTCCTCAACCGCAAGGCACGCTGGCCCTGCAGACCATCGCCATGCCCGAGAACGCCAACTGGAACGGCGATATTTTCGGCGGCTGGCTGGTGTCGCAGATGGATCTGGCCGGCGCGGTCACCGCGCGGGCCCGCGCCAAGGGCCGGGTCGCCACGGTGGCGATCGACTCGATGGCGTTCCTGCGGCCGGTGCCGGTGGGGGCGGTGGTGAGCTGCTACACGCGGATGCAGGACATCGGCCGCAGCTCCATGCAGATCCTGGTGGAAGTGTGGATCGTCGAGGATGAAGGCGGCCTGGCCAAGGTCACCGAGGGGCATTTCACCTTCGTCGCCATCGACGAGAACGGCCGTACCCGCTCGGTGCCCAGGGACTGAAGCCCGCAAGGCGCCTTACGGCGCCTGCTGGCCCAGGACCATGGAACGGACGTTGAGCGCGGACTGCTCGGCGACCGAAATATAGGACACCATCGAATCCCGGAACCCGCGATAGGACTCATAGATCCGACGCGCCTGGTCGTTGCCGGCGACCAGATCCTCCACCGCTTCCTGGCTGGTTTTCTCCAGCGCCTGGAGCACCTCGTCGGGCAGCCGGCGCAGTTGCACGCCGTGCTCGTCCACCAGTTGTCTGAGGGCTTCCGCGTTGCGCGCGGTGAACTCGTCGTAGATGTGCTGGTTTTCGGCTTCGGCGGCGCTCTTGACGATCGCCTGCAGGTCTTCCGGCAGCGCGTCCCACTTTTCCTTGTTGATCATCAGCTCCAGCATGGCGCCGGGCTCCTGCCAACCGGGGTAGTAGTAATACTTGGCCACCTTGTGCAGGCCGAAGGTCAGATCGTTGTAGGGGCCCACCCAGTCGGCGGCGTCCAGGGCGCCGGTCTGCATTGAGGTGAACACCTCGCCGCCGGGCATCTGTACCGGCGTGGCGCCGATACGCTGCATCACTTCGCCGGCCAGGCCGGGCGCGCGGATCTTGAGGCCCTTGATGTCGTCCAGGCTGTTGATCTCCTTGCGGAACCAGCCGGCCATCTGGGTGCCACTGTTCCCGCAGGGCAGCGGCTTGAGGCCGAATTCGGCGTACAGCTCATCCCACAATTCCTGGCCGCCGCCGAAGTTGACCCAGCTGTTCAGCTCCTGGGCGGTGAGACCGAACGGCACCGCGGTGAAAAACGGCGTGGCCGGGTGCTTGCCTTTCCAGTAGTAAGAGGCGGAATGGCCCATCTCGGCGCTGCCGTCGCGCACCGCGTCGAACACGCCCATGGCCGGCACCAGTTCGCCGGCGCCGTGCACTTTAATGGTCAGACGTCCGCCGGACATGGCGGTGACGCGCTCGGCGAAGCGGTTGGCGCCGGTGCCCAGGCCCGGATAGTTCTTCGGCCAGGCGGTGACCAGCTTCCATTCCCGCGTTTCGGCGGGCGCGGCCTTGGCCGGGGTGCTGTCGCTGCCGGTGGAAGCCTGCTTGTTTTCGGTTTCGTTCTGGCCACAGCCGGCCAGCGCCGCGGCGCCCAGGCCGAGGCCCAGCGCGGAGACGAATTTACGACGATCCATGAATCTCTCCCATTCGTTTTATTGTTAGATCACATCGAGGCGGGCGTACTGGCTGACCAGCCATTTGGTGCCGACGCCGTCGAAATTGATTTGCAGCCGCGCATTGGGCCCCTGGCCCTCGAAATGCAGCACCGTGCCCTCGCCGAACTTCGGATGCATCACGCGCGCCCCCAGTACAATACCATTAGCGTCCTGCTGGCGCGGCCCCCCGCCGCCACCGCCCAGCGGGCGGCTGAAGCCGGCCCGCGCGCGCACCTCCTCGACCAGCTCGGCGGGGATTTCGCGCAGGAAGCGGCTGGGCGGGTTGAGCGTCTCGTTGCCGTACAAACGCCGGCTTTCCGCGTGGGTCAGGTAGAGCTCGCGCATCGCCCGGGTCAGCCCCACGTAGCACAGCCGGCGCTCCTCGGCGAGACGCACCGGATCGTCGGAGGACATCTGGTGCGGGAACAGCCCTTCTTCCATGCCGGTAATAAACACCACCGGAAACTCCAGCCCCTTGGCGGAGTGCAGGGTCATCATCTGCACCGCGTCTTCGTGGGCGTCGGCCTGGCCCTCGCCGGACTCCAGGGCGGCGTGATCCAGGAAGGCGCTGAGCGGGTCTTCCTCGCCCTCTTCGTCGCCGAACTGACGGGTGGCGGAGACCAGCTCGCGCAGGTTATCGAGGCGTTGCTGGGCTTTTTCGCCCTTGTCCTGGCCGTGGTAATCCAGCAGGCCGCTGGCGGCGATCACGTGCTCGGTGGTTTCCGCCAAACCCAGGTCGGCGGTTTCTTCCGCCAGTTGATCGACGAGCTTGAGGAAGGTGAGCAGCGCGTTGGCGGCGCGGGCGGTGAGCAGGCGTTCGTTGATCAGCGCCACCGCCGCGTCCCACAGCGGCACGCCGCGCTGGCGCGCCAGATCGCGCAGGATCTCCAGGGTCTTGGCGCCGATGCCCCGGGTGGGCGTGTTGACCACGCGCTCGAAGGCGGCATCGGCGCGGCGGTTGTTGAGCAGGCGCAGGTAGGCCAGGGCGTTTTTGATCTCGGCGCGCTCGAAGAAGCGCTGGCCGCCGTAAATGCGGTAGGGAATGCCGGCCTGCAGAAAGGCTTCCTCCAGCACCCGGGACTGGGCGTTGGAGCGGTACAGCACCGCCATTTCCCGGCGCGCCATGCCCTGCTGGCCCAGGCTCTCCACCTTGCCGGCGATGAAGCGCGCTTCGTCCACCTCATTGAAACCGGCGTAGACGCGCACCGGATCGCCTTCACCGCCGTCGGTCCACAGCTCCTTGCCGAGCCGGTCGCTGTTGAAGCTGATCACCGCGTTGGCGGCGTTCAGAATGGTGCTGGTGGAGCGGTAGTTCTGTTCCAGACGCACCGTGCGGGTGTCCGGGAAATCACGGCTGAACTTGTGGATGTTCTCGATCTTGGCGCCGCGCCAGCCGTAGATGGACTGGTCGTCGTCACCGACGATGGTGGCGGCGTTATCGGCGTTGGTCAGCAGCCGCAGCCAGGCGTACTGAATCGAGTTGGTGTCCTGGAATTCGTCCACCAGGATATGACGGAAGCGGCGCTGGTAGTGGCCGCGCAGTTCGTCGTTGTCGCGGAACAGCTCCAGCACCCGCAGCAGCATTTCGTTGAAGTCGACCAGGCCGCCGCGGTTACAGGCTTCTTCGTAGGCCAGATAGATTTTCTGCATGGTTTGCAGGAACAGATCGCCGCCGGCCACGTCCATATGCGCGGCGCGCAGGCCCTCGTCTTTCTGACCGTTGATGAACCAGGTGGCCTGGCGCGACGGCCAGCGCTGCTCGTCCAGCCCCAGTTCGCGGATCACCCTTTTGATCAGGCGTTGCTGGTCGTCGGCGTCGATGATCTCGAAATTCTGCGGCAGCCCCGCTTCCTGCCAGTGCGCGCGCAGCAGGCGGTGGGCGATACCGTGGAAGGTCCCCACCCACATGCCGCCGGCGGGCATGTCGAGAAGCTGCTCGATGCGGCCGCGCATTTCCGCCGCCGCCTTGTTGGTGAAGGTCACGGCGAGAATGCCGAACGGCGAGGCCTGGCCGGTGGCGATCTGCCAGGCGATACGGTGCACCAGCACGCGGGTCTTGCCCGAGCCGGCGCCGGCCAGCACCAACAGGTGGCGGTCCTCGGCGGTCACGGCGTCGCGCTGATCCGGGTTCAGGCCTTCAATAAGGGAAGTCACATCATCCATGGCGGCGGAGTTTAACAGAACCACCGCTCCGACGCGGCAGGTTGTGACGCAGCCCCGGTGATCCGGTTCCCCTTCGCGGTGGGGCTGGGTAAACTGCCAGACAAAAAGCCGGGCGTCTCATTGCACCGCCTTCGGGTTCCCGAGCAACACACGGGAGCGACTTATTTACCGGCGCCCAAGGCTCCGAGCCTGGAACCATAACCCGTGTCGACAGCATCCGAGTCACAACCAAGCAAGCAGCAACAGGCCGTGACCCGCGCCCAGTGCCAGCACCTCCTGTCCGGGATCAAGGGCATGAACGTGCTCGAGGGCCTGGCGGTGATCGCGACGACCTGGGCCTACTGGGATTCGCCGGTGCCGCGCGCGACCTTGCTGGTGTGGGCGCTGGCGGTGATGACGCTGATCCTTGCCCGTGTCAGCTGGCTGCTGCTTGGCAAGCCGCTGAGCCACGGCGACCGGGCCGACCTGCGCAAGGTGTCCCTGACCGTGCTGGCCACCTCGGTGACAATGGGCATCGGCGGTTTTTTGTTCAATCCCACCGACACCTTGCTCTCCGAGTCGATGCTCTACGCCCAGCTCACCATGAGCAGTCTGGGCACCGGTCTGAGCATCCTGGCGCTGTCGGCCTACAGCAGCCATCTGCCCACGGTCTTGCTGTACCAGGTGTGTCTGCTGGCGCCGGCGTGCCTGCAACTGATGCTGGCCAACGACAACGAGCCGGCTCTGGCGGCCATGCTGGTGGCCACCGGCGCCTTCCTGTTCGTCGCCGCCCGCCGCATCAACCTGACCACCCATCAGGCGCTGGACCTGCAGATCAGCAATACCGCCCTGATCGACTATCTTGACCGGGCCCGGGCCAACGCCGAGGCACTCAACGAGAAGCTCGCCGATGAAATCATGGAGCGTAAAGAAGCCCGCCGGCGCCTGCAGGAAGCCAACGACCGGCTGGAGTCCATGGTCAGCGACCGCACGCGGGCCCTGGAACAGGCCAACCGGGAACTGAGCGCCACCGGCGAACGGCTGCAACTGGCGCTGGACGCCAGCAATATTGGCCTGTGGGACTGGAATCTGGTGACCGGCACCAATTACCACACCAATTTTGACCGCCTGCTCGGCTACGAGAGCGAATACTTCCGTAACTTCTTCGGTGACCTGCAGCAGCTGGTGCACCCGGACGACTTTCCCACCATCCGCCGCGCCATGGTCTCCCACTTCAAGGGGGAGACCGACCGCTACCACGCCATTTACCGGCTGCGCCACGCCGAGGGGCCCTGGTGCTGGATCGAGGACGAGGGCCGCGTGGTGGAATGGAACGACAAGGGCCGGGCAATGCGCATGATCGGCACCCGCCGGGACATCACCGCCACCCGCGAAGCGCAGGAACAGCAGCGGCTGGCGGCGACGGTGTTCGAGAACGCCCCGGAAGGTATTTTTATCCTTAACCGAAACTTCCAGTTCCTGGCGGTGAACGCCCGCTTCGAGCAGATCACCGGCTACCCGGAGCAGGACGTGCTGGGCCGCACCATCGCCGACACCGATCACATTGATCGCAACCGCAGCACCTACCGGTCCATCACGCTGGCGCTGCGCCGCACCGGCTTCTGGGAAGGTGAAATCAACGAGCGGCGCCGCAATGGCGAGCCGTTTCCCGAGTGGCTGCAGATCAGCAGCGTGCTGGACGAGAAACAACGGGTGATCCGCTATGTGGGCATGCTCTCCGACCTCACCTCGCGCAAGGAAGCCGAGGAGCGAGTGCAGTTCCTTTCCAATTACGACCGCCTCACCGGCCTGCCCAACCGGGCGCTGTTTCGCGAACGGCTGCAACGCGCGCTGACCCTGGCGCGGCTGAACCGGGAAAAAGCCGCGCTGCTGATGATCGACCTGGACCGTTTCAAACCGATCAACGAGAGCCTCGGCCACGAGATCGGCGACCGCCTGCTCAAGCTGGCCGCCGAACGCATCTGCCGCTGCGGGGTCAGCGACGAAAACCTGGCCCGGGTGGGCGGCGATGAATTCACCCTGGTGCTGGAAAACTGCGGCGCCGAAGCGCAGATCGGCGTGCTCTGCCAGAAGCTAATCAACATGATGAAAAAGCCGTTCCTGATCGACGGCCATGAACTGCTGCTGGGCGCCAGCATCGGTATCAGCGTGTTCCCCAACCCGGGGCAGGAAGCCCAGTCGATGATCAACCAGGCGGAAATGGCGGTGCACCAGGCCAAGCGCAGCGGCGGCAATAACTTTCAGTTCTACCGCACCGGCATGCAGATGGCCTCGGTGGAACAATTGGCGCTGGAAACCAGCCTGCGCAAGGCGATCTTCAAAAACGAGTTCGTGGTGCATTACCAGCCCAAGATGGACCTGGCCGACAACCGCATTTCCTCGGTGGAAGCGCTGGTGCGCTGGCAGCACCCGACCATGGGCCTGTTGCCGCCGTCCGAGTTCATCCCCCTGGCGGAGGAGTCCGGCCTGATTTCGGCGATCGGCGAGCTGGTGCTGGAACGCTCCTGCCGCCAGGCCCGGCACTGGCATGAACGGGGCCTGGGGGACATCCGCGTATCGGTGAACCTGTCCGCCCATCAGTTCCGCAAGGGCAACCTGGCGGACGTGGTGGACCGGATTCTGTCGCTCACCGGTCTGCCGGCGGAGTTGCTGGAACTGGAGCTGACCGAAAGTCTGATCATGGAAGACATGGACCAGAACATCGCCTTGCTGGAGCGGCTGCGGGCGCGGGGCGTGGGCCTGTCCCTGGACGACTTCGGCACCGGTTATTCGTCGCTGAATTACCTGAAGCGTTTCCCGGTGGACACCCTCAAGATCGACCGCACCTTCATCACCGATCTGGCGCACAGCCCGGACGACGCGGCCATCACCCGGGCCATTATCGAAATGGCGCACAGCCTGACCATGAGCGTGGTGGCGGAAGGGGTGGAAACCGACGAGCACCTGAACATTCTGCGCGACATGGGTTGCGACAGTATCCAGGGTTACCTGATCAGCCGGCCGGTGCCCGAGGACGAGCTCCACGAGATCCTCACCCGCCAGCTGGGCAGCCGGGCCGGCGACGGCCCCGCCTGATCAGTCGTCGAGCATCGCCAGGGTTTCCGGCTTCTCGAAGAACGGCGCCAGATGGCGGCGCAGCCAGTCGTCGAGCAGGCCCCGCTCGCGCAGCAAACGCAGCACCGGCGGCGCGAAACGGCGCGCGTCATCGAGCAGGTCGTCACGTTCAATGCCCACCTCGTCGATCAGATCACGCAGGGTGGTGTCCCCGTACTTTTCGAAGAACGCGTTGATGCCGGTGTCCAGCAGCGTGGCGAAATAATCGCTGTGGCGGAACTCGCGCCAGAAGTCGTAGCCGATCACGAACAGTTCCTGAATGTCCTCGCTGCTGAGCAGCTCGCGCAGCTCGGTCACCGGGCGCTCGGAAAAGTCCTGCCAGGCCACCAGCACCAGTTCGCGCAGCTCACCGAGATTGTCGTCGCTGTACAGCCAGGGGTCGGAAAGCAGCGCCGCGGTGCGCTCCAGCAGCCACTCCTGCAGACGCAACTCCAGGCTGGCGCGCCAGCGCGGCGGCAACCGCCGCCCCACCAGGCCCCGCAGGCTGTCGGGGATGCCCTGATGCAGCCAGGTCTTGAGGCCCAGATGGGCGCCGCCGGCGAGCAACGCCAGCAGCACCGGGTTGCTGCTCAGCCAGCCCACGCCCCGCCGGGACAGCGGAATTTCCAGCACCTTGTCGACCAGCGCCGCCACCGTGGCCTCGTCCACCACCTCGCCGATGCGGCGCTCCGCCTGAATCCCGTGGTTATAGAGACGGTCCACCATCTCGCCCACCAGCTCCGGGATGCCGCCGCCCAATTCCATCTGCACCGCGTACTTGCGCACCGTGGTGCCGATCTGCTCGGCGGTCACCGCTTCGCCAAGACGCACCGTGCCGGCTTTGTCGAGCAGATAGTCCAGTTCCTGCTCCAGCCAGTCGTCCGCGCGGTCCGGGTCCAGGGACGCGCTGAGGTGGGCGATCAGCGCCTCAAGTAAACGATTTGCCTTTTCTTGTTTATTTGCCGTCACGACATGCCTTCCTTAACCAAGGGCCACTTGCTCGTTTCGCGAGCGAATGTATCATCGCTCAATGTAACAATCATCAGAGGTACTTAACCATGGCGATCAACATACTGCCCACGCGCCGGAACCTGCGTTTCAAGCTGGACCCCAGCAAAGCGCTGACCTGGCACCAGGATGGGCGCAACGTGAGCCAGTTTCTCAATACCCTGAGCCTGTTTTTCCCGGTTGGCGAACGCTTCTTCATCGACAGCGTGCGCCAGTATCGCGATGCCGTCCAGGACCCGGAACTGAAGAAGGCGGTGACCGCCTTCATCGGCCAGGAAGCCATGCACGGCCGCGAGCACGAAGAGTACAACGGCTTCGTTAATGACGCGGGCGTGCCCATCGAAGCCCAGGAACGCCTGGTGGACGAACTGCTCAAGGCGGTCCAGAAATACACCCCGGCCTCTTTCCAACTGGCCAACACCGTGGCCCTGGAGCACCTTACCGCGATTCTCGCCGACGGGCTGCTGAGCCTGCCGGAAATCATGGAGGGCTCCGACGAGGGCTACCGCGCCATCTGGAACTGGCACGCCCTGGAAGAGACCGAGCATAAAGCCGTGGCCTTCGATGTCTACCGCGTGGCGGTGGGCGGCGACGACAAGGCCGGCGCCTATGCCCTGCGCAGCGTGTCACTGGTGTTCTCCACCAGTGTGTTCTTCGCCCTGTTCCTGCCGTTCTACCTGCACAACGTGCGCGTCAGCGGTGGCCTGTTCGACCGTAAGGGCTGGCGCGCGGTGCTGCGCCACAGCGTCGGCAAGAAAGGCATTTTCCGCCACAGCGCCAAGGCGTGGCTGGACTGGTTCAAGCCCGGCTTCCACCCCTGGGACCACGATAACCGTGAGTTCCTGGAGCAGTTCGACGAGCTGGTGGCCCACGCGCTGGACGAGGCGGCCTGACCGCCTCGACGTTTCCGCTTTCCCCCGATCGCGATGCGATCCTTCCTCAGCCGGCGCCCCCTCGCCGGCTTTTTTTCGTTCATCTCGCTTTAGCGGGGAGGTTCTCTCCAGCCGGGGCATAGCTGGCGCCGAACCTTTCTACGAAGAGTTGGGTTTGTGGGAGCTTGCCTTG